>CAYUXM010000307.1:0-3033 GCA_964448765.1 uncultured Rhodobacterales bacterium
GCCGGAAATGGGCCTCGAACCCGCGCGGCTACCTCGCCTGGCTGCGCGAGACGACCCTGTCGCTGGACGGCTGACGCGCCGGCAAATCGGCGAAAGACCGGGGGCCGGGGCTCAGCGCGTCGGCACCGGCGCCTCGCCGCGGTAGTCGTAGAACCCGCGCTGGGTCTTGCGGCCCAGCCAGCCGGCCTCGACATATTTCACCAGAAGCGGGCAGGGCCGGTACTTGGTGTCCGCCAGCCCGTCATGCAGGACGTTCATGATCGCCAGGCAGGTGTCGAGACCGATGAAATCCGCAAGTTCCAGCGGCCCCATCGGGTGGTTCGCGCCCAGCTTCATCGATTCGTCGATGGACTTCACGTTGCCCACGCCCTCGTACAGCGTGTAGACCGCCTCGTTGATCATCGGCATCAGGATGCGGTTGACGATGAAGGCCGGAAAATCCTCGGCGCTGGCCGCGGTCTTTCCCAGCTTCTCGACGACTTCGACGAGTGCCTTGTAGGTCGGCTCGTCCGTCGCGATGCCGCGGATCAGTTCGACCAGCTGCATCACCGGCACCGGGTTCATGAAGTGGAACCCCATGAACTTTTCCGGCCGGTCGGTGCGGCTGGCCAGCCGGGTGATCGAGATCGACGAGGTGTTCGAGGTCAGGATCGTGTCGGGCTTCAGATGCGGCAGCAGATCCTCGAAGATCGCCTGCTTGACCGTCTCGCGTTCCGTCGCGGCCTCGATCACGAGGTCGGTCTGGCCCAGATCGGCCAGTTTCAGCGTTGTCGCGATCCGGCCCTGCGCGGCCGTCTTGTCGGCCTCGGTGATCCGGCCGCGGGTGACCTGGCGGGCCATGTTGCGGTCGATCAGCGCCAGCGCGGAATCCAGCGCCTCCTGGCTGATGTCGGTCATCATCACGTCGTAGCCGGCCAGCGAGAAGACATGCGCGATGCCGTTACCCATCTGGCCCGCACCGACGATTCCGACCCTCTGGATACCCATGACACACCCCGTTCCTGATCCGGGGCGACCTTACGGCCCGGCCCCGCGCCGGGCAAGGCCGAAGGCCGGCCGCATCCGCCGGTGCATCGAATTGTCCACTTAGGGATTTGGCAATCCGCAGCCGCCAAAGTCGTGGCGGGTGAGTCGAAATCTCAAGGTGGGTGGAATGGCCTATGAATACCAGGGCGAGGGGGCCCTTGATTATTTTCCGTGCCGATACGGCACGTCGAAACTCCTGTTCCGCGGCCCGCGCCGCAAGCTCGAGGGCGACTATGTCGCCGTGATCGGTGGAACCGAGACCTACGGCAAGTTCGTGGAAAAGCCGTTCCCGGCGCTGGTCGAGGACGGGCTTGGCATGCCGGTGGTGAACTTCGGCTACGTCAATGCCGGGCTCGACGTGTTCCTGCAGGAACCCGTGGTGCTGGATGCCTGCGCCTCGGCGAAGGTCACGGTGATCCAGCTGATCGGGGCGCAGAACATGTCGAACCGGTTCTACGCCGTGCATCCGCGCCGCAACGACCGGTTCCTGCGCGCCTCGACGCTGATGAAGACCGTGTTCCGCGAGGTGGATTTCACCGAGTACCACTTCACCCGGCACATGCTGTCGCACATGAAGACGAATTTCCCCGACAAGTACGCGATCCTCGAAAACGAGCTGAAGACGGCCTGGGTCGCGCGGATGAAGGGCCTGTTGCAGAAGTTCGAGGGGCCGACCGTGCTCTTGTGGCTGGAGGATCATCACCCGCCGGGCCGCGAGAAGGACACGCTGGGCGCCGATCCGCTGATGGTGGACGAGGAGATGGTGGCCGAGATCCGGCCCTATGCCACCCAGTTGGTGCGGGTCTGCCCGACCCATGCGGCGCGGATCCAGGGCACGGCGGGGATGCACTTCGCGCCGCTCGACGAACCGGCGGCGGCCGAGATGCCCGGCCCGGCCGTGCATGCCGAGATCGCCGACACGCTGTTGCCGGTCGTGCGCGAACTGGCCTGAGGCCGGTCGACTCACCGCCTGAAGAACGAAAAAGGCCCGCCGGTCCGGCGGGCCTTCGATCGTTCCGGGCGGGCCGGATCAGAGCTTTTCGGTCAGTTCCGGCACCGCCGTGAACAGGTCGGCGACAAGGCCGTAGTCGGCGACCTGGAAGATCGGCGCCTCCTCGTCCTTGTTGATCGCGACGATGACCTTCGAATCCTTCATCCCCGCGAGGTGCTGGATCGCGCCCGAGATGCCGACGGCGACGTAAAGCTCCGGCGCGACGACCTTGCCGGTCTGGCCCACCTGCCAGTCGTTCGGCGCGTAGCCCGAATCCACCGCGGCGCGGCTGGCGCCGACGGCGGCGCCCAGCTTGTCGGCCAGCTTCTCGATCAGGTCGAAACTGTCCTTGGAACCCACGCCGCGGCCGCCCGAGACGACGATGCCCGCCGAGGTCAGTTCCGGCCGGTCCGAGGCCGCGACCTTGTCCTCGACCCATTCGGCAAGGCCCGGATCGGCCGGAACCGCGACGGTCTCCACCGGGGCGGAGCCGCCCATGCCGGCCGCGTCGAAAGACGAGGTGCGGATCGAGACGACCTTCTTGGGGTCGGTCGACGTCACCGTCTGGATCGCGTTGCCGGCGTAGATCGGGCGTTCGAACGTGTCGCCATCGACCACGCCCGAGACATCGGTGATCACCATCACGTCCAAGAGCGCGGCCACGCGCGGCAGCACGTTCTTGGCATCCGTGGTGGCCGGGGCGACGATATGGTCGTAATCGCCGGCAAGCGCCACGATCAGCGCCGCGGTGGCTTCGGCCATGCGATGCCCCAGCGCGGCATCCTCGGCGACCAGAACCTTGGCCACGCCGTCGATCTTCGCGGCTTCGGCGCCCGCATCGGCGGCCTTGGCCCCGGCGGCGAGCACCGTCACCTCGCCCATCTTCGCGGCGGCGGTCGCGGCCTTGGTGGTGGCGTCCGCGGCCAGCTGACCGTCGGTGATTTCGGCAAGAAGAAGAACAGCCATCAGAGCACCCCCGCCTCTTCCTTGAGTTTCTGCACCAGTTCCTCGACCGA
>CAYUXM010000308.1:0-3027 GCA_964448765.1 uncultured Rhodobacterales bacterium
AGAACGAGGAACGCTCGCGCATGCTGGGCTACGATCCGTTCCGGGTGAAGCTGGCGGCACTGGTGATCTCGGGCCTCTACGCCGGCGCGGCGGGGGCGGCCTACGGGCTGCTGTTCGGCTATGTCGGCGGCAGTTTCGCCACGATCCAGTATTCGATCCTGCCGCTGCTTTACGTGTTGCTGGGCGGCGCCGGCACGGTACTGGGCCCGTTCCTCGGCGCGCTGGCGATGTTTTACCTGATCGACATCACCTCGGGTTTCACCTCCGCCTGGCTGTTCTTCGTGGGCGCGGCGCTGGTCTTGCTGATCCTGTTCGCGCCGAAGGGCATCCTCGGCACGATCCGGGAACGGGGGGCGCGATGGCTGCCCTGATGCAGACCGAGGGGCTGGTGCGCCATTTCGGCGGGCTACGGGCCGTCGATGGCGTCGACTTCCGGCTGGAGCCGGGCGAGATTCACGCGCTGATCGGCCCCAACGGCGCCGGCAAGACGACCTTCGTGAGCCTTCTGTCGGGCCGGTTGCCGGTGCAGGCGGGGCGGATCACGCTGGCCGGGCAGGACATCACCCGTCTGCCCGCCCATGCCCGGGTCCGCGCCGGCATCGCCTATACCTTCCAGATCACCTCGATCTATCCGCGGCTCACGGTCTTCGACAACGTGGCGCTTGCGGTGCAGTCGCGCGGTGCGGCCGACATCGCCGCCGGCGTGGCCGAGGCGCTGGGCCGCGTCGGCCTGACCGGCTTCGTTGCACAGGAGGCCGGCACGCTGTCCTATGGCCACCAGCGGCTTTTGGAGGTCGCGATGGGGCTGGCACTCAAGCCCCGTGTGCTGATCCTCGACGAGCCGACCCAGGGCCTTGCCGCGGGCGAGATCGAGGGGTTCAAGGCGCTGATCCGCAGCCTCGTGCCGGACACCACGATCCTGCTGATCGAACACAACATGGACGTGGTGATGGACCTGGCCGACAGGATCACGGTTCTGAACTTCGGCCGGGTGCTGGCCGTCGGCACGCCAGACGCGGTGCGCGCCGATCCGGGCGTGCAGGATGCCTATCTCGGGGGCCACCATGCTGCGGGTTGAGGGCCTGACCGCGGGCTACGGCCCGATCACCGTGTTGCGCGACGTCGGCTTCGAGGCGCGGGCGGGCGAGGTCACGGCGATCATGGGCCGCAACGGCGCGGGCAAGTCGACGCTTCTGAAATGCATCATGGGGCTGGTGCCGCCCGCCGCGGGCCGGATCGTGCTGGACGGGATCGAGGTGCACAGCCTGCCCGCGCACCGGGTGCCGCATCACGGCGTCGCCTACGTGCCGCAGGGCCGGCGGCTGTTCGGCCCGCTGACGGTGGCCGAGAACCTGTCTGTCGGGCTTTACGCGCGCGACGGCGGGCCGGAGGTGCGCGAGGCGGTGCTGGACCTGTTTCCGCGGCTGCGCGAGCGGCTCGGCCAGGTCTCCTCCACCCTGTCGGGGGGCGAACAGCAGATGCTGGCGATCGCCCGCGCGCTTTGCCTCGAACCCAAGGTGCTGATGCTGGACGAACCGACCGAGGGGCTGCAACCCTCGATGATCCGGCTCATTCAGGACACGGTGCTCAGGCTCAAGGACACCGGCGTGGCCACCATCCTCGTCGAACAGCGGGTCGATGCGGCGCTGCGCGTGGCCGACGCCATCGCCTTCATGGCGAACGGACAGATCGCCGAAACCGCCCGCGCCGCCGATCTTTCGCCCGACGCGCGGCAGTTCGCCGATCACGTGGGGGTCTGAATGGCCGGGCTGGTCGCAGGGGTCGACGTCGGCGGCACCTTCACCGATCTGGTCGTCTTCGATCCGGCGGCGGGGCGGGTGGAGCTGGCCAAGGTGCCCACCACCCTGCCCAACCAGGCGCCCGGCGTGCTGGCGGCCTTCGAGGCGGCGGGCACCGACCTTGCCGCGGTCGACCTGATCGTGCACGGCACCACCACCACCACCAACGCGGTGCTGGAACGCCGGCTGGCCCGCACCGGGCTGATCACCACCGAGGGCTTCCGCGACGTGCTGGAACTGGGCCGCCGGACCCGGCCGCAGGCCTACGGGATGCACGGGGCCTTCGTGCCGGTGATCCCGCGCGACCTGCGGCTGGAGGTGCCCGAGCGGATGGACGCGCGCGGCCGGGTTCTGACCCCGCTCGACGAGGCGGCGGTGGCGGCGGCGGTGCGGCAGCTTCTGGCGGCGGGCTGCGAAAGCCTCGTGATCCACTTCCTGCATGCCTATGCCAATCCCGCGCACGAGCTTCGCGCGGTAGAGATCGCCGCCGGGCTCTGGCCGAACGGCCATGTCACCGCGGGCCATGCGCTCTTGTCCGAAAGCCGGGAATACGAACGCGGCGTGACGGCGGCGGTGAACGCGGCGGTGCAGCCGCTGCTGGAACGCTACGTCGCGCGGCTGGCCGACCAGCTGGGCGAGCGCGGCTACGGCCACGAGCTTCTGGTGATGAACGGCAATGGCGGCATGGTCTCGGCCCGCAGCGTGTCGCGCGAGGCGGTCAAGACGGTGATGTCCGGCCCGGCCTCGGGCGTGATGGCGGCGGTGGCGACCGGGCGGCGCGCGGGGATCGGCAATCTGCTGACCTACGACATGGGCGGCACCTCGACCGATGTCGCGATGATCCGCGGCGGCATCGCACCGGTCTCGAACGAGATCGAGGTGGAATACGCGATGCCGATTCACGTGCCGATGGTCGATGTGCGCACCGTGGGCGCCGGCGGTGGATCGATCGCGCGGGTCGATGCCGGGGGCATGCTGCGCGTCGGCCCGGACAGCGCGGGATCCGCGCCGGGGCCGATCTGCTATGGCCGCGGCGGAACACGGGTCACCATTTCCGACGCCAACCTGATCCTCGGGCGGCTGCCCGCCGACCGGTTCGGCGCCGGCGCCGCGGCCGCGCGCGCCGCGATGGCCGAACAGATCGGCGCGCCCTTGGGGCTGGGGCCGGAACAGGCCGCCGAGGCGGTGCTGCGGCTGGCCAATACCCACATGGCCGGGGCGATCCGCA
>CAYUXM010000309.1:0-3004 GCA_964448765.1 uncultured Rhodobacterales bacterium
GTCGCCGGGCGCAGGCCGGCCGCCGCGGCCGGGCTGCCCGGGGTCACGCCAAGCACCACGACGCCCTCGATCCCGTTGCGCCGCGCCAGCGCGTCGATCCGCGGATCGAAGCGCACGCCAAGCACCGGCGGCCGGTAGCGGCCATGCGCGATCAGCTGCGGCACCACGCGGGCCACCGTGTCGACCGGCACGGCGAACCCGATTCCGGCGGAGGAGCCGGAGGGGCTGAAGATCGCCGTGTTCACCCCGATCAGCCGGCCCGAGGAATCGATCAGCGGCCCGCCGGAATTGCCGGGGTTGATCGCCGCGTCGGTCTGGATCAGCCCCTCGATCCGGCCGCCGCCGCCGGTCGGGATGTCCCGGCCCAGCGCCGAGACGATGCCGGCGGTCAGCGTCCAGTCCAGCCCGAAGGGGTTGCCGATCGCCAGCACGCTCTGGCCGACGCGCAGCCCGGCGCTGTCGCCGACGGGCAGGGGCGGCGGGGCATCGGCGGCGATGTCGATCCGCAGCACCGCAAGATCATGCCCCGGCGCGGTGCCCACCAGCCGCGCGGGCAGCACCCGGCCGTCGGACAGGTGCACCTCGGCCGCGCTGGCCGCCCGGATCACGTGGGCATTGGTCACGACATGGCCGCGATCGTCCCAGAAGAACCCGGAACCGGAGCCCTGCGGCACCATCTGCGCCTGCCGCCGCCAGGGATCGACGACGCGGGTTTCGGTGGTGATCGAGACGACCGAGTCCTTGGCCTGTTCGAACAGCGTGATCAGCCGGCGTTCCGGGGCCAGCAGCGCCTCGGCCCGCGCGGCTGTTGCCGGTGCGAGGCACGCGGCCAGCAGGGCGGCAAGGACAAGGACAAGGGTGGAGGCGGGGGCGGGGGCGAAGTGGCGCGGCGCGGCGGGGAGGCATGCCATGGGACCGTCCTCTGTTGCGTGACCTTGGCCGAAGATGGGGCCACCGGCGCCGCCGGGCAAGGCCCGGGCGACGTGGCGGTTCGGGAAAGACGCCCGCTAAAGCCCTGTTCGCGCGCGCCAATCCGCCCAGTCTTCGGGCGTGTCGAGATCGGTCAGCGCGGCGCGGCCGGGCAGGGGGCAGAGCCGCGGTGCCTCGCGCGTCACGACCTGCCGCGCGCCCGCGTCGCCGGTGACGCCCTCTAGGGCGGGAAACAGCCGCGCGGGGATCACGACCGGGTTGCCCGGCGTGCCATCCGCCGCCGCCGCGCGGAGCACCTGCGCGGGATCGGCGGCGAAACCGGCGATCAGGGTGGTCAGCATCGCGCTGTCGATCTCCGGCATGTCGGCCAGCATCACCAGAAGGCCGCGCGCCCCGGCGATCCGGGCCGCCTGCACCCCGGCGCGGATCGAGGCGGCCATCCCCTCCGTCCCGTCGATCTCCTGCCGGGTCACGCCGGTTCCGTCCAGCGCGGCCCGGCGGGCCCTGTCGCCTTCGGGCAGGGTGACCAGCACCGGCTGGCCGGTCGCCGCCGCCGCCCGTGCGACCCGGCGCAACAGCGGCTGGCCGGCGACCGGTTCCAGCAGCTTGTCGCGGCCGCGCATCCGCCGCGAGGCACCGGCGGCGGGGATCAGGATCAGGACGCCGGTCATGACGCGCGGACCATGGCGACGAAACGCCGGCAGTCCGGGCCCTTGGCCTCCGTTCTCCGTGCGCCGTGCGCCGGGGCCGCCAACGCCCCTCAGCCCCGCATCCGCGCGGCTTCCGGATCCCACAGCGCGCCGGTGACGCGCCGCGCCCGACGCCGGTCGCCGAGGATCTCGATCTCGACCTCCAGATCGTCGGCGATCAGCTCCGTCGGAACGAAACCCAGCGCGACCGACTGGTTCGTCCAGTGCGAGAATCCGCCCGAGGTGCAAAAGCCCACCACCTGGTCGCCGATCCAGATCGGCTCGTAGGCCACAACATCGGCATCCGTCGCGTCGACGACGAAGGCGCACAGCTGCCGCTTCGGCCCCTCGACCCTTTCCTTCAGCGCCAGGGCCTTGCCGACCCAGTCGGCGGGCTTGTTCCAGCGGATGAACCGGTCGATCCCGGTTTCGCCCGGCATGTAATCGGGGCTGAACTCGCGGCTCCACGACCCGAACAGGCGATCGAGCCGCAAGGACATCATCGCGCGCATGCCGAACGGGCGCAGGCCCAGCTCTTGCCCGGCTTCCCACAGCACCTGCCAAAGCGCCCGTTGCGCCATGAAATCGCAGTAGATTTCATAGCCGAGGTCGCCGGTGTAGCTGACCCGCTGGACCAGGCAATCGACCATGCCCACCACCATCCGCCGCGCATCCATGAACCGGAACGCCGTAGCCGAGACATCGGCGCGGGTGACGCGGGCCAGAAGATCGCGCGCCTTCGGCCCGGCGATCTGGAACCCGGTCAACCGGTCCGAGACATTCTCGACCGTCACGCCCGCGTCGAGGTTCTGCCGGAACCAGCGTTCGTGATAGGCCTGCGCGCCATAGCTGCCGGTGATCTGGAATTCGGTCTCCGTGAGGCAGGTGACGGTGAAATCGCCGATGATCCGGCCCTTCGGCGACAGCATCGGGGTCAGGCTGAGCCGGCCGGGCTTGGGGATCGCGCCGGCCATGATCCGGTCAAGCCAGTCGCGCGCGCCCGCGCCGGTGACGCGGAACTTGCCGAAGTTCTGCACCTCGTTGATGCCCACGCCCTCGCGCACCGCGAAGACCTCGGCCTTCGTCGCCTCCCAGGCGTTGGAGCGGCGGAAGCTTGGCACCTCGTGCAGCGGTTCGCCGGGCAGGGCGTGGTAGTTCACCACCTCCAGCCCGTATTGCTGGCCGAAGACCGCGCGCATGTCGGTCCAGATGTCGTACATCGGCGTGGTGCGGAACGGCCGCGCCGCCGGCAGCTCCTCGTTCGGGTAGCTGACGGAGAACCGGCGCTGGTAGTTCTCGATCACCTTGGGCACGGTGTAGCCCGGCGTCGTCCAGGTGCCGAAGCGCGCCACGTCGAAGCCGCGCGGGTCGCATTCCGTCTCGCC
>CAYUXM010000310.1:0-2978 GCA_964448765.1 uncultured Rhodobacterales bacterium
GCGGCGGCGAAGGACAGGAAGAACAGCCCGGTCGCGCCGCTGACGATCCAGGCGTGGCGCAGGTAGAACCGCGCCGCCGGCGGCGCCGAGAACGCCAGCGCGTAGACCGTGTGGATCGAGAACGACAGGCCGCAGGCTCCGGCGCACAGCAGCGCGATATCGCCGCCCTTGGCGCGGGCCAACGGGAAGATCGCGACGATCGCCAGCCACGAGGTCAGCGCCTTGGGATTGAGCAGGTTCACCGCCAGCGACCGCCGGAACCCCGCGCCAAGGCCCATCCCCTGCCGTTCCGCCAGACCGCCCGCGCCGCGCCGGCGAAACCCGGCCCAGGCGGTGCGCAGGTAACGCGCGGCGAACCACAGCAGCAGCGCGATTGCCAGCGCCGTCAGCAGCCCGCGCGCCAGCGGCAGCACGACAAAGACCGCCGCCATGCCAAGCGCCATCCCAAGGCACCACACGCCGATGCCAAGTCCCACGCCCAGCGCCGCGCCCATTCCCGCGGCGCGGCCCGATCCCATCGCGGTGGCGATGGTGTTGAGCACGTTGGGCCCCGGCGAGGCGATGTTGAGCGCCAGGATCGTCCAGACCGTCAGGAACTCCGCCCAGGGCAGCGTCATTGCGGATCAGGCGGCGGGCGGCACCGTCGCCTGCATGCTGGGGCGGGCCGCGAACCCCTCGTACCAGGCCGCGAGCGCGGGGCAGGCGCCGCGCCAGTTGCGATCGCCGTGCCGGAAATCGAGGTAGCCCAGCGCGCAGCCGACCGCGACCTGCCCCATGTCGAGCGGGCCAGCGAGATGGCTCATCCAGCGCCCCTCGATGGCGTCGAGCGCGCGGGCGACCTTGGCCCACTGGCCCTCGACCCAGGGTTCGAACCGGGCGGTTTCGGGCCGGACGCGCCATTCGTAGACCATAAGGATCGCGGCATCGACGATCCCGTCGGCCGTCGCCTCAAGCACCAGCGTGTCCCACAGGCGCGGCGCGGCCGGGTAGAGCCGGCCGCCGGCGCGGTCGTCGAGATAGCGACAGATCACCGGGCTGTCGTAAAGCGCCGGGCCCTCGGGCCGCTCCAGCGCCGGGATCTTGCCCAGCGGGTTCTGCGCCAGCGGCATCGAGCCGGCATCGACCGGCGTGCCGGTGGCCGGCACCAGAGTCACGTCGTCCTGCTGCCCGGTCTCGGCCAGAAGGACCATGACCTTGCGCACGTAAGGCGAGGTCGGGGAATGGTAGAGCTTCATCGCTGCCTCCCTGTCGGTGGCGCGACATTAGGAGCGGCCCCGGTCACTGTCCATCGCTCTCCGGCGGTGCGCGCATCAGCGTCGCCAGGTCCGTGGCGCCGGTCGCCGCCAGACCGTCCGCCGCGCCCAACCGCGCGGCTTGCGGCTTGTTCTGGCCCAGCTTCCAGGTGCCCTGCACCTCGGCGATCTCCAGACGGTAAGGCAGGATCTGCCGCATCATCCGTTCCATCGTCGCGTCGGCCATCTTGCCGGTCGTCCAGGCCGGTTTCGGCGCCAGCCGCGCCTCGAACGCGTCCGAGAGCCGATCGAGCATGCCGCGCAATTCCTCCTGCGGGCGACGTTCCAGCCGGCCGCGGAGATGGACGGCGACGTAATTCCACGTCGGCACCTGGTCGGGAATGGCGTACCAGTCGGGCGAGACGTAGCCCTCCGGCCCGGTCACCGCGAGCACCGCGGGCACCGGGCCAGCGCCCAGCCGGGCGACCGCCGTGGAGCGGACAAGGTGCAACTCTGCCGTTCGGCCGTCTTCGTACAGAAGGAACGGTACGTGCGACAGAAGCGGTCCGTCCGGCCCGTTGACGGCCAGAACCCCGAAGCCGCGGCCCCGCGCGAAGGCAAGGCTGATCTCGTCGGGGGTGTCGCGAAAGGCGGGATTGGGGTGCATCGGCGGCCTCCTGGCCGCCGACGCTACGATGTGCCCGGCCCGCCGTGAAGCCGGTTCCTCCCCGGCCCGACAAACCGCCGGCGGCCGGGCCGGCGCGCCTATTTCTGGATCGACTCGAGATACATCGCCAGCGACAGGACGCGGCCGCGCGCCTCGAGGACCGAGCCGTAGGGGTTGGCCTCGTCGGCGCTGGAAAACACCCGCCCGAAGACCGGCATCATGCCGCCATGCGCGCGCACGCCGGTGCGCCCGTCGACGATGTGGATCACGTCGAGCATCGGGAAGACGCCGTCGTTGTTCTGCGCCAGCAGCGTGAGATTCGGCGACGGGATCGTCATCACGCCGGCCATGTCGCCGTCACCCATGCCGGTCGCGCCGTGGCAGGCGGCACACCATTCGCCGTAAAGCGCCGCGCCGACCCCGGCATCTTCGGCCGCGGCCGTCCCGGCCAGCAGAGCACTCGTCACCGAAAAAGCCAAACCAAGCACTGTCGCTCGCATCCTGCAGTCCTCCAACTTTAGGCGCGTTTCCATGGCGAAGCCTAGCACAGTCCGTTTGGATGGCTATAGCCTTGTGGTTGGGTAGTGGCGGGCCGCTTCATGCCAAGGTTGCCCCTGCCGCAACGCCGGGCGGCGCGGTGCCCGGCCGGGCGAACGGGCGCCGTCAGGCCGCCAGCCGCGTCTCGGCGATGCCCCGGATCGTCGCGGTCACGATCCGCCCCTCGGGCCGGTCCTCGGCAAAGCCGACCTCGGTGAAATCCTCGGCCCGGCCAAGCCGCGGCCCCTCGACCAGCACCTCCAGCCGGCGGCCGACCTGCGCGGCCAGATGCGCCGCGAGCCGCGCCTGCCCCGCCGCGCGCAGCCGCCGCGCCCGGTCCTTCACCACCGCGCCCGCCACCTGCGGCATCCGCGCGGCCGGCGTGCCCTTGCGCGGGCTGAACGGGAAGACATGCAGGAAGGTCAGGCCGCAATCCTCGACCAGCTTCAGCGAGTTTTGGAACATCGCCTCGGTCTCGGTCGGGAATCCCGCGATGATGTCGGCGCCGAAGACGATGCCGGGGCGCAGCCGCCGCGCCTCTT
>CAYUXM010000311.1:0-2945 GCA_964448765.1 uncultured Rhodobacterales bacterium
TGGCCGAATGGCGCATCCGGTCGATCTGTTCGTTGATCTGGCTTTCCTTCTCGATATAGGTGTCCGACCGGGGGACATAGGCCTCGGGCTGGTAGTAGTCGTAGTAGGAAACGAAATACTCCACCGCGTTGTCGGGGAAAAAGCCCTTGAACTCGCCGTAAAGCTGGGCGGCCAGCGTCTTGTTCGGCGCAAGGATGATCGCCGGGCGCTGGGTTTCCTCGATCACCTTGGCCATGGTGAAGGTCTTGCCGGTGCCGGTCGCGCCCAGCAGCACCTGGTCGTGGTCGCCGGCAAGGATGCCGGCGGACAGCTCCGCGATCGCGGTGGGCTGGTCGCCGGCGGCCCGGAACTCGGTATGCATGACGAACCGCTTGCCGCCCTCCAGCTTCGGGCGGGTCAGCACGTCGGGGCGCGGGGCGGGGGCGTTGGTGTTGTTGTGGGGCATCGGCACTCTCCGGCCCCCAATGTGGCGTCGCGGGCCGCGGGCGCAAGGCGGATTCGCCGCCCGGCCCCTTGTTTCTGAACGAGATGTTAACAGAAACCTTGCATTTTTAATGACTTAATCCTGCCGCATTGCTGCCTTGTTCTTGCGGGACCGGCGCCATCGGCGTAGCTTCCATCCTGCAAGCAGCAATGCTGCCGACCGGAAAACACCCACCCCACCCAAGCTCCCCAAGCACCGGTCGGCAGCACCCCTGCCGGCGGGGATCGGCCTGCAGGCCCTTGCGCCGGCGCCGCGCTTTGGCGATAACGGCGCAGGATCCGACGAGGGGACGATCATGCGCGCGCGCATCTACAGGCCGGCGAGGACAGCGACGCAATCGGGCAGCGCCAAGACCCATGACTGGGTGCTGGAATACGCGCCGGCCACGGCGCGCGACATCGATCCGCTGATGGGCTGGACGAGTTCGGCCGATACCCAGGCCCAGGTGAAGCTGCGCTTCGAAAGCCAGGCGGCGGCGGAGGAGTATGCGCGCGAGAACGGCATCGACTATGTCGTCCTGCCCGCGCACGACCGCAAGCCCAACGTCCGCCCGCGCGGCTATGGCGAGAATTTCGCGACCGACCGCCGCGGCGCCTGGACGCACTGACCCGGCGGGCCCGGCGATGCCGATGCCGCATGCCTATCGCCATGCCGGGGCCGAATGGCGCGCCTTTCTGGACGATGTGCGCGACCGCAGCGGGCTGGCCACCGACAATCTTGCCTATACCGCGATCGAGGCGGTGCTGGCGACCTTCCGCGCCCGCCTGACGGTGCCGCAGGCGCTGCGCTTCGCCGCGGTCTTGCCGGCGGTGCCGCGGGCGATCTTTGTCACCGGCTGGGATGCCACGCGGCCGCCGGACCCGTTCGGCACGCGGGCGGCGCAGGTGGCGAAGGTGCAGGCGCTGCGCCCCGATCACAGCCTGACCCCGGACAGCGCCATCGAGGATGTGGCCTACGCGCTCTGGCGCCGGGTGAACCATGCCGAGCTACGCCGCGTGCTGGCCGACCTCGGGCCCGAGGCGACCCGGTTCTGGCAGGTCGATGCGCCCGAGGCAGAGCTTGCGACCCGTTTCGCCTGAGGGCCGTTCCCGGCGCGGCGGCCCGTGCCACCCTGTCGCGCGAGGAGGGGGGCGCCGGCGATGATCACGATTGCCCGCGAACATCCCGTGCAGGCGGACCTTGCGCTGCTGCACCGCCGCCATACCGAGGCGATGCACGCCGACACGCCGCCGGAAAGCATCCACATGATGCCGGCCGACGCGCTGGCCGCGCCGGGGATTTCGTTCTTCGTGATGCGCGAGGATGGGGTGCCGGTGGGGATGGGCGCGATCAAGCGGATCGGCCCGGATCATGGCGAGATCAAGTCGATGCATGTTCTGGCGGAGCTGCGCGGCCGCGGGCTGGCGCGGGTGATGCTCGACCACCTGATCGCGGCGGCCCGGACGGAAGGGATCGCCCGGCTGTCGCTGGAGACCGGCGCGCAACCGTCCTTCGGCGCGGCGCGGGCGCTTTACGAACGGGCGGGCTTTTCCTACTGCCCGCCGTTCGAGGGCTATGCGGAGGATCCCAACAGCGTGTTCATGACCCGCGCCATCGCCGAAGGCGGCTGATCGCCCCGGCGCGCCCGCGCGGGACGGCGAGGGCGGCAGGGCCGCCCATTCGCCGGGCCGGGTGCGGTTTCGGCTTTGACATCAAGGCCCGACGCGGTAGCAACGGGGCGCGAACGGTTTTCCGGACCGTTTCCGGCGGCCCCGTAGCTCAACCGGATAGAGCAAGGACCTTCTAAGCTGGGGGTCAAGAGGCATTTTGCTCTTTGTTTTCAATGGAACTACGTCTATCTGAAAGGGACGAACAGTGTTGCGAACTGTTTTCAGCGGCCCCGTAGCTCAACTGGATAGAGCACGGACCTTCTAAGTCTGGGGTTGGGGGTTCGAGTCCTCCCGGGGTCGCCAAGTTCGTCTTTTTGTGTGGCCGCCGGAAACGAAGCCTCGGGATGACGCCCAAAGCTGGGAATGCTTCCCGCAGCGATCAAGGCCCCGCAATCACCAGAAATGGCTGCGCCGAGAGCGCTTGGGTGAAGGTCAGCCAGACGACGGCGATCCCGAACGCTGTGCCGACCCACACCACCGGCGACGCCAGTCGTGGCAGCGCCCGGTCGGCGAGCCAGCCGAGGATCGGCAGGGCCTGCAGCAGATGCGTGGAAAAGAAGTGCGCGACGCGCAGATCGCCGCCCGTCGTGGACCAGCCCAGAACGGGCAGGCCATTGGCGTCGGTCAACTCGCCGCCGACCCAATGGCCGGTGGCGGTGACAGCGCCGCTGGCCAAAGCGCCTGCCGTGATGAGCGTGGCAACGGTACCGACGAGCGCTCCGAGCGCGATGCCGGTCCTCAGACCACGGCCAATTTCGTCGCGTGCCCAGCGCCAGGCCGCCAGCCCGATCACCAGCGTGCCGATCATCACC
>CAYUXM010000312.1:0-2928 GCA_964448765.1 uncultured Rhodobacterales bacterium
TGTGGGCCGAAACCTTCGCGGTCAACGTCACCGGCGTGTTCCTGACCGTCGAGGCGCTGCTGCCCGCCCTGCGCGCGGGTGGCGGGCGGATCGCGATCATTTCCTCGCAGATGGCCTCGCATACCCGCGCGCCGGGCGGCAGCTACATCTACCGCGCCTCGAAGGCCGCGGCGCTGAACCTCGGCCGCAACCTCGCCACCGACCTCAAGCCCGAGGGGATCGCGGTGGGCATCTACCACCCCGGCTGGGTCCGGACCGACATGGGCGGGGCCGAGGCGGATATCGACCTCGACACCTGCGTCGCCGGGCTGATGGACCGGTTCGACGCGCTCGACATGGCCGCCACCGGCTGCTTCCTGTCCTACGACGGGTCGCCCATGCCCTACTGAGCGGAAAGGCTTGCGGGGCAGGGCGCTCTCGCCTATGACGCGCGCGATTTCCTGCGGGCGGGCGATGGGGGCGTTATGCCGCTTCTGGTGATGAAATTCGGCGGCACCTCGGTGGCCGATCTCGACCGGATCCGCAACGCCGCGGAAAAGGTGCGCGCCGAAACCGCGCGCGGCTACGACGTGATCGTCATCGTCTCGGCCATGGCGGGGCGCACCAACGAGCTTGTCGGCTGGGTGGAACAGACCGGGCCGTTCCACGACGCGCGCGAATACGATGCCGTCGTCGCCTCGGGCGAGAACGTGACCGCCGGGCTGATGGCGCTGACCCTTCAGGAAACCGGGGTGCCGGCGCGGTCCTGGCAGGGCTGGCAGGTGCCGATCCAGACCACCGCGCAGCACGCCGCGGCGCGGTTCATCGACATCCCGCGCGACAACATCGACCAGAAGTTCGCCGAAGGCATGAAGGTCGCCGTGGTGGCCGGGTTCCAGGGCATCAGCCCCGAGGGCCGGATCACCACGCTGGGCCGCGGCGGATCGGACACCACCGCGGTGGCCTTCGCCGCCGCCTTCGGGGCGGAGCGCTGCGACATCTACACCGATGTCGACGGGGTCTATACCACCGATCCACGGATCAGTTCCAAGGCCCGCAAGCTTGACCGGATCGCCTACGAGGAGATGCTGGAACTGGCCTCGCTCGGCGCCAAGGTGCTGCAGACCCGGTCGGTCGAACTGGCGATGCGCTACAAGGTGCCGCTGCGCGTGCTGTCGAGCTTCGAGGAGGTCACGGAGGCGTCGGGCACGCTGGTCTGCGACGAGGAGGATATCATGGAATCGAAAGTCGTCTCCGGCGTCGCCTATTCGCGCGACGAGGCCAAGATCACGCTGTTCACCATCGAGGACCGGCCCGGCATCGCCGCGGCGATCTTCGGGCCGCTGGCCGAGGCCGGCGTGAACGTCGACATGATCGTGCAGAACATCTCGGAAAAGGATTACGACGAGGCCCATGCCGGCGCGGTGACCGACATGACCTTTTCCTGCCCGGTCAACCAGGTCGAGCGCGCGCGCAAGGCGATGGAGGACGCGCAGGCGCGCGGCGAGATCGCCTATGACGAACTGATCGTCGACACCGACGTGGCGAAGATCTCGGTCGTGGGCATCGGCATGCGCAGCCATGCCGGCGTCGCGGCGCGGATGTTCCAGTCGCTTTCGGCCGAGGGGATCAACATCAAGGTGATCTCGACCTCCGAGATCAAGATTTCCGTGCTGATCGACCGGAAATACATGGAACTCGCCGTGCAGGCGCTTCATGATGCGTTCGAACTGGAGAAGGCGGACTGAAAACCGCCCGGCAGGGGGCCATGCCCGAACGGAGCGAGAGCGAGAGCCGCAAGCTGCTCAGACGGCTGCGCGACACGCTGGCCGAGCCCGGCGCGGGGCAGGCGCGGCTTGACCGGATCACCCATATCATCGCGGACTCGATGCGCACCGAGGTGTGTTCGATCTACCTGTTCCGCGATCCCGAGACGCTGGAACTGTGCGCCACCGAGGGGCTGAACCCCGCATCGGTCCACCAGACCCGGCTGCGGCTGGGCGAGGGGCTTGTCGGCCGCGTCGCGAAATCGGCGGTGCCGGTCAACACCGGCGACGCGCCCGGCGAACGCGGGTTTCGCTACATGCCCGAGACCGGGGAGGAGATCTATTCCTCGTTCCTCGGCGTGCCGATCCAGCGCGTGGGCGAGCGGCTGGGCGTGCTTGTCGTCCAGTCGAAACAGGCGCGGCAGTTTTCCGACGACGAGCTCTACGCTCTCGAGGTCGTCGCGATGGTGCTGGCCGAGATGACCGAGCTTGGCGCCTTCGTCGGCGACGGCGAAGGCATCCAGCCGCTGCACCAGAACCCCGTCGTGTTCCGCGGCGCGACCGGGCAGGAGGGCACGGCGGAGGGCCGGGTCTGGCTGCACGAGCCGCGCGTGGTGGTCACCAACCCGGTCGGCGACGACCCGGTGGCCGAAACCCGGCGGCTGCACGAGGCGATGGAGGAATTGCGCCAGACCGTCGACGCGATGATGAGCGCGGCGGAAGATACCACGGCCGAGCACATGCAGGTGCTCGAAACCTACCGGATGTTCGCCAATTCCCGCGGCTGGCGCCGGCGGATGGAAGAGGATATCGCGCTGGGCCTGTCGGCCGAGGCGGCGGTGGAAAAGGAACAGTCGACCGCGCGCGCGCGGCTCGAACAGGCCTCGGACCCGTACCTGCGCGACCGGCTGCACGATCTTGACGACCTGTCGAACCGGCTCTTGCGGCTGCTGACCGGGCAGGGCCGCGACACCGGCGCCGAACTGCCGGAAAACCCGGTTCTGGTGGCCCGCAACATCGGCCCGGCGGAACTTCTGGAGTACGGCCGCAAGCTCAAGGGCGTGGTGCTGGAGGAAGGATCGGTCGGCAGCCATGCCGCGATCGTGGCGCGGGCGCTGGCGATCCCGCTGGTGATCCATGCCGAGCGGATCACCACCGAGGCGCTGAACGGCGACACGATCCT
>CAYUXM010000313.1:0-2909 GCA_964448765.1 uncultured Rhodobacterales bacterium
GAAACCGGGATCACCGCGATTTCCTGCACGCCGTCCTACCCGGCGGTGCTGGAGCGCGTGGTGGCCGAGAAGTTCCCCGGCCTCGCCCCCGCCGATCTGGGCCTGCGGCTGGGGCTGTTCGGCGGCGAGCCGGGGCTGGACGATCCGGCCTTCCGGCAGCGGTTCCGCGACACCTGGGGGATGGAGCCGCGCAACGCCAACTACGGGGTCTCCGACGTGTTCTGCAATTTCGCGGCGCAGTGCCCCTTGGACACGGCGCTGCATTTCGTCGCCCATGACGTGCTGCATGCCGAACTGATCGATCCCGACAGCGGCGCGCCGAAGCCGATCGCGCCGGGCGCCGAGGGCGAACTGGTACTCACCCATCTGGAACGGGACTGCCAGCCGCTGGTCCGGTTCCGCACCGGCGACATCGTCGCGATCACCGGCACCGATGCCTGCGGTTGCGGCTGCACCGGGTTCCGGTTCCGGGTGATCGGGCGGTCGGACGACATGGTGGTGGTGCGCGGGCTGAACATGTTCCCCACGATGGTCGCCGCCGTGGTCGGCGGCTTCGCCGAGCTTTCGGGCGATTACCGCATCGTGCTGCGCAGCCCGCCGCCCCACGACGTGTTGCCGGTGCAGGCCGAGCTTGCGCGGGGCCGCAGCGACGACGGCAGCCTTGCCGCGCGGCTGGAAGCGGCGTTCAAGGCGAAACTCGGCGCGACGGCGCGGGTGACGATCGTGCCCGCCGGCACCTTCCCGGTGACCGAGGGCAAGACGAAGCGCGTGATCAGGGGCCAGCCATGACCGATTTCAGCTATGACACGATCCTGTCGAGGATGACCGGCGAGGGGGTGCGCAGCATCGCGCTGAACCGGCCGCAATCGCTCAACGCGATGAACCGCCGGCTGATCGAGGAGGTCGCGCAGGCCTTCGACGACGCCAACCGCGATCCGGCGACCCGCGCCATCGTCTTCACCGGCGCGGGCCGGGCGTTCTGCGCCGGCGACGACCGGCGCGAGCATGTCCACCCGGAAACCGAGGCCGAGGCGCGCGCGCTGGTCGACGCGATCCAGCGCGCGACGCTGGCCATCGTCTTCGGCGCGAAGCCGGTGGTCGGCGCGATCAACGGCTGGGCCGTCGGCGGCGGTTTCGAATGGGCGATCAACTGCGACTTCCCGATCTGGGCCGAAAGCGCGCGGGGCTTCTTCCCCGAGGTGTCGCTCAATCTCTTCGTCACCGGCGCGGTCACCGCACTTTTGCCCGCCATCGCCGGCCCGGTGAAGGCCCGCGAGATGCTGTATCTGGGCCAGCGCTACACGGCGGCGGAACTGCAGGCCTGCGGCGTCGCCTGGAAGGTCGTGCCCGATGCCGACCTGCAAGACGAGGCGGGCCGCGTCGCCGCGCAACTGGCCGACCTGCCGCCGCTGGCGGTGCGGTCGATGAAACGGGTGCTGAACCAGGCCACCGCCGGCGCGATCCACCGCGCGCTGGAGCTTGAAACCGAGGCGACGGTCGCCGGCTTCCTCGACCCGGAGACGACGCGGCGCGTCAAGGCGTTCTGAGGGGCGGCGGGCCGGGGGCGACCCGCCAGCCGGTCAGGCCCGCACGTCGACCACGACCCGGCCCTTGACCTCGCCCTTCAGGATCGCCCGTCCCAGCGCCGGCAGATCGCCCAGCGTCGCCGGCTGGATCATCGCCTCGAGCTTGTCCATCGGCAGATCCCGCGCGATCCGGTCCCAGGCGCGGACGCGGTTGTCGTAGGGCTGCATCACGCTGTCGATGCCCAGCAGGTTGACGCCACGCAGGATGAACGGCGTGATCAGCGCGCCCTCGATCGCGGCGCCGCCGGCGAGCCCGACGGCGGCGACCGAGGTGCCGTATTTCATCTGCTTGAGCACCCGGCCCAGCATCGCGCCCGCCACCGCGTCGACGCAGCCCGCCCAGACCTCCGATTCCAGCGGTTTGCGGGTGACCTCGGTCAGCTCCTCGCGCGCGACGATCTGCGAGGCGCCAAGGCCCTTCAGGTAGTCGCCGGTCTCGGGCCGGCCGGTGACGGCGGCGACCTCGTGGCCCAGCTTCGCCAGCACCGCGGTGGCGACCGATCCGACGCCGCCGGCGGCGCCGGTCACCAGCACCGGCCCCTGCCCCGGCGCCAGACCGTGATCCTCCAGCGCCATGATCGCCAGCATCGCCGTCAGACCGGCGGTGCCCACCGCCATCGCATGCCGGGTCGTCAGCCCCTCGGGCAGCGGCACCAGCATGTCGGCCTTGACCCGCGCCTTTTCGGCATGGCCGCCCCAGCGGTTCTCGCCCACGCGCCAGCCGGTCAGCACGACCCTGTCGCCGGGCTTGTATCGGTCGTCGGACGAGGTTTCGACGGTGCCGGCGAAATCGATGCCCGGCACATGCGGATAGCTGCGCACCAGCCCGCCGCCGGGGCCGATGCACAGCCCGTCCTTGTAGTTCACCGTGGAATAGTCGACCGCGACGGTCACCTCGCCCTCGGGCAGCCGATCCTCGCCGATCTCCTGCACGCTGGCAGACGTCTTGCCGGCCTCGTCCTTCTCGACAAGCAGTGCCTTGAACATCTCTCTCTCCCCTAGATCCAGAAGGTTTCGTGGACGGTCGCCGGGCGCGGGCCGTCGGGCGTGTCGACCGTCAGTTCCGTGCCCGCGTCCCAATGCGTCATGCGCACCATGCCGATCGCGACATTGGTGTCGAAATCCGGCGACCAGGCCGCCGACGACACCCGCCCGACGGTCTTGGCGCCCGCCCGCAGGGGCCAGAACCTGTCACACGGCGGCACCGCCCCGCCGCCGATGGAGATGGCGCGGATCTGCTTGACCGGGCCTTCGCGCGCCACCCGCAACAGCGCGTCGCGGCCGATGCAGCCGATCGCCGTCTGGGTGTTGCAGAACCGGCCC
>CAYUXM010000314.1:0-2900 GCA_964448765.1 uncultured Rhodobacterales bacterium
TACAACGCCTATGCCGAGGCCGAGGACGTGCTCGCCCTCGATCCCGAGGTGGTGGTGATCGCCACCGGCGGGCTGCCGCAGATGCCCGAGATGGCGGGCGACGACCTGGCGGTTTCGACCTGGGACATCCTGTCGGGCGCGGTGAAGCCGGCGGGGCGCGTTCTGGTCTATGACGACGCGGCGGGCCATGCCGGCATGAGTGCCGCGGAGGTGATCGCGCGCGCCGGCGCCGAGGTGGAGCTTGTCAGCCCCGAACGGATGCTGGCGGCCGATATCGGCGGATTGAACCATGCGCCCTACATGCGCGCCTTCCACGACTGCGGGGTGCGGGTGACGATCAATACCCGCGTCGCCGGCATCCGGCGCGAGGGCAACGAACTGGTTGCCACGCTGGGGTCTGACTATGCGCCGGGCTGGTCGGAGGAGCGGCGGATCGACCAGGTCGTGGCCGAACACGCGACCGCGCCGATGGACGATCTGTATTTCGCCCTGAAACCGCTCAGCCGGAACCGCGGAATGGTGAACTACGCCGCGCTGACCGGGCACAGGGCGGGCGGGATCTTTCCCGACCGCAGGGACGGCGACCCCTTCGCACTGTACCGGATCGGCGACGCGGTGGCGGCGCGCAACATCCACGCGGGCATCTACGACGCGCTCCGGTTCGGCATCCGGTGGTAGCAACTCCGCGACCGGGGCGGCCGCGACCGGACGCAACGTCAGGCCTGTTCGCCACGCCGGTTCGCGCGTAGCCTGTTCTGGCGGGCATGCCTCGCGCGATCACAGGGGCAATCGGGAGGTTCGCCATGAGACGGATGGCAGTGGCCGTGATCTTCTGCATGGGCCTGCCGGGGCACGGTCTGGCCGATCCGGCGACGGAATGCGGCGGCGGCAGCCAGGTCGAGATCGGGGCCTGCGTTTCCGAGACGCTGGCGCGCGTCGATGCCACCGTCGATATCTACCTCGGCTTCGCGATGCGGTCGGCGGAAGAGCTGGACGACATAACCGGCCGCATGGTCGCCGTGCCGGCGCTGGAAGCCGCGCAGGACGCCTGGCTGGCCTACCGCGAGGCGCATTGCGACTTCGTCGGGGCGACGTTCGGCGGTGGGTCCGGCACGGGGATCGCGATCGAATCGTGCAAGATCGAACTCGGCCGGGATCGCGCGGAAACGCTGATGCGCTACACGCAGTAGCGGGCGGCCCCCCGGGCCGGCCGGCCCCTACCCCCGTCCGCGCCGCCCGATCGCCCGCCCGATCCAAGAGATCGCGCCCCACAGGACGCCGGCGCACAGGATCGCCGCCCCGGCCATCTCGATCCGTGCCGCGATGCGCTTGTGAAACAGCCATTCGGCCTGCATCGCCGGCGTCGGATCCTGAAACGGCAACCCGGCAAAGCGCAGGTCGTAAAGCAGCCCCGACAGGATCAGGGCCGTGCCGAGAAGGATCACGACGATCGGTCGGAACGCGCGCATGACGGCAGGATAGGGCAAGACCGGCAGGACAGGCCAGCGGTGCCGCCGACCGGGCGCCCCCTGCGCCGGTCGTTAGCCCTCCACCCGCGCCAGCAGGTCCAGCACTCGCGGGCCGATCCCCTCGACGATCAGCGCCACGCCCTTGCCGTTGGGGTGGATGCCGTCGGGCTGCATCATCTCGCGCATGGTTTCGCGCAGGTCGTCGCGCCCGGCCAGCGGTTCGAGAAAGCTGCGCACGTAAAGCGCGCCGTAGCGTTCGGCCATCTCGGGAAAGATCGCGTCGAATTCCTCCTTGTACTCGGGCCCGTAGTTGCCCGGCGCGTCGATCCCCACCAGCAGGACGGGCAGGCCGCGGGCCGCGACCTCGTCCATCATGCCCTCGATGTACTGGCGCGTCGCCTTCGGCGCGAAGCCGCGCAACAGGTCGTTGCCGCCCAGCGCGATCATGATCGCGTCGGTGTCCGGCGCGCCGTCCAGCGTCCAGCCGATGCGTGACAGGCCGCCGGCGGTGGTGTCGCCCGACACGCCGGCGTTGATCACCTCGACATCGGCGCCCTCGGCCCGCAGCCAGGCCTGAAGCTGCGGCACGAAGCCCTCTTCGGCCGGCAGGCCGTAGCCCGCCGTCAGGCTGTCGCCCAGCGCCACGAGGGTCATTTGTTCCGCTGCGGCGGGCAGGGCCGAGATGACAAGGCCGAGCGCGAGGTTGCGCAGCCCCGCAAACGCGCCATATGCCATCACTCGGACGCGGAACAAGGACGAAGCGATGACCGATGCGGTGCTTGCCCTCGACGGGGCCGGACTGGTGCTGGACGGCAATGCCGGGCCGGTCGAGATCCTGAAGGATGTCACGCTCGCCATCCGGCGCGGCGAAAGCGTGGGGCTGGTGGGGCCGTCTGGGTCGGGCAAATCGTCGCTCCTCATGCTCATGGGCGGGCTCGAACGCGCGACCTCGGGCAGCGTGTCGGCCCTGGGGCAGGATCTGACGGCGCTGAACGAGGACGCGCTGGCGCGCTTCCGCAGGGGCAATATGGGCATCGTTTTCCAGTCCTTCCACCTGATCCCGACGATGACGGCGCTGGAAAACGTCGCGATGCCGATGGAACTGGCCGGCGTTGCCGACGCCTTCGGGCGGGCGGAGGCGGAATTGCGGGCCGTGGGCCTGGCGGAACGAATGGGCCACTATCCCGCGCAGATGTCAGGCGGCGAACAGCAGCGCGTGGCGCTGGCCCGCGCCGTGGCGCCGCGCCCCGCGATCCTGCTGGCCGACGAACCGACCGGCAATCTGGACGCGAAGAACGGCAAGGCGATCATGGACCTTCTGTTCGAACTGCGCGACCGGCACGGGGCGACGCTGGTGCTGGTCACCCATGCGCCCGACCTTGCGCTGCGCTGCGACCGGGTGGTGCGGCTGGCCGCCGGGCGGCTGGCGGG
>CAYUXM010000315.1:0-2893 GCA_964448765.1 uncultured Rhodobacterales bacterium
CGGTGGTCTTGAACACCGTGCGCAGCGCGAAGGAGGAATGCATCTGCGCCACGCCGGGCAGCCGGGCGAGATACTGGCGGTGGATGCGCGCGAAATCCTCGGTATCCTGCGCCACGACCTTCAGAAGATAGTCCGCCGTGCCCGCCATCAGGTGGCATTCCAGCACGTCGGGCACCCGCCGGACCTCGCGCTCGAAGGCCTCCAGCACCTCGTCGGCCTGGCCCGACAGGGTGATCTCGACGAAAACGGTGGTCGGCCGGTCGAGCTTGCGGGCGTTCAGGAGCGCGACATAGGCATCGATGTAGCCCGCCGCCTCCAGCCGCTGCACCCGCCTGTGGCAGGCCGAGGGCGACAGGTGGATCCGCTCCGCCAGTTCGGCGTTGGAGATCCGCCCCTGCTTCTGCAGTACCCCGAGAATCCGCCGATCCGTCGCGTCCAGTGCCATTGTCGCGCAATCTCCTTCGAACATTCGGCCCGATGATCGCAGACCATACCGCGAAAGTGCCTTGCCGCCAGTCCAGATTTCAAGCCGATTGCGCGCCGCTTGCGGCATCCTGTCCGCAGGCCAGCGCGACCGGGGAGGACGCCATGAAGATCGGATGCCCGAAAGAGATCAAGCCGCAGGAATTCCGCGTCGGGCTGACGCCGAACGCCGCGCGCGAAGCGGTGGCGCATGGCCACGCGGTGATCGTGGAAACCGGCGCGGGTGCCGGCGCGGGCTTTCCCGATGCCGATTACGCCGCCGCCGGCGCGGCGATCGTCGACACGGCGGCCGAGGTCTTCGCCACGGCCGACATGATCGTCAAGGTGAAGGAGCCGCAGGCCGGCGAACGCAGGATGCTGCGCGAGGGCCAGCTTCTGTTCACCTACCTCCACCTCGCCCCCGATCCCGACCAGACGCATGACCTGATCGCCTCGGGCGCGACCTGCATCGCCTACGAGACGGTGACCGATGCCCAGGGCGGGCTGCCGCTGCTGGCGCCGATGTCCGAGGTCGCGGGCCGTCTGGCGCCGCAGGTCGGCGCCTGGACCCTGCAGAAGGCCAATGGCGGGCGCGGGGTGCTTCTGGGCGGGGTGCCGGGTGTCGGGCCGGCGAAGGTGGTGGTGATCGGCGGCGGCGTGGTGGGCACCCACGCGGCGCGGATCGCGGCGGGGATGGGCGCCGATGTCACCGTGCTCGACCGTTCGCTGCCGCGGCTGCGCTATCTCGACGACGTGTTCGGCGACCGGTTCCGCACCCGCTACGCCAGCGCCGGCGCCAATGCCGAACTGGTGGCGGAGGCCGACATGGTGGTGGGCGCGGTGCTGATCCCCGGCGCGGCGGCGCCGAAGCTGGTGTCGCGGGCGCAGTTGTCGACGATGAAGCCCGGCGCGGCCATCGTCGACGTGGCGATCGACCAGGGCGGCTGTTTCGAAACCTCGCGCGCCACGACGCACGAGGATCCGATCTACGAGGTCGACGGGATCATGCATTACTGCGTCGCCAACATGCCCGGCGCGGTGGCCCGCACCTCGACCCTGGCGCTGGGCAACGCGACGATGCCGTTCATGCTGGCGCTGGCCGACAAGGGCTGGCGTCAGGCCTGCGAGGACGATCCGCACCTCTTGGCCGGGCTAAACGTCCATGCCGGGCGGCTGACCTATTACGCGGTCGGCAAGGCGCTGGGCATCGACGTGCTGTCGCCGACACTGGCGCTGAAGGCCTGACGCCGCCGGGCCGACCGGCCCGGCGCCCCCCGTTTTCCGCACGACGTCGCGGCAGCGCGGCGCGGCGCTTCGCCAAAGGATCGCGCCGCGGCGGTCAGGCGGCGGGTTTCTTCAGAAGGTCGCGGATCTCGGCCAGAAGTTCTTCCTGCGTCGGGCCCTTCGGGGCTTCCGGCTCCGCGTCCTTCTCGCGCTCGGCGGCGGCCTTGATCCGGTTGACGGCCTTGACCAGCAGGAACACCACCCAGGCGATGATCAGGAAATTGATCACCGCCATCAGGAAGGCGCCGTAGGCGAAGACCGCGGCGCCGGCCTCGCGCGCCGCTTCCAGGCTGGCGCCGGCGGGCACCTCGCCCGACAGGACGGCGTAGTTGTTGGTGAAATCCAGCCCGCCGGTGAACAGGCCGATGATCGGGTTGATCAGGTCGCCCACCAGCGAGGAAACGATCGCGGTGAAGGCGGCGCCGATGATGATGCCCACGGCCATGTCCATGACATTGCCCTTGGCGATGAATGCGCGGAATTCCTGAAGCATTGGTCCCTCTTGAACACGGGGCCCGGCTCTGCCGGTCGGGCTGTGCGCAGCCTAGCACGGCGCGCGCCCGCTCCAACGCCAAATGGCCCGTCAGCGCGTCGTTTCAGCCTTCGGTGGTGTCGGCGGACCATCGACACCGCAGGCGGCGAGCGCGAGCAGGGCGGCAAGGATGCTGACGCGGATCATGGCCGCACGCTGAGTTCGAAACCGCCAAGGCCCAGCGCCGCCAGCGGACGCAGCCTCAAACCCTCCAGGTCGAGCTTCATATCCTCGTCCTGCCGCTCCCCGGAGCAGGCCGCGAGCACGGCGAGGCCGAGAAAGACGATGCGCCTCATCCCAGGATCTCCTTCCAGCGGGCGATCTGGTCGCGGACCTGATCGGGCGCGGTGCCGCCGTAGCTGCGGCGGCTGGCGACCGAGTTGCGCACGCCCAGCACCGAATAGACCTCTTCGGTGATGCCCTTGTGAACGCTGCGCATCTCCTGCAGCGTCAGGTCGGGCAGGTCGCAGCCCTGCGCCTCGGCCCGTGCGACGAGGGTGCCGGTGACGTGATGCGCCTGCCGGAACGGCAGGCCCAGCCGGCGCACCAGCCAGTCCGCGAGGTCGGTCGCGGTGGAAAAGCCGCTGGCCGCCGCCGCCTCCAGCGCGGTGCGGT
>CAYUXM010000316.1:0-2891 GCA_964448765.1 uncultured Rhodobacterales bacterium
CCGACAAGCCCGACAGCCAGGACATCTGCTTCGTGCCGAATGGCGACTATGCCGCGGTGATCGAGAAGCTGCGCCCCGGCGCGGCCGATCCCGGCGAGATCGTCGATCTTTCCGGCCGGGTGCTGGGCACACATCGCGGGGTGATCCATTACACGATCGGGCAGCGCCGCGGCCTCGGCATCGGCGGGCTGGAGGAGCCGCTTTACGTCGTGAAACTCGACCCCGATGCGCGGCGCGTGGTGGTCGGGCCGAAATCGGCGCTGGCCACCCGCGTGGTGCCGCTGCGCGAGATCAACTGGCTGGGCGACGCGCCGCTCACGGCGCGGGCCGAATGGCCAGTCTCGGTGCGGGTGCGATCGACCCGGCCGCCGCGCGAGGCGGTGATCCGGCCGCTGAGCGAGACCGAGGCGGCGGTCGAACTGATCGCGCCGGAGGAAGGCGTAAGCCCGGGCCAGGCCTGCGTGTTCTACGAGACCGGCGGCAGCCGGGTTCTGGGCGGCGGCTGGATCTGGCGCGGGGCCTGACCGCGTCGATCTGTCGGCCAAGGCGCTTCACGAGATGTCGGTCGGTGGCACCGCCCGTGCACCCACCCGCCGCGCCCCTTGCATGGGCCAACCCGGCCAAGCGCCCTACCCCGCCACCGACAGCACCGACCGCGCCGCGCGCAGGCCCGGCGGCTCGCCGCCCATGCCCAGCCGCTCCATCGTCACCGCCATCGCGTCCAGCTGCGCCTCGCGGGCCTCCGGATCGTCCATCAGCCGCATCAGCGCCGCCGCCATCGGCCCCGGCCGGCAGGCCCGGCCCAGGAATTCCGGCACGGCGCGGGTTTCCGACACGAGGTTGACCAGCGTCACCGTGTCGACCTTCAGCATCCGGCCGATCAGCGCCCGGCTGAGCGGGTGCATGTCATAGCCGATCACCATCGGCGTCCGGCTGGCCGCGAGATCGAGGCTCACGGTGCCCGAGGCCGCCAGCGCGAGATCGGCGGCGGCGAAGGCGGCGCGGCGGTCGGCCTCTTCCTCCACCACCACCGGCGGGAACGGCCAGCGCGCGGCCATCGCGCGCACCATGCCGGCCACGCCGCGAACCGTGGGCAGCACCACCCGCAGCCCCGGTTCCCGGTCGCGCAGCCGCATCAGGGTTCCGTCGAAGCGCGGCGCCAGCCGGCGCACCTCGCCGCCGCGCGAGCCGGGCAGGCACAGCGCCAGCGGCTGATCGGGCCCGATCATCAGGCTGTCGCGGAACGCCGCGGCCTCTTCCGCCGTCGCCTGTGGCTCGGTCACCACCGGGTGGCCGACGAAATCGCAACTCATCCCGGCGGCTTCCATGTAGGGCGGCTCGAACGGCAAAAGCGCCAGGACATGGTCGATGACCTCGGCCATCTTCGCCGCCCGCCCCGGCCGCCAGGCCCAGACCGAGGGCGCGACATAGTGGATCGTGCGCAGACCCGGCCGTTCGGCACGCGCGGCGCGGGCAACCCGCAGGCCGAAATCCGGGCTGTCGATGGTGATCAGCGCCCGCGGTTTCGCGGCGACGACCGCGGCCGCCGTCTGGGCGATCCGGGCCTTGAGCTGGCGGTATCTCGGCAAGACCTCCCACAGGCCCATCACCGAAAGCTCGTCCATCGGAAACAGGCTGACAAGCCCCTCGGCCTGCATCCGCGGACCGCCGACGCCGGCGAACTCCGCCCCGGGCGCAAGCGCCTTCAGCCCCGCCATCAGCGCCGCGCCAAGCCGGTCGCCCGAGGCTTCGCCGGCGACGAGGAAGAAGGTCATGGCTCCCGCGCCCAAAGAAAGAGGCCCGCAGCCGCGGCCGCCGCGCGGGTTGCCGCAGGGTCGATCAGCATCGCGCCGCCGGCCTCCCAGGCGATGCCGGCAAGGCCCGCCGCCGCCGCCCGGCGCACCGTTTCGGGCCCGATCGCGGGCAGGTCGATCCGCCGGTCCTGCGCCGGTTTCGGCGCCTTGTAGAGCACCCCCCGCGCGCCCGTCGGATCGGGCCGCAGCCCGGCGGCATGGCTGGCGACGAAATCGAGCATCGCGTCGGTGCCCGGCAACGTCTCCAGCGCGAGGCACAGGCCCTGCGCGACCACCGCGCCCTGGCCGATGTCGAGCCGGCCGAGGTCCCGCACGATCCCGGCGGCGCGCACGGCATCGGCTGTGTCCGCCGGCGACGGCGCGCCGACGATCACGCCCGGCCCCGGAACCAGGTCGGGCCGCAGCTCCGCCGCGCCGACGACCTCGAAGCCGAACTCCTCGAACAGGCCGATCACCGCGCCAAGCGCCGCGTCGTCGCCCTGCCCGATCGCGGCCAGCAGCCGCGGCACCAGTTGCGCGGTGCGCGGATCGAAGGCTTCCGGTTCCAGCCGTGGCCGGGTGACGCCGCCGGCGAAGACCACCCGCGTCACCCCCTCGGCCTCAAGGTGGTCGAGGAACGGCACCAGCCGCTCGATCCGGAACCGCAGGATCTCGCGCCCCGGCACCTCGGCCGCCGCGCCGTCGAGCGCAGCGACCAGCGTCGTGCCGGCGGGCAACGCCTCGGCCAGCAACGCGGGCAGCGCGCCGGTCCCGGCGATGATCGCGACCCGGCTCATCTCGGGGCGAGGAACGAGCGGTCCGACGGGCCGAGGATGAAATCCAGCACCTCGGCGGCCAGCGCGCCATGGCCGCCCTCCTCGGCCTTGCGGCGGGCGGTGTCGCGCAGGCTGCCGCCGGCGAGATCGGTGAACAGCTCGCGCAGCTCGGCGATATCGGCCTTGGCCGCGCCGCGCCGCTTCAGCCCGACGAGGTTGAGCCCGTCGAGCGTGCCGCGCGGCCCCTGAACCAGGCCGAAGGGCATCACGTCGGCGGTGACCATCGTCAGCGCGCCGATCATCGCGCCGCGGCCGATCCGCA
>CAYUXM010000317.1:0-2862 GCA_964448765.1 uncultured Rhodobacterales bacterium
GGGGCGACCTGCTGATCGTGCGCCTGTCGGAGGCCGAGCGGCAGGCCACCGACGATCGCACGATGCAGCAATCGCTGGAAATCATCCGCCGCCGCGTCGACGAGGTCGGCACCCGCGAACCGACGATCCAGCGCCAGGGCGCCGACCGCATCCTGATCCAGGTGCCGGGGATCGGCTCGGCCGCCGAACTCAAGGAACTGATCGGCACCACCGCGCGGCTGACCTTCCACCCCGTCGTGCGCCGCACCGCGGATGCCGGGGCGGCGGCGGGGCTGGGCAACCGGCTGCTGCCCTCGATGGACGAGGAGGGGCAGTTCTACGTCGTCGAATCCGCGCCCGTCGTCTCGGGCGAGGAACTGGTGGATGCGCGGCCCGATTTCGACCAGAACAACCGGCCGGCGGTGTCGTTCCGCTTCAACCCGGCCGGCGCGCGCAAGTTCGGCGACTACACCGCCGCGAACATCGGCCAGCCCTTTGCCATCGTGCTGGACGAGGAGGTGATCTCGGCCCCGGTGATCCAGGCCCATATCGCCGGCGGATCGGGGATCATCACCGGGTCGTTCACGGTCGAGGAGTCGACCAACCTCGCCGTGCTGCTGCGCGCCGGCGCGCTGCCGGCCGGGATGACGTTTCTCGAGGAACGCACCATCGGCCCGGAACTGGGCCAGGATTCGGTCGAGGCCGGCCGGATCGCCGCGCTGGTCGGCATGGTTGCCGTCGTGGTCTTCATGGTCGCCTCCTACGGGCTGTTCGGCCTGTTCGCCAGCCTCGCGCTGAGCCTCAACATCGGGCTGATCTTCGGCACGTTGTCGGCCATCGGCGCGACGCTGACCTTGCCGGGGATCGCCGGGATCGTGCTGACCATCGGCATGGCGGTCGATGCCAACGTGCTGGTGTTCGAACGGATCCGCGAAGAGATGAAGACCGCCAAGGGACCGGCCCGCGCGATCGAACTGGGCTATGAAAAGGCGCTTTCGGCGATCATCGACGCCAATATCACCACCTTCATCGTCGCCTCGATCCTGTTCTTCCTCGGCTCCGGCCCGGTCAAGGGCTTCGCGGTGACGCTGGGGATCGGGATCCTGACCTCGGTCTTCACCGCGATCTTCGTCACCCGCCTGATCGTCGTGACATGGTTCGAACGGACCCGGCCGAAGACGGTGCTGGTATGAGGGGGCAGACATGCGGCGGCTGAGACTGGTCCCCGAAAAAACCACGTTCGATTTCTTCCGGTTCCAGCGCGTCACGCTGGGCGCCTCCATCGTCGCGGTGATCGCCTCGCTCATCCTCGCGCTGACCGTGGGGCTGAACTTCGGCATCGATTTCCGCGGCGGCACGACGATCCGCACCGAGGCGGTGCAGCCCGTCGATGTCGGTGCCTACCGCGACGCGATCGCGCCCCTGAACCTTGGCGACGTGTCGATCACCGAGGTCTTCGATCCGACCTTCGACGCGGACCAGAACGTCGCGATGATCCGGATCCAGGCCCAGGAAGGCGCCGAAAGCGTGACGCCCGAGATCATCGCCGCGGTCCAGACCGCGCTGGCGGCGGTGGACGGGACGCTAAGCTTCACCTCGGTCGAATCGGTGGGGCCGAAAGTGTCGGGCGAACTGATCTGGACGGCGATCCTTGCCGTCGCGGGGGCGACGGCGGCGATCCTGTTCTATATCTGGCTGCGGTTCGAATGGCAGTTCGCGGTCGGCGCGGTGGCGGCGCTGGTGCATGACGTGGTGGTCACCGTCGGCATCTTCTCGATCCTGCAGATCCGCTTCGACCTCGCGATCATCGCGGCGCTGCTGACGATCCTGGGCTATTCGATCAACGATACCGTGGTGGTGTTCGACCGGCTGCGGGAAAACCTGATCAAGTACAAGAAGATGCCGCTGCGCGAGGTGATGAACCTTTCAGTCAACGAGACGCTGGCGCGCACGGTCATGACGTCGGGCACGACGCTGATCGCGCTCACCGCGCTTTACGTGCTGGGCGGCGACGTGATCCGCGGCTTCGTCTTCGCGATCATCTGGGGCGTGGTGATCGGCACCTATTCCTCGGTCTTCGTGGCCAAGAACATCGTGCTGTTCCTGGGCGTCAAGCGCGACTGGGGCAAGACCGAGGGTTCGAACGCCGGCACCCGGTTCGGCAGCAAGGATGGCTGAGGCGCTGGCCGGCGCGCTGGCCGTGCCGGAGCTGTGGCTGCTGGTCGCCGCGGCGGCGGTGGCGGGGCTGGTGCGCGGCTTCGCGGGCTTCGGCACCGGGCTGATCTTCATGCCGGTGGCCGGGTCGGCTCTGGCGCCGCTGGCCGCGATCACGGTGATGACGCTGATGGACGTGCTGGGGCTGGCCCCGCAGGTGCCGCGGGCGCTGAAGCGCGCCGAGCGGGTCGAGGTCGGCCGCATGGTCGCCGGGGCCGCGCTGGCGCTGCCGGTCGGTCTGTGGCTGGCCAGCGCCCTGCCGGTGGCGGCGTTTCGCTGGGCGCTGTCGCTCCTCGCGCTGGCGATGCTGGCGCTGATCGCCTCGGGCTGGCGCTGGCGCGGTCCGGTCGGGCCGAAGCTGGGCTACGGCACCGGCGCGCTGAGCGGGTTTCTGGGCGGCGCGAGCGGGCTGGCCGGGCCGCCGGCGATCCTGCTCAACGTCGCGTCCGACCGGCCGGCGGCGGTGATCCGGGCGAACCTGCTGTCCTACCTCGTGCTCTTCGGGGTGCTGCTGGTGGCGCTGTTTCTGGTCACCGGCGCGGCGGGCCGGGCCGAGGTGGCGCTGGCCGTGATCCTGACCGTGCCCTTCGCCGCCGCCAGCCTGATCGGCGCGCGGATGTTCGACCCGGCGCGCGAAAGGCTTTATCGTGGGGCGGCCTACGGGATCAT
>CAYUXM010000318.1:0-2838 GCA_964448765.1 uncultured Rhodobacterales bacterium
TGACGGTGATCGACCCGGGGCCGGACCTGCCCGCCCATCTCGCCGCGATCCTCGGCGCGCTCGGCCCCGGCGAGCGGATCGCGCATATCCTCGTCAGCCACGCCCATCTCGACCATTCCGGCGCGGCCCGGCCGCTCGCCGCGGCGAGCGGCGCGCCGGTGCTGGCCTTCGGCCCGCCGGAGGCCGGGCAACGCCCGGCGATGGCGCGGCTTGCGGCCTCGGGGCTGGTCGGCGGCGGCGAGGGGGTGGACCGCGGCTTTCGCCCCGACGCGATCCTCTCCGACGGCGCGGCGCTGGAAACATCGGCCGGCCCGGTCCGGGCGCTGCACACGCCGGGGCATTTTTCCAACCACCTGTGTTTCGACTGGGCCGGGGCGGTGTTCACCGGCGACACGGTGATGGGCTGGGCGAGTTCCCTGGTCTCGCCGCCCGATGGCGACATGGCGGCCTTCATGGCCTCGCTCGACCGGCTGGCGGGGTTGGGCGCGCGGCGGTTCTATCCCGGCCACGGCCCGGCGGTGGACGACCCCGCCGCGCGGCTCGCCGAACTGGTCGCCCACCGCCGCGCCCGCGAGGCGCAGGTGCGCGCCGCGCTGGCCGAGGGCGGCGGCACCGCGGCCGATCTCGCCGCCCGGATCTACACCGACACGCCGCCCGCGCTGCAAGGCGCCGCGGCGCGCAACGTGCTGGCGCATCTGGTCGATCTGGCCGAGCGCGGGCTGGCGCGGGGCGATGGCCCGCTGTCGGCCCAGACGCGATTCACGCCGGCCTGAGCGAAGCCGCGCAACCCCCCTTTACGCCCCGCGCCGGTCTTGCTATATCGCCCGCCGTGTTCCGGCGTAGCTCAGCGGTAGAGCAGTTGACTGTTAATCAATTGGTCGTAGGTTCGATCCCTACCGCCGGAGCCATAAAACCCTGAAATATCAAGGCGATGGGCGTGGCCTGCAAGCGCGGGCCTATCGCGTTTTCGGCCATTGTCACCGGATTTGTCACTGGAACTGGCGCGGCTTCGGATCGGGCGTTCGAGGGTGTGCCTGGCGCAGACTGGTCCTGCCTCGATGCCGCGAGCAACTTGGTGCTGCCCACGCCAGGTGCCGCGATTCTGCCCGTGTCGCCAGTGCCTTGCCCGCCAAGTTGGGACATGCGGAGACAGCGGGTGACAATCTGTGGCTGTATCGTTGACGGACAGGTCGCTCCAAGCGAAACTGATGTCACCGATCGCCCGATCCCTTCCGGGGGTTTCGATGGCGGTAGTGTCCATACACGAAACAGACAGTCAGATCACACATAAGCGCCCCTGAGGCATCTGAGACTCTGAACGAGTTGCACCGGTCGCGACCGCGACGGGTGCCGTGTATCGGTAAATGGACATGTCAAGTGAACGTAAACTGCTCCTGACCGTCGAAGAGACGGCACACTATCTCAAGATCAGCCGCCGCACCCTGTCGCGGCTCCATGCGCGGGGCAAGGGACCGCCCCGGATCAAGTATGGCGGCTGCATCCGCTATTCCGTCGAAGCCCTGAACCGCTGGCTCAAGGCGCAGGAGACCGAGCCTGTACGCCTGCGTTTGCCACCGTGACCGCCGACGCCCGCGCGCGCCGCGCCGCACCCATGCGGCGAGCGCGAGCGCGGGCGGGTGTCGGCGCGGGCCGCAGGCCCGAAAGGGGGGTTCCTGTAGCACCCCCCTGTGGAAATACATGTGAGAGGAAAGAGTGATGATCGTTTTGCATGCGGGCTTCGACGGCCTCGATGTCGCGCTGAAGGCTCGGCCCGGCCCGGAACTGGTGGAATTCCTCGAAGAGGCCAAGGCCTTCGCCGAAGAGTTTCGGCAGGACGTGGCGACCGCCTTCAACGGGCTGCGGCTGAGCGTGGGGGCCACCGGGGCGCGGGGCGGCTACGCCTACCGCTTCGACACCGGCCCGATGGGCGCGACCTGGTTCGCCAAGAAGCCGAAGGAGAAAGACCCCTGGGGCATCCGCCTGTCGGTCAAGTCGCGGCCACTGGCGCTGCTCGGCCTCGAGCGGGTGCGCGCAGACATCGATGCCGCCTGCCATAGCCTCGGCCTGCGCTACCCCGCCGACGGGGTCAGCATCGGCCGGGTGGATTTCGCCGTCGATATCCTCGCGCCGGACTTTGCCCTCGACCCCACCGGCTTCGTGATCCACGCCCGCACCAACCGCAAGGCGCATACCGACTTGATGGAAATGGAAACCAACGGCCCCTCGGGTCGCTACACCTCGGTCACGCTGGGCAAGATGCCGGGCCGCCAGGTGATCCTCTACGACAAGCGGGAAGAGGTGCGGAAGAAGCGCAAGCCCGAATGGCCGCTGATCTGGAACGAGGCGCTGGGCCGCCTCGGCCTGCCGCACCTCGACCTTGACGACCGCGCCACCAGCACCGTCTGGCGGGCCGAGCTGCGGCTTGGCAAGGACGGGCTGCGGCAGAAACACGACATCCGCGGCTGGGGCGCGTTCCATGACCACCTTCAGGGGGAAATGAACCGCCTGGCCGATGACGTGACCTACCGGCTGCCGGGGACCGACAGCAACCGATCCCGATGGGCGTTGCATCCGATCTGGCAGGTAGCGCAGCGGGCCGTCGCCACGCAACTTTTCAACCACGAGGTGAGCGTGTCGCCCGATTCGGTTCGGCTGCTGGACCTGGAACAGAAGCGGCGGGAGTACGAGGCGATGATCGCCGGGTTGGCGGTGCCGCTGGGGGTGCTGGACGGGAAGGACGCGGACGGGATGGCGGCGGTGTTCGAGGGGTTGGGGAAGCGGATCGAGCGGACCCTGCGGAACGGGAAGCGCGGGTTGGCGGCGCGGGTGGCGGATGCG
>CAYUXM010000319.1:0-2830 GCA_964448765.1 uncultured Rhodobacterales bacterium
CCGAGATGCCGAAGTTCAACTCGATCTCGATCTCCGGCTACCACATGCAGGAGGCGGGCGCGAACCTCGTGCAGGAGCTGGCCTTCACGCTGGCCGACGGGCGCGAATACGTCCGCGCCGCGATCGACCGCGGCATGGATGTCGATGCCTTCGCGGGCCGGCTGTCGTTCTTCTTCGCGATCGGGATGAATTTCTTCATGGAGGCGGCGAAGCTGCGCGCCGCGCGGCTCTTGTGGCACCGGATCATGACGGAATTCGGCGCGAAGAAACCGCAAAGCCTGATGCTGCGCACCCATTGCCAGACCTCGGGCGTGTCGTTGCAGGAACAGGATCCCTACAACAACGTCGTGCGCACCGCCTACGAGGCGCTGGCGGCGGTGCTGGGCGGCACCCAGTCGCTGCACACCAACGCGCTGGACGAGGCGATCGCGCTGCCGACCGAGTTTTCCGCCCGGATCGCGCGCAACACCCAGCTGATCTTGCAGGAAGAGACCGGGGTGACGAAGGTCGTCGATCCGCTGGCGGGCTCCTATTACGTCGAAAGCCTGACGGCGGAGCTGGCCGACCAGGCCTGGGCGCTGATCGAGGAGGTCGAGGCGATGGGCGGGATGACCAAGGCCGTCGCCTCGGGCATGCCGAAGCTTCGGATCGAGGAAAGCGCGGCGCGGCGGCAGGCGATGATCGACCGCGGCGACGAGGTGATCGTCGGCGTCAACAAGTATCGCCGCGACACCGAGGATCCGATCGAGATCCTCGAGATCGACAACGCGAAGGTCCGCGACGGCCAGGTCGCGCGGCTGGACCGGATCAGGGCCGGGCGGGACGAGGCCGCCTGCGCGGCGGCGCTGGCCGAACTGGAACGCCGGTCGGCGGAGGGCGGCAATCTTCTGGACGCGGCGGTGGAGGCCGCGCGGGCGCGGGCATCGGTGGGAGAGATCAGCATGGCGATGGAAAAGGTGTTCGGCCGCCACCGGGCGGAGGTGAAGACGCTCGCCGGGGTCTACGGGTCGGCCTACGAGGGCGACGAGGGCTTTGCGGCGATCCAGAAGGATGTCGAGGCCTTCGCCGAGGCGGAGGGCCGCCGGCCGCGGATGCTCGTCGTCAAGATGGGCCAGGACGGGCACGACCGCGGCGCCAAGGTGATCGCCACGGCCTTCGCCGATATCGGCTTCGACGTCGACGTGGGCCCGCTGTTCCAGACCCCGGAAGAGGCCGCGCAGGACGCGATCGACAACGACGTCCACGTGATCGGCATCTCCAGCCAGGCGGCGGGGCACAAGACGCTGGCGCCGAAACTGATCGAGGCGCTGAAGGCGCAGGGGGCGGAAGATATCCTGGTGATCTGCGGCGGGGTGATTCCGCAGCAGGATTACGATTTCCTCAGGGCCGCCGGGGTCAAGGCGATCTTCGGGCCGGGAACCAACATCCCCGCGGCGGCGCGCGACATCCTGGGCCTGATCCGCGCCGCCCGCGCGGCCTGACATCGGCGGCGGCGCCGCGCGATCGGGCCGGCGCTGGCGCGTCCGGGGGGGGCGGCCCGAAGATCGCCCGGTGCACGGCCGGACGCTTCGGCCGGGTCCGGGCGCATTAGTTCTTGTAATCGTGAAATTGGTCAGTAAACCTAGCCAATATGTGCAGGCGGGAGGGGCCCGTTCGCATGCACCTGACATTCCGGGAGGAAGAGAGATGACCAAGACCGAAGACAAGGCGCTGTCGCGTCGTTCGTTCCTGCGCAAGGGCGCGCTTGCCGGCGGCGCCGCCGCGGGTGCCACGCTTGCCGCGCCGGCGGTGCTGGCGCAGGCGCCGATCGTGCTCAAGATGCAGACGTCCTGGGGCGCCGCGAACATCTGGGACGAGTTCGCCAAGGATTACGCCCAGCGGGTCGACGAGATGTCGGGCGGCCGGCTGAAGGTCGACGTGCTGCCCGCCGGCGCCGTCGTCGGCGCCTTCCAGGTTCTCGACGCGGTCAACGACGGCGTGCTCGACGCCGCGCATTCGGTGCCGGTCTACTGGTACGGCAAGAACAAGGCGGCCTCGCTGTTCGGCACCGGCCCGGTGTTCGGCGGATCGGCCACCACGATGCTGAGCTGGTTCTACGCCGGCGGCGGCGCGGAACTGTATCGCGAACTGACGCAGGACATCATGGGCCTCGACGTCATCGGCTACATGGGCTTCCCGATGTTCGCCCAGCCGTTCGGCTGGTTCAAGGGCGAGGTCAACTCGGTCGCCGATCTCGACGGCTTCAAGTACCGCACCGTGGGCCTGGCCGCGGACCTGATGGCCAAGCTCGGCATGTCGGTCGCGCAGTTGCCGGGCGGCGAGATCGTGCCGGCGATGGAGCGTGGCGTGATCGACGCGTTCGAGTTCAACAACCCGTCCTCGGACAAGGACTTCGGCGCGCAGGACGTGGCCAAGAACTACTACCTGTCGTCCTATCACCAGGCCTCGGAAAGCTTCGAGTTCCTGTTCTCGCGCACCTTCGTCGAAGACCTCGATCCCGATCTGCAGGCGATCCTGAAATACGCCGTCGAGGCGGTGTCGACGGCCAACACGGCCAAGGCGATGGATCGCTACTCCGCCGACCTGCAGTGGCTGCAGAACGAGGCCGGGGTGACGGTGCACCGCACCTCGAAAGAGATCCTCGACGCCCAGATCCAGGCCTGGGACGAGCTGATCCCGGAACTGGAATCCGATCCGTTCATGAAGAAGTGCCTCGACAGCCAGCGCGAATGGGTCGAGCGGGTGACGTTCTACGAACTGATGAACTCGCCCGATTACGCGCTCGCCTACGAGCACTACTTCCCGGGCAAGCTGAAGCTCTGATCCCGGC
>CAYUXM010000320.1:0-2805 GCA_964448765.1 uncultured Rhodobacterales bacterium
GACTGGGCCGAGGGGCTCGACCTCATCGTGGTGGTCGAGGAGAAGCGCAAGCTGATCGAGGTGCAGCTGAAGGAGGCGATCTTCGACGACCGGCGCGGCCGCCGCGTCTGGGGCTGGCGCAAGGGCGGCGCGGGGGAGGAACTGTTCCCGACGCGATTCGCGCTCGACCCGGTGACGATCGCGCGCAAGCTTGCCGATATCCTGATCGACGAGGGCCGCGGCACCGAGGCGGTGCGCGCCGGGCTGGAGCGGCTGGACGCCGCCGCCAAGGCCGACAACGCGCCCGAGATCGCGGCGCGGCTGCCCTATTTCTGCTCGGGCTGCCCGCACAACACGTCGACCAGGGTGCCCGACGGCAGCCGCGCCTATGCCGGGATCGGCTGTCACTACATGGTGCAGTGGATGGACCGCGAGACGGTGGGGTTCACCCATATGGGCGGCGAGGGCGCGAACTGGATCGGCGAGGCGCCGTTCTCGACCCGCGACCACGTGTTCCAGAACCTCGGCGACGGCACCTACAACCATTCCGGCGTGCAGGCGATCCGCGCCGCGCTCTCCCAGGGCACCAACATCACCTACAAGATCCTCTACAACGATGCCGTGGCGATGACCGGCGGGCAGAAGAACGATGGCGGGCTGACGGCCGACCGGATCTGCCGCGAGCTTCTTGCGATGGGGGTGAAGGACGTCGTTCTGGTCTATGATCCGAAAGAGGAAATCGACCTGCGCGGCTTCCCCTCCGAGATCGCGAAACATCCCCGCGACGAGTTGCCGGCGGTGCAGGAGAAACTGCGCCGGGTGGCGGGCGTGTCGGCCATCGTCTACGTGCAGACCTGCGCGGCCGAGAAGCGCCGCCGCCGCAAGCGCGGCCAGTTCCCCGACCCCGACCGCCGGGTGTTCATCAACACCGATGTCTGCGAGGGTTGCGGCGATTGCGGCGTGCAGTCGAACTGCGTCTCGATCGTGCCGGTGGAAACGGAATTCGGCCGCAAGCGGGCGATCGACCAATCTTCCTGCAACAAGGATTTTTCCTGCCTCAAGGGGTTTTGCCCGTCGTTCGTGACGCTGGAGGGGGCGCAGCCGAAGAAGGCGCCGACACAGGCGCTGGACCTGCCCGACCTGCCGGAACCGGCGCTTTCCCCGATCGTCGGCACCCACAACGTGATCATCACCGGCGTCGGCGGCACCGGCGTGGTGACGGTGGGCGCAGTGCTGGCGATGGCCGCGCATCTGGCCGGCAAGGGCGCGGGGATGATGGAGATGGCCGGCCTCGCCCAGAAGGGCGGCGCGGTGCATATCCACCTGCGGCTGGCCGAGACGCCGGCGGCGATCAGCGCGATCCGCGTCGCGGTGGGCGAGGCCGATTGCGTGATCGGCGGCGATCTGGTGGTCACCGCCGGGGCGAAGACGCTGGGGCTGATGGCGACGGGGCGCACCGGCGCGGTGGTGAACGCGCATGAGATCGTCACCGGCGAGTTCACCCGAAACCGGGATTTTCACCTGCCGGCCGATCAGTTGCGGCTTGCCCTTGAAGCACGACTGAAGGACGGGGTGCGATTCTTCGACGCCTCCGATCTCGCCAACCGGCTTTTGGGCGATTCGATCTTCTCGAACATGATGGTGCTGGGCGCGGCCTGGCAGCGGGGGCTGGTGCCGCTGCCGCGCGAGGCGATCCTCAGGGCGATCGAGTTGAACGGCGCGGCGGTGGCGGGCAACAGGCGTGCCTTCGAGATCGGCCGCTGGGCGGCGGCGGAGCCCGAGGCGGCGGCGCGGCTGGCCACGGCGGAGGCGGCCGGGCAGGCGCCGAAGACGCTGGAGCAGCGGATCGCGATCCGCGCCGATCATCTGCGTGCCTACCAGGGGGAGGGGCTGGCCCGGCGCTATCGCGCGCTGGTCGAGGCCGCGCCCGGGGAACTGCGTGAGGCGGTGGCAGAGTCGTTCCACAAGCTGTTGACCTACAAGGATGAATACGAAGTCGCGCGGTTGCATCTGAAGACCGTCGCGAAGGCGCGGGCGGACTTCGACGGCGATCTCAGGCCAAGCTTTCATCTCGCCCCGCCGCTGATCGCGCGCAAGGGCGCCGATGGCCGGCCGCGGAAGATCGAGTTCGGGCCGTGGATCGTGACGGTGTTCCGGCTTCTTGCGGGGCTGAAATGGCTGCGCGGCACGCCGTTCGACCCGTTCGGGCGCACCGCCGAGCGGCGGATGGAACGGGCCTTGATCGATCAGTTCGAGGCCGACATGCGGATGGTCTTCGCGGGCCTCACGCCCGACCGGCTGGACCCGGCGCTGGCGCTGGCGCGGCTGCCGATGGAGATCCGCGGCTTCGGCCCGGTCAAGGAGGCGGCGGCCGCGGCCGCGGCCCGGCGCCGGGAGGAGCTGCTGGCGGCATTCCGGTCGGGCGGGGCGCCCCTGGCCCGCGCCGCGGAATGACGGCGAAAAGCTTCGTGAAACTTTCATAAACGGTGGCCAGAATCGGTGAACCGGTCTATGGGACCGCAACCACGGGAAACCCTGCCAAGACGATGAAGCGGCACGTCACGCGCGAGATCAGCTACTCCTCCTCCGCCCGGTCGCGGGGCGGGCGCGCCATCATCCGCGCCGTCGAGAACGTGACCGGCCGGATCAGCCTGATCCGCCGCGCCCGGGGCTATGAACACGAGGTCGCGGCCGGGCGGGATTTCTGGCAGGTGATGGTGGAACGCTACGGCATCACGCTCGACGTGGTCGGCGGCAGCCTGACGAACATCCCCGCCAACGGCCCGCTGGTGCTGATCGCCAATCATCCCTACGGCATTCTCGACG
>CAYUXM010000321.1:0-2796 GCA_964448765.1 uncultured Rhodobacterales bacterium
TGGGACACGCCGGTGGGCGAGGCGAAGGCCTGCGGCGGCGACGCGCTGATCCGGACCGATGCACTGGAAGGCATCGGCGGCTATCGCGACGACGTGATCGCCGCGGAGGACGATGAGATGTGCCAGCGGCTTCGCAAGGCCGGCTGGAAAATCTGGCGGATCGACGCCGAGATGACCATGCACGACGCCGCTTTGCTGCAGTTCAAGCCGTGGTGGCGGCGCGCCCTGCGTGCCGGTCATGGCTTTGCCCAGGTCGGCGACCTGCACCCGGGTCACTTCGACGCAGCGCGGCGGCGCACCCTGCTGTGGGGCGGCGCGATGCCGCTGATGGCGCTGGCTGGAATGATATGGTGGTGGCCCCTGGCGGTGGCCGTTCTGGCGCTTTACGCAATCTCCTGGCTGCGAATCCTGCGGCGGTTCCGGGCCTGGGGCATGGGACGGCAGGCCGGATTTGGCGCAGCGCTCATGGTGTTAAGCAAATTTCCGGGTCTTCAGGGCATGGCTCTTTGGTACTGGCGGCGGGTCCGGCACCGGACCGCCACCATCATTGAATACAAGTGAGTCAGAGGATGGCACAGATCAGGGCTGGATTTCTCGGGGCGGGCTACATTGCCAAGTGGCATGCCGAAGTGCTGGCCGGACGCTCGGATGCCCGGCTGGTGGCGGTGGCCGATCCGGCGCTTTCGGCGGCTGAGGCGCTGGCCGGAGTGCACGGCGCGGCCGCCTATGCGTCACTCGAGGCGATGTTGGCCGAGGCCCAACTCGACACCCTGCATGTGCTGACCCCCCCACATCTGCATCGAGCCCACGCCGAGACGGCGTTGGCCGCGGGCGTACATGTATATACAGAGAAGCCCTGCGCCCTGTCCTCGTCCGATTGTGCCGCAATGATCTCGGCGGCGCTGACAGCCGGCCGGGTGATTTCCGTCAATCACAACTTCCTCGGCCAGCCGGGCTGGACACGGCTTCGCGCCGCGCTGGCCGACGGCCGGCTCGGCAAGATCGATATGGCCGAAATCCGATGGCTCTTTCCGCTGCCGCCGATCCGCTCCGGACCGTTCGGGCTGTGGATGCTGCGCAAGCCGGAAAACCTGCTGCTGGAGCTGGGGCCGCATCTGTTCGCCTTCGCGACGGCACTGTTTGGCCCGCTTGAGGACCTGCATGTTCGAACCGGCAAGGAGATCGACCTGCCGAACGGCGGCCGTCTGCCGCAGACCTTCGATATCCTGGCCCGTGCCGCCGGCGACGTCGCGGTTACGCTGACCCTGTCGCTGGTCGAGGGGGCGGAAGACCGAAGTGTCCACCTGCGTGGAGTCAGCGGCATCGCCCGTTATGACTACGGCAACGACGTGTTGGTGATCGAGCGGCCGAATGCCTCCGACATCGTGATCAACCCGTTGCGTCGAGAATTGTCTTTGGCCGGGCAGCATCTGCGCGAAGGCGTGGTGAACGCCCTGCGCCAGGGCCTGTCGCTGAACCGCCGCCAGCCCTATGCGCTCGGGTTCCATGCCACCATGGACGCCTTCTATGACGCGGTGACCGGCACCCGTCCGTTACCGGAGGATTTCTCTGCCGAGACTGCCGGACGGGTGATCGCCGGGGTCGAAGCCGCGATCGCCGCTCTGCCGACAACCCCGGCCGCAGACGTGCGCCCCCCACCGCCCGCACCGGCTCCGGACGCCCCTGTCGCGCTGGTGATCGGGGGCACAGGGTTCATCGGCCGGGCTCTGGTCGCCGCGCTCGTCGCCGATGGTCAAGCGGTGCGCGTGCTCAGCCGCAGCGCGCAAAACCCCTTCCCCGCTCTGGGAGCGGCAGTGACCATGGTCACCGCCTCGATGCAGGACGAGGCGGCGCTGGCTGACGCAATGGCGGGCGTCCAGACCGTCTATCACCTCGCCAAGGCGGAGGAAAAGACCTGGGAGGGTTATCTGCGCAACGATGTCGAGGTCGCGGAAAGAGTCGCCCGCGCTGCGCTGTCGGCCGGCGTCCGGCGCTTCGTCTACACCGGCACGATCGCCTCATACGACGCCTCACGCCCGGAACGGACGATTACCGAGGACATCGACTTCGGGACCGAGGACGAGATGGAGCGGCGTAATCTCTACGCCCGATCCAAAGCGCTGTGCGAGGCCCGGCTCGAGGCGATGGCGCGTGACCGGGGGCTGCCGCTGGTGATTGCGCGGCCCGGTATCGTCCTGGGCGCGGGCGGCCCGCTGCAACACTGGGGGATCGGACGCTGGCATGGCGCCGGTGCGGTGAGGATCTGGGGTTCGGGACGCAACATCCTGCCCTTCGTGCTTGTGGAGGACGTGGCAGACGCCCTGGTCCGGATCGGTCATGTGAACGGAATCGAGGGGCAGTCCTTCAACCTCGTCGGCCCGCCGATGCTGTCTGCCCGAGATTATTTCGACGCCATCCACAGACTGACCGGCACGCGGATTCGCGCCCAACCGGGAAATCTGACGATGTTCTGGATGGGCGATATGGTGAAATATGGCCTCAAACGTTTCGTGCTGCGCCGCACGGGCCTGACCCAGCCGTCTCTCGCGGACTGGAAGGCGCGCGCGCATCTGTCGCCCTTCGACCACCGCCGGGCGGTGGAAGTGCTGGGATGGCAACCGGAAACCGACCAGGATCGTTTCATCCTGCGTGCCATCGGGGACAAGAGCTTCTTCGGCTTCTGATGCGACTTGCATCAAGGTTTATTCGGATAACATCATCCCGGACAGGCGACACTCAAATTTCGACGTGAACCCCCCCGGAAAACCCGCTATGGCAGCGCTGTTGGGCCGCCGG
>CAYUXM010000322.1:0-2788 GCA_964448765.1 uncultured Rhodobacterales bacterium
TCCGGTGGAGCGTTGCGAGGGGCGAACGCCCGAAGCGCAAGCGCAGGGCCGGGTTTCCGGTCGCGGCCGCAAGGCCGCGACGCAAGGCTCCGGTGGAGCGTTGCGAGGGGCGAACGCCCGAAGCGCAAGCGCAGGGCCGGGTTGACGTTCGCGGCCGCAAGGCCGCGACGCAAGGCCCGGTGGAGCGTTGCGAGGGGCGAACGCCCGAAGCGCAGGCGCAGGGCCGGGAGCGTGGGCAGGCCCCGCGAACCGGCCCGGCGTTTCCCCGACAGACCGGACCCATCGACGCCTCCGCATCCCTGCGGGGGCGTTCTTGCATGTCGCCTCTCCTGCGGTGCGGCGGGCCGCGCGGCGCCTGTCCCGCGGCCCGCCGCGTCCTTAACCAAGTGTTAACTTGCCGCTCGACTTGGCGGCGCAGGCGAACCTACGCTCGATTTTACAGGCATTTGTTTCAACCGGCGCCGGGCCCAGCCGCGCGACGCCGGGTCAACGGAGAAGAGCGTTTCATGACCGGTCTTCAGGCCGCCTTCGATATCCTCGGCATTTCCCCCGACAGCGACGCCGCGACCGTGAAGACCGCCTGGCGCGCGCTGGTGCGCAGCTATCATCCCGACATGGCGCGGTCCGACCCCGAGGGCGCCACCCGGCGCCTGGCCGAGATCAACGCGGCCTTCGACGCCATCGGCGCCAGCACCGAGGCCGACCGGCGCGGGCTGGCCGAGGCGGTTGCGCGGCGCAGGCGGGCGGAGGCAGAGGCGGCGGCCCGGCGCGCCCGCGCCCGGGCGGAGGCGATGCGGCGCGCAGGCGGCGGCGCCCGGCGTCCCGACAGGGGCGATCACGGCGGCGCGCAGGCGACGGCCCGTCCCCGCGCGGGGTCTGCCGAGCCTCGGGACGCCGCGGGCGCGGCCCGGCGGCCGGGCCCCGGAACGGCGCTCACAGGCCCCGACGGCCGCGCCGGAACGGACGACGAACGGGCGATGTGGGATCTCGCCCGCAAGGCCGCCATCGCCTTCCGGACGGCCCGGGAAGTCTGCTCGCGCGAGGTGCGTCCCGAACCGCGCTCCGTCTGCTTCTGACGCCCGGCAACGCGCCGCCGCCGCGCCGCAGGCGCGGCCGGGCCCAACGGGCTGCGGCGGCGCCAGCCGACGAAGACGGGCGGGAGCGTCCCGGCCCGGCCCGTCAGAACCGTTCGGCGCGCAGCACCTGGGCCTCGGTCACGCTGACCACGCCGATATGCCGCTCGACCACGCCCAGCACCGCCTCCAAGAGCCCGTCCAGCCGGTCGGGCCGGATCAGGCAGACGAAGGCCACCATCCCGCCCGCCGCCGAAACCTGCCCCTCGCGCGTCCAGGCGCCGGAACGGCCCGATCCGCCCAGCACCGGAAGGACCGTGAAGCCGCGCACCCCGGCCTCGGTCAGAACCTGCGTGAGGCGCCGTTCCATCGGCGCCTCGATGATGATTTCCACGCGCTTGGCGGCATGCATCTGCATCTCAGCCTCCGATCAGGCGGCGGGCGAGATCGATGTAGAGCGCGATCCCGACCACGAGGTTGAAGGGGAATGTCACCCCCAGGGCAAGGGTGAGATAGATCGAGGGGTTGGCCTCGGGAAGGGCCACGCGCATCGCCGCCGGCACGGCGATGTAGCTGGCCGAGGCCGACAGCGTCATCAGCAGCGCCGCGCCGCCGGGCGACAGGCCGACCAGCAGCGCCGCCGCCAGCCCCAGCGCGGCGCCGACCAGCGGCATCAAGAGGCCGAAGCCGACCACGCCGGGGCCGAGCACGCCGCGCGCCTGCCGCAGCCCGCGGCCGGCGACCAGCCCCATGTCGAGCAGGAACAGGCACAGCACGCCCTTGAACGGCGACACGATGAAACTCTCGATCTCGGCCAGCCCCTTCTCGCCCGTCGCGATCCCGATCGCGAAGGCCCCGACCAGAAGCACGATGGAGCCGTTCAGCATCACCTCGCGCCACAGCCCCGGATCGAACCGGGCGCCGCCGCCGGATGCCCCGGCCCCGCCCCCGCGTGCCGCCAGCCAGAGCGCGACGACGATCGCCGGCGCCTCCATCGCCGCGGCGACGGCGACCATGTAGCCCTCGGCGCTGATCCCGCGGCCCTGAAGCACCGCGAGCGCGGTGACGAAGGTCACGATCGAGATCGAGCCGTAGTGCCCCGCCACCGCCGCCGCATCGGTGCGCGACAGCCGTGTCATCACGCTCAGCATCGCATAGGCCACCACCGGCAGCAGCGCCGAAAGCACCACGCCGGCGGCGAGCGTCGCCAGCATCGACCCGTCGACGCCGTGTTCCGCAAGGCTGGCCCCGCCCTTGAAGCCGATCGCGAACAGCAGGTAGAGCGACAGCGCCTTCGCCGCCGCCTCGGGCACGCTGAGCCCCGATCGCGCCAGCGCCGCCGCCATCCCCAGCGCGAAGCACAGGATCATCGGCGACAGCAGAACCTGCCCCGCCTCGGCCAGAATCGCTGCCATGCTGCCCATCTCCATCCGTCCCGGTCGGTTCCGGAATAGCGATCCGGGCGGGGCACGCAAGGGCCGGCGTGCCGCGGCACGGTCGAACCCCGACGCCCCGGCGCGCGCCTGGCGACGCGGCCGGCCGGTCGCCGCGGCACCGCGCGCGCGGCCGCCCGATCATGAAAGTTCGAGAGGTTTTTCAAGCCACATCAACCTTTTCTTATCGGCGCGGGGGCAGTGTCGCCGGTGGCGTGGGGGCGCTTGATGGAGGGTGAACGGGGTGGCAGCAGCATCCGATGAACGGACCGCGGCGGAGGT
>CAYUXM010000323.1:0-2788 GCA_964448765.1 uncultured Rhodobacterales bacterium
GCCGGTGCCGGAGCCGGAGCCACCGCCGCTGCCGCCACCTTCGCCGGACCCGCCGGTGCCGGAGCCGGAGCCACCGCCGCTGCCGCCACCTTCGCCGGACCCGCCGGTGCCGGAGCCGGAGCCACCGCCGCTGCCGCCACCTTCGCCGGACCCGCCGCTGCCGGAGCCGGAGCCACCGCCGCTGCCGCCGCTGCTGCCGGAACCGCCGCTGCCGGACTCGGAGCCGCCGCCGCTGCCGCCGCTGCTGCCGGAGCCGCCGCTGCCGGACTCGGAGCCGCTGCCGCCCTCGCCGTTGTTGCCGGTGCTGCCGGAAACTGCGCCGCCTTCGCCGTTGCCGCCGCCGAAGGCCGTTCCGGTCGGCGCCGTCGCCGTCGGCGTGTCGGTCAGAAGCAGGGCGACCTCGGGGCAGAATTCCGCGGCATAGGTCAGCAACTCGCCGAAATCCGGGCGGGCCTGGATCTGGATGATCTGCCGGGTCGACAGGTCGCCGGGCAGGCTGCACAGGCCGTAGGCGCGTGCGCCGTCCTCGCCGCCGGTCGCGGCCGGGGCCGTCGGGTCCGGCGGAAGCGACGCGGTCGCGCCCTCGGTCAGGAGCAGGCCGACCTCGGGGCAGTATTCGGCCGCGTAGTCAAGAAGCTGGCCGAAATCCGCGCGGTCCTGGATGCGGGCGATCTGGCGGGCCGACAGGTCGTCGGGCAGGTCGCACAGCCCATAGGCGCGGCCGCCCTGCTGGGCCTGCGCCGCCGAGGGAAGCAGAAGGATCAGGGCGAGGGCGGTCAGGCCCTGCCGGGTTTTCACCTGCGTGAGGGCGGAAGAACCTTTGGGCACCATCGTGATCACCTTTGGTCACTACAGAAATCGGGATGTAATTAGCCGTTAGTATTAATCCGGGGTGAAGACTCTGGCAACAAGACTTCTAAAACCTTAGTTAATCCAATTTCCAACCGTTGCTGCAATGCGGCACGACAGGCGGTGCGGCGGACATGCGGGCGCCGCGGATGCCGTCACCGCCGAGGCCGCGCGGCAAATCCCGGTCCATGGGACGGGGTGTCCCCAGTGGCCGGGTCGGGGCGCCGGCCGGGGCGGTTTCAGTTCAGACGGGCGACCGGGGGCGCCACCGACAGCACGCTGCGCCGGGTCGCGAGGGTGCGGCGCGCCTCGTCGGCGAGGCCGAGTTTCATCAGCACGTTGACATAGGCCAGTTCGATCAGGTCGCGCTGCGCCCGGCTGCCGCCCAGCCGTTCCGTCGTCGCCATGACCCGCGACAGGTCGGACAGCGCGGCCGGCCAGTCGCCGCGGGCGATGGCGGCCCAGGCCCGCGCGACGGGGCGCACGAGATCGCCGGCAAAGCCCGTCGCGGTCTCGGCGATCCGGGCCAGCCGGTCGCCCTCGCCGGCCATCGCGTGGCTGAGCGCGGCATGCATGTCCGCGAAGCTTTGCCCGGTGTCGGGAAAGAACCGGGCGGCATAGTCGCTGAGCTCGCGCCAGCGCGCCGGATCGACGGCGTGGCCCGCGATCTCGGCGCGGTGGAGGATCGCGGCGGTATCTGTCAGCACGTTGATCGGCAGGCCCCGCGCGGCGCCGGGGCCGACGCCGCCATCCACCGCCTCCCACATCGCGGCCGCGTCGCCCGCATGCAGCGCCCAGAGCGCGAGATGCCAGCTCAGATGCCCGTGCAGCAGGGCGCGGCTGTCATACGCCTGCATCCAGTCGGCGAGGTATCGGCGCCCGGCCGCGGTCTCGCCGGCCTCGTACTGGGCATGGGCCTTGAAATGCGAGCCGTTGGCATTGCGCGGGTTGAGCGTGAGCGCGCGCTCCATCAGGTCGAGCGAGGCCCGGACCTGGCCGGTCTCGCACAGCGACAGGGCGTGCATCGACATCATCCACCAATCCTCGCCGTAATGCGGCAACAGCGACTCGGTGAAGGCCAGCAGCGCCGCCTCGCGGCCGACCTCGCCGGAAAAGCCGATCAGGCCGAAGACATTGGTGCACATCTGCGCGGCCATCGCGTCGCGCGGATGATCGCGGACATGGGCCTTCACGGCCTCGCGCGCCTTGCCCGGCTTGCCCTCGAGCAGGAGCGCGATCGCCCCGACATGGGCGCGTTCGCGCCCGTCGGCCCGCACGGCGAGCACGCCGGCCCGCGCGATCGCGGTCTTCGCCTCGGCCATCCGGCCGGCCATCGTCAGCGCCCGCGCCAGCGCCGCGTGGCCCAGCGCGAAGCCGGGATCGGCGGCGATGCAGTTTTCGAACGCCTCCACCGCGCCGTGGTTGGCGCCGAGGAACAGCCGCACGCCGTGATCGTAATGGCTGCGCGCGCTGTCCGACCCGGTCGAGATCGCGTTGCCGTATCCGTCCGTCAGGCCCATCGCGGCTCTCCCGTTCGCCGATGTCTTGCGGGTGGCAGGGTAACCCGGCTTGCGCTGCCCGCCAAACGATCCTTCCGCACCGGCCGCGAAAGCAAGGGGCCCGCGCCGTTGCCGGTGCGGGCCCCTGCCTGCCTGCGCAATGGGACGGGATCAGGCGTTTTCGCCTTCCTCCTCCTGACCGGCGCTGCCGATCTCGTCGAAGAGTTCGGCGATCTCGAATTCGGCCTCGGCCTCGGCCTCGGCGGCGAGATCCTGGATCGACTTGCCCGACGCCTGAAGCTCGGCCTCTTCGGCCGAGCGCGCGACGTTGAGCGTGATCGAGGCCGTCACCTCCGGGTGCAGCACCACGCTGAGCGCATGCAGGCCGAGTTCCTTGATCGGCCGGTCGAGCACGACCTGCTTGCGGTCGAGGCTGAAGC
>CAYUXM010000324.1:0-2782 GCA_964448765.1 uncultured Rhodobacterales bacterium
GGGCGTGCTGGCGGAACCAGTCCCGGGTGGCCGGGGTGTAGGCCCGCCAGTGCTTCTCGTGGGGCAGGTGCACGGCCTCGTTGATGTCGCGCGGCATCCGCTCGATGGCCACGGGGAACCCGTGCCGGCCGAGGATGTTCGTGCCGATGTTAACCAGGTCGTATACATCTTGGAAATACTGCGGGCGGCCGTGCTCGGCGAACCGCAGGGCTTCGAGCCACCCGCGGTCGGCGAAGAAGATGTCCTCCTGCCATGGGCAGCGGCCCGGCTTGGGCTCGTCGCGCCAGTAGATCCAGTTGCTTGCGGTGAACAGGTGCCAGCGGTCGGCGAGGAACTGCCAATAGCCGGCGTCGATCAGATCGAGCAACAACAGGTTCAGGTTTTCGCGCGGCGCTTCGCGGCGCCCGCCCATGCGGCTTTCGACGATCGGCCGCCGAAGGTTGCCGATCGCCAGCAGCGGCTGGCGTTCGCAGAGCCAATCCATCGTTTTTTTCAGCCGGCCCGGGCCGTAAAGGAACTCGCTGTGCGCGAACGTGACCCAGCGACCGGCGATGCGGGGCGCGGCCAGGCGGAGCCCCTCCAACACGTCCCACATGGGGTAGCCGTCGGCGTTGAGCGGGTGGCCGGGGTAGAGTACCTCGACCTGGTAGGGCTGATGGGCGGCCAAACGCATGAGGTCGGGCGAACCCGGCCGCTGGCAGACCAGGATCACCTGCACGCGGTGCATGGCCGGACCATTCAGCGCAGCCAGGCCCGCCAAAAACCGGCGATCGTAGATCGCCGGCTTCTCCGGGTCGACGGCACAGAGGATGGTGAGGTCAGGCTGCATGTCACCGTCACACCTGCGCGGCGTGTGCCGCGTGAGCGTTCGTCATTCGTGCTTCGGGTTTCGTCATTCCCGGCGCAGCCGGGCCTACGTCGTCTGCGTGCCGACGGGCGTCCAGAGCGGCGACGCCTTCGTGTTCGTGTTGATGTAGAGCTTGCAGTTGGTCGTATCGACCAGCAGCGAGCCGGGTCCGAGGATGCCGGCCCCGGTGCCGCTCGTGCCGTCGGTGGGCGCGGCGTCGCACGTGGCGGCCTTCGACGCGCCGAACTTCGTGATTGCTTGGAGTGCCATGGCTCTTCGGGAGGTGAGGGGTGGGGTGATGGAGAAAGCAGGCCGCGCTAGCGCGGGCGGCTGCCCGCGCTAGCGCGTTGGGGTGTTGTCATCACCCTGCGCCGGTCGACTTGTACCAGGTCTGGAACGCCATGAAGGCGGCACCGATGTCCATGTTGATGTCGTACCCCACGCCCCACTGGCCGCGGTCCAAGACGAAGCGGCGGAGCTGCGGGGCGCGGCCGGTGCCGCGGCGATAGGCCACGCGGATCGACTTCCGGCCGCCGGTGGTTAGGTACCAGGCGGTGTCGGAGCCGGTGCGGACCGTCTCGGCCGAGGGGTCCCAGACGCCGGTGGCGCCCATCCGGTCGTCGGGAACCACGCGCAGGCCCTCTTGGGCGATGAGGTTTTGCGTGGTGTAGAGCGGGTCGCCGTCGTCGTCGGCGAACAGCTTGGCCAGGGCGGCGGCGGCCGTCAATTCGCGACCCTTCCATTCGAGCGCGGCGGGCACCAGCAGGTATTTCGGCCGCAGGTTGAGCTGGTTGCCGCTGCTGTCGCGCATCTTCGTGATGGCCGAGATGCCCAGCTTCAGGTTGTCGCTCGTCAGGGCGCCGGTGCCCAGGTTGTCGAGGGTGACCGTGGTGCCCTCGAAGTTGATCGTCCGGCTGTCGTAGAAGACGGCCAGGCTGTCGGACACGAGGGTCGGGTTCTGGTTGATGAGCGAATAGACCAGGTTCGGCCGCAGCTTGCGGGTTTCTTCGCCCATGTCGCGGGCAATGTTCATCAGCGCGCCCAGCCGGTCGTCGATGATGTCCTGCTCGTCCATGACGATCTGCTCGGCGTACCGCGCGATGCGGTACGTCTCGTGCGAGTCGCTGGCCGTGGCGTGCTTGGCCGTGCCGCCCCGGGGCAGCTTTTTCATGCGGCTTTGCGTTTCGAGAGTGATCTCCTCCTGCTGCATGAAGTTCGGCACATCCTCCTCGTCGCACCAGCCGGCGGTGGTGTCGGGGTAGGTCTCGAAGCCCTCGACCAGCATGGCGTAGACGTTGGTCGAGAAGACGTAGGAGAACGTGGCGCCGGAGGTGGCGGCGCGGATGGCCTCCTCGGGGTCGCGGTGGTAGCGGCCCGTGTCGAGCATGGCGCACTCCCGGCAGAGGTCCAGCGCCGAAAGGCGGCGGAGCTCGTCGCCGTAGTCGGCGTCCTGCTCGCTGAGCCGCTCGCCGCGGCCGGCCAGGCGGAGCCCGTCGTGCATGGGGCGGTCGAGCGGGTCGCGGCCGTTGCCGATCAAGAGGCCGGCGGCCAGGCTGCGGGCGCTGACCCGCTGCTCCCGGCTGCGGCTGTGGATGGCCGGCCCGCCTTCCAACGGCTGCGGGCGGCTGCGCACGGCCTGGTAGAAGGCCTCGGTGGCCCGCTCCTGCGTCCAGCCCTCGTCGATGGCCCGCTGCACGAGCGACGACTCCACGTCGGAGCCGGCCAGCTCGCGGATCCGACGGACGCGGGTCCGCTCGGCCGTGACGGCCTGTTGGGCGATCTGCTCGGGGTTGGGGGGCTCGGCGTCGCTGCGCGCCGGCTCGGCCGGGGGATCGTTGCGTTGGCCCTCGGGTGCCGGGTCGCCGGCGGGCGGCGCGTTCCGTTGGCCGTCGGCGGGCGGGTTGGGCGGCGAGCCGTTTTCCTCGGGCGGCTGGC
>CAYUXM010000325.1:0-2772 GCA_964448765.1 uncultured Rhodobacterales bacterium
CCCAGGTCTCGGCCCATGCCGAACTGGGCTGGATCTTCAACTGCATCGCGCGGCTCGGCTGGATGCGCCGGATGACGCAGTTCAAGGACAAGGCGGGCAAGAATTCCGAGAATGCCAGCCTTGGCCTGTTCGCCTATCCCTCGCTGATGGCGGCCGACATCCTGCTGTATCACGCCACGATGGTGCCGGTGGGCGAGGACCAGAAGCAGCATGTCGAACTGACCCGCGACATCGCGGCGAAGTTCAACCACGATTACGGGGTGGATTTCTTCCCGCTGGCAGATCCGGTCATCGAGGGCGCCGCGACGCGGGTGATGAGCCTGCGCGACGGCACGAAGAAGATGTCGAAATCCGACCCGTCGGATGCCAGCCGGATCAACCTGACCGACGATGCCGACGCCATCGCCCAGAAGATCCGCAAGGCCCGCACCGATTCCGAGCCGCTGCCCGAGACGGTGGCGGGGCTGGCCGACCGGCCCGAGGCGAAGAACCTGGTCAACATCTATGCCGCGCTGGCCGACATGACGCCCGCCGCGGTGGTGGAACAGTTCGCCGGCCAGGGCTTCGGCGCGTTCAAGCCCGCGCTGGCCGACCTGGCCGTCGCGCGCCTCGGCCCGATCACTGCCGAGATGACACGGCTGATGGCCGACCCGGCCGAGATCGACCGCATTCTGGGCGACGGTGCGGACCGGGCCGATGCCATTGCCCGGCCGATCCTCGACCGGACGCTGGAGATCATGGGGATGATCCGCTCACGCGGCGGCTGAAAACCGGCGAAAACCGGCCGAATCGCATCCCCGTCATGAAACGGTCTTATCGTCGTTTCATTCGCCGCCTATCGTTTCGGTATTGCGGCTTCCCCGGCCGCATGTCCCGGGTCGGCGGCGACCGCCCTTCCCCAAGACCGCGCATCCTTCCCCGGATGCCGTCCGCCCCCCGGCTTCGGGCGGGGCCCGGCCACCCCGACCGGCCCCGCCCGCCCTTCTCTGCCAAAGATATGCGCACAGTCGCGGTGCGGTGGCGGCGCTTCCCCGCGCCGCGCCGCGCTGTAGGCTGCGCGCGGCAATCAGGGGGGCAGTCATGGGCCATACCGCGCCGGCCGGAACCGTTATCGGCCATATCCATCTCAAGGTCGCCGATCTCGACCGGGCGCTTTCGTTCTGGCGCGACCTCCTGGGGCTCGAGGTCATGCAGCGCCACGGATCGGAGGCGGTGTTCCTGTCGGCCGGCGGCTATCACCATCACGTCGCGCTGAACACCTGGCAAAGCCGCGGCGGCCCGCCGCCGGCGCCGGGCAGCACCGGGCTTTTCCACGTCGCGTTGCTCTACCCGTCGCGTGCCGATCTCGCCCGCGTTGCCGCGCGGCTGGTCGCGGCGGGCTGGCCGCTGGACGGCGCGTCGGACCATGGCGTGTCGGAGGCGATCTATCTGCGCGACCCGGACGGCAACGGCGTGGAACTCTACCGCGACCGGCCGCGGGCGGACTGGCCGCGGACCGAGGGCGGCGGGCTGGCGATGACGACCGCGCGGCTCGACCTCGACGCGCTGATCGCCGAGGCGGCGGGCTGAGCCGGCGCCGCCCCGGACGGCGCCGCCCGGCCCCCCTTTCGCGACGCGGCGCTATCGGCTAAGGGTCCGCGTCGCCAACCGATGGAGGGTTCGATGGGCTACAGGGTCGCCGTCGCCGGCGCCACGGGCAACGTGGGCCGCGAAATGCTGAACATCCTCGCCGAGCGGGAGTTTCCCGTCGACGAGATCGCCGCGCTCGCCTCGCGCAAGTCGCTGGGCACCGAGGTCAGCTTTGGCGACACCACCCTCAAGACCCGGGATCTGGACACGTTCGACTTCGCCGGCTGGGACATCGCGCTCTTCGCCATCGGGTCCGAGGCGACGAAGACCTACGCGCCGAGGGCCGCGAAGGCCGGTTGCGTGGTGATCGACAATTCCTCGCTCTACCGCTACGACCCCGACGTGCCGCTGGTGGTGCCCGAGGTGAATGCCGGGGCGGTCGACGGTTACGCGAAGAAGATGATCATCGCCAACCCCAACTGTTCTACCGCGCAGATGGTCGTGGCGCTCAAGCCCCTGCACGATCGCGCCCGGATCAGGCGCGTGGTGGTGTCGACCTACCAGTCGGTCTCCGGCGCCGGCAAGGACGGGATGGACGAGCTTTGGGACCAGACCAAGGCGATCTACAATCCCACCGCCGAGGTCGAGCCGAAGACCTTCCAGAAGCAGATCGCCTTCAACGTCATTCCCCATATCGACGTCTTCATGGAAGACGGATCGACCAAGGAGGAATGGAAGATGGTGGCCGAGACCAAGAAGATCCTCGACCCGGCGATCCGGATCACGGCGACCTGCGTGCGGGTGCCGGTTTTCGTGGGCCATTCCGAGGCGATCAACATCGAGTTCGAGGATTTCCTCGACGAGGACGAGGCGCGCGACATCCTGCGCGAGGCGCCGGGGATCATGGTCGTCGACAAGCGCGAGGCGGGCGGCTACGTCACGCCGGTGGAATGCGTGGGCGATTACGCCACCTTCATCAGCCGGATCCGGCAGGACGGCACCATCGAGAACGGCCTGAACCTGTGGTGCGTGTCCGACAACCTGCGCAAGGGCGCGGCGCTGAACGCCGTGCAGATCGCCGAGGTGCTGGGCAACCGCTGTCTGAGGAAGGGGTGAGCCCCGGTCGCGGCCACGGGCCGCGACGCAACGCTCCGGTGGAGCGTTGCGAGGGGCGAACGCCCGAAGCGCAAGCGCAGGGCCGGG
>CAYUXM010000326.1:0-2771 GCA_964448765.1 uncultured Rhodobacterales bacterium
GTCGGGGATCGCGAGGGGGGTGATCTCAAGGCTCATGCCGGGGTCTCCGTTCTTGTGGTGGCTGTCCGGGGGCGCCCCGGGGCGCGGCCGCCGGTGACCGGGCGCGCTATGCCACGATCCGGCCCGCCGGGAAAGGGAGGGGAAACGCTTACCGCCATGAACCTGACCTTGCCGACCTGACCGGGCGCGCGGACCCGCCTGCTGTTCTTCATGACCGGTCTTTCTGAAGATTACGTCACGGCGGCGCGATCCGGGGGCCGCACAGGGCCTCAGCCCGCCACCCCGCTGCGCGGATGGGCGGTGACGGTGGCCCAGGCCAGTTCCTGCATCAGCCGCGCGGCGTCGGGGCCGGGCGCGGCGGCCGGCGTGCCGTCGGCGCGCGACAGCGCGTGCGGCAGGCCGACCGGGCTTTGCCGGTAAAGCACCGCGTAATGGGTCAGCGCGACCAGGTAGGCGCCGAGGTCGGAGAGGTGGATGTGATCCCTGAACAGGTCGGCGCGGCCCGCGAGGCCGTCGATGCCGCCCCGGGCCTCGACCGCGCGCACGACGGCGGCCAGCACCTGGCCCGCCGGGATCACCCGGATCGGGCGGTCGGGCCCCGCGGCGAGAAGGTCGAAATCGACCAGCCGGCCCTCCCACAGCTCCGCGCCGTCGCGGTCGATCCGCTCCAGCCAGCCGTCGGGATCGTCGAGCCGGTGCCAGGTTTCGTAGAGATAGACCTGCGCGCCCGGCGCGGCCTGCCGCGCGCGCTCGGCCCAGCGGTGCAGGTAGGCGGGGCTGTCGTGGTAGCGGATCGCGGCGGTCAGTTCGACCATCTCGGTCAGCACCACCGCGTCGTACTCGCCCGAGTCGATCGCCTCCGCCGCCGGGCGGAACCGGGGATGGGCGTTCTCGGTCTCGAAGCCCTTCACCGGCACGTCGGGTTCCCAGTGGTCGCGCAGCGAGGCGCCCCAGCCCAGCTGCGATTCGTAGCCATGGCCCCCGGGGGCGAGCTGCGCCAGCATCGCCGGCATGTCGCGCCCGACCAGGCTGTGGCCCAGGTGATAGACGCGCAGCGGCCCCGAAACCGGCGGCAGCGGCCGGCCATAGGCCCGGGCCAGAAGCTCCGGCGCGGCCCGGCGCGGCGGTTTCATCCAGGTCCAGGCGCCGGCCAGCCCCGCGACCAGCGCGGCGGGCAGCAGCAGCAGCGGGATCCGGCGCGACATCTTCATCCGGCTCTGTCCGCAAGCGCCGGCGGCAGCGCCACCGCGGTCACCAGCGTCGCCGCGGCGCGGCCGAAGCGGCCGGCGATCTCGTCGCCCGCGCCGACCGGCCCGGCGGGGCGCCGGAACCGCGCGGCGAACCGCCCGTCCTCGACCGCCACCGCGATCTCGACCGCGGCGAAATCCAGCGGCCGGCCGGACAGCGGATAAAGCGCCTTGCACAGGCTTTCCTTGGCGCTCAGGATCAGCCGCCGCATCCGGCCCGACACCGCCCGCGGCTGGGCGTCGAGCCAGGCGCGTTCGGCCGGGGTGCAGCCCACGCACCCGGCATCCTCCGCAAGCGGCAGATCCTCCACCGCGTCGAGGCCGATCCCCGCGAGCGCCTCGCGCCGCGCCACCGCGGCCAGGCAGAACCGCCCGGAATGGCTCAGGCTGCCGACCAGGCCGGCGGGCCAGCACGGCGCCCGGTCCGGTCCCGGCGGCACCGGCAGGGCGGGGGCGCCGAGCGCGGCCATCGCGCGCTGCGCCGCGGCCCGGCCGGCGATGAAATCGCGCCGCCGCTTCGGCACCGCGCGGCCGAGCGCGGCGAGTTCCGCATCCAGCGCGGCAAGGCCCTGCGCGCCGGGCCGGGCGACGGCGACGGCGACGCCCTCGGGCAAGAGCCGGCGCAGCAGCGCGGTCAGCGCCGCCTCGCCCATCGCGCCGGCCAGCGTGTCGGGGGCGCGGAACGGGGCCGCGGCCATCAGCCCCGGTCCTGCCGGCCCGCCCGCATCGCGCGCCGGCGCGACATCGTCTCGCCGCGGTCGGGCGCCTCGGCCAGCGCCGGTTCCGGCTCCCGCGCCGGGTCGGGCCGCTCGGTGCCCTTGCCGGCATGGCTGGCCAGGCCGCGCAGCGTCGGGAACCGGAAGATGTCGGTGATCGAGAGTTTCGGAAGTTTCAGTTTCTCCCGAATTTCGCGATGGGCCTGCACGGCCAGCAGCGAATGGCCGCCCAGATCGAAGAAGCTGTCGCCCGGCCGGATCTCCTGCACGCCGAGGATCCGCGCCCAGATCTCGCGGATGCCGGCCTCGATGCCGCCCTCGATTCCGGCCTCGGGCCCGGGTTCGGCCAGGGCCGCGTCGGCGCCGGTCTCCGCCGCCGGCGCGGCGGCCGCGGCGCGCGGCGCCGGGTCGGGCAGCGCCTTGCGATCGATCTTCTTGTTCGGGGTCAGCGGGAAGGCGTCGAGCGTCACGATCCGGGCCGGCACCATCACCTCGGGCAGGTGTTCGGCCAGTTCGGCGCGCAGCGCCGCCTCGTCGACCGGTGCGCTGGCGGTGACATAGCCCACCAGCCGGGTGTCGCCGGCCGTCTCGCGCGCCAGCACCACCGCGGCGCGCACCCCCGGACAGGCCGCCAGCGCGCTTTCGATCTCGCCCAGCTCGATCCGCTGGCCGCGGATCTTGACCTGGTGATCGCTGCGGCCGAGGAACGCCAGCCGGCCATCCTCGCGCCAGCGCGCCAGGTCGCCGGTGCGGTACATCCGCGGCGCGGCGGCGATCGTCAGCCCGGCCTCGGCGGCGAACGGGTCGG
>CAYUXM010000327.1:0-2767 GCA_964448765.1 uncultured Rhodobacterales bacterium
CGACGACGACCACGCGGCCGGGAACGGCCGGAGGATGCCGCAACCCGAGGTCGATACGGCCTGGGAAGAGGATGAACCGGTCGATCACCTGCCCGGCGCCGACACCGAACCGGCCGAACCGGCCGACCGCGCCGAGGCCGGGCCGGACCAGAGCCGCCGCGGCATGGACGAGGCGGTGTTCGCGATCCTGCGCGAGGAAGCGGAGCGCGAGGCGCGGGCCCGCAAGGCCGATACGGCAAGCGGCATGGAGGAACAGGGCGACCTGGGCCTGCCGGCGCCGGCGCCGGTGCCGCGCCGGCCGGAACCGCCCGAGGAACCGGCGGAGCCGGCCGCGCCGCCCCCCGAACCGGCCGGGGAACCGCCGCTGCCCGATACCGGCGAGATCACCGCCACGCTGGACGCGCCGGACATTGCCGAGACCGGGCCGGAACCGGAGCCGCCACCGGCCGCGCCCGGCCGCTCGGGCTTCCGCACCGGGTTCACGCTGATGCTGGCGCTGGGGCTGCTGGCGCTGGCGGCCTATGTCCTGGCCCCGGCGCTGTCGGCATTGATCCCGGGGCTCGCCGATCCGCTGGCGGGCTACGTGGCGGCGGTGGACGAGTTGCGGATCCGGCTCGACGGCACGCTGCGCGGCCTCGTCGCGGGCGATGGCGGCGGCGCCTGATCAGAACCGTTCGAGAAGCCGGCCGAGGTAGTCGAGTTCCAGGTCCGGGCGTTCGCGTTCGGCCGACCGGCGGCGGATCTCGTCCAGCAGATCCTGCGCCCGGCGGTAGACATCGCCCTCGCCCACCATCTCCTCGTCGGTGCCGAAGCGGCCGCCCTGCCCGGTCTCGCGGCCCAGCGGATCGCGCGGCACCTCCTGCCCGGCCTCGCCCTGCGCCTGTCCCTGCTGGCCCTGCTGGCCGCCCTGTTCCTGCGCCAGCGCCTCGCCCAGCGACCGCATGCCCTCGCGCAGCCGCTCGATCGCCTCGGCCTGTTCGTCGATCGCGCCGGGCAGGTCGCCGTCGCGCAGCGCCTCCTCGGCCTCGCGCATCGCGCGGCGCGCCTCGTCCAGCGCCCGGCGCGCGGCCTCGCCCTCTTCGCTGTTCTGGCCGGGCAGGTTGCCGATCTGGCCGCCCAGCATGTCGCGCAGCGCCCGCTGCCGGTCGGCCAGGCTGCCGCCGGGGCCGCCGGGCTGATCGCCCTCCTGGTCCTCGCCGGGTGCACCGGGCTGGCCCTGTCCGGGCTGCTGGCCCTGCTGGCCCTGTTGGCCCTGCTGGCCGGGCTGGTTCTGGCCGAACTGTTCCTGCAGGTCGCGGAACGCCTCGTCCGACAGGCCCTGCTGCTGGCGCAGCGTGTCCTGCAGATCGCGCATCGCCTGCTGACCCGGCCCGCCCTGCATCGGGTCGCCGCCCTGGCCCTGGGTGACCTGAAGGTTTTCCAGCATCCGCTGCAACTGCTCCAGCAGCTCCTGCGCCTCGGCCATCCGGCCTTCCTCCATCAGGCGCTGGATCTCGTCCATCATCTGCTGAAGCTGGTCGCCGGTGATCTGCTGGCCCTGTTGCTGGCCCTGCGGCGTGTCGGTGCCGTCGCCCTCCTGCTCCATCCCGCGTTCGGCGAGCATGCGGATGTAATCCTGCGTCGCTTCGCGCAGCTCGCGCATCAGCTCCTCGATCTCCTCGGGGCTGGCGCCGTTGCGGATCGCCTCCGACAGCCGTTCCTGCGCGCGCTGCATCCGTTCCAGCGCATCGGCCAGCCCGCCGTCCTCGATCAGGATCGCGATGTCCCACAGCGCCTCGGCCAGCTCGTCGCGCAACTCTTCCGACAGCGCGGCCTCCTGCAACCCGGCATCGAGCCGGCGCATCGCCTCCTTCAGCATCAGGAAGGCGCGCTCGTCGCGGAACAGGCCCTCGGGCCGGTGCGTCAGCGCCCGCAGGATGCCCTGCACGTCCGGCGCCGTCTCACGCGTCCACAGCAGGTCGCGGCGCATTTCGGCCACCGCGGCGGCGAGCGGGTCGAAAAAGCGCTTGCCGGGCAGCGACAGCGCGCGGGTCTCGCTTTGTCCCACCTGCCCGCGGCCGTCCTCGACGAACAGCGTGACCTGCACCGGCAGGTTCGCCCAGGGATGCCTGGAGGCGTCTTCCAGCAGGAACTCGGTGAACTCCGCGCGGCTGCCGGAGAACGGCAGCGGCAGGTCGTAGATCAAGGGCGCGAGCGGTTCGGGATCGTAGGCCAGGCCATAGCGGCGATCGACCGCGGCAAGATCCAGCCGGATCTCGGCGCGGCCGCCGGTCACGGCGTAGTCGTCGGTGGCGCGGAAGGCCTGGCGCATCTGGCCGTCGGCCTCGCGGCCCATGTCGCCCTCGAAGCTCACCGCCGGGCTGTCGTCGGGCAGGACGGCGATCTGCCATGTCCGCCCGCCGGTGCCCGACACCGTCACCTCGCCCGATTGCAGCGCGTCGAAGGCGACGGCGCGCACCGGATCGTCGGCGGCGGCGCCCGCGCCGGCCTCGGGCAGCGGGTTGCCCGATACCGTCTCGCTCACCGCCAGGCCGTCGCCGCCGTAAAGCCGCAAGGTGATGCGGCTGCCCTCGGGCAGTTCGACCGGCCCCTCGACGATGGCGTTCAGGTACAGGCTGGGCCGGCCGGTATAGGCCGGCGGTTCCGCCCAGCCCTCCCAGGCCGGGCCGGCGGCGACGGCGGTGCCGGGCCCGGTGGCGATCCCCGCGACCTCGGCCACCCGGCCGGGCAGGCCGAAGGCCAGCGCCACGACGAAGGCGGTGAGCGC
>CAYUXM010000328.1:0-2756 GCA_964448765.1 uncultured Rhodobacterales bacterium
GGCGAGATCGACGCGCGGCTGCGGGCCGACAACTACGTGCCCGTGCCGCGCCGCGACGATGCCAGGGTGCAAAGCTGGGTGGTGGATGACCGCCGCCCCGCCGTGATGCTGCTGGACGGCGGCGCGGGCTGTTCCGTCGCCGCCGAGGCGCGCACCGGACAGGCGGCCGGGGTCCGGGCGCTCGTCGCCCGCCGCTTTCCCGGCGCCACCCCGATCGACCCGGCAACGGTCGGGGCCGATGTCGAACAGGCCTGGGCGGTGCCGGACAAGACCGGCTCGATCCTGTTCTCCCAGCGGATCGGAACGCCCCACACGCCGTCGCGCCTGATCCTCGGGATCCTGCGCGGCAACTGATGAACTGTCCGGGCAACCGGGCCGGTGACCGAAGAGAGACCGAAGATGGCCGCAGACATGACCCGGCGCAACCGCACCATCCTCACGCCGTCCGGCGGCGCGGCACGGATCGGTTGCGCCGCCGGTATCGCCGTCGCCCCCGCGGTTCGCAGGCGATAGGGCGCGAGCACGGCCTTGGGCATGGTGATGACACACGACCCCGATACCACCGCCGGCCCGGCCCCGCGCGACCGGGCCGGGTGGGTCTTGCGCCACGCGCCGGCGATCATCCTGTGCTATCTCGGCCTGCATTTCGTGCTGCGCACGCTCATTCCCGGCGGCATGAGCTGGGACGAGGCCGAACAGCTTGTCGTCACGCAGGATCTGGCCCTGGGCTACGGCCAGCAGCCGCCGCTTTACAACTGGATCCAGTGGGCGGTGTTCGCGGTGACCGGGCCCGGCATGGTCGGCATGGCGCTGGTCAAGCATCTGGCGCTGGCCGCGATCTACCTTGGTCTCTGGGCGTTGGCGCGGCAGCTTGGCGCCTCGCGGCAGGTCGCGGCGGTGGCGCTGTTCGGCGGCCTGCTGATGCCGACGCTTTACTGGGAGTGCCACCGCGACCTCACGCACCTGGTGCTGGTGACCGCCGTGGCGATCTGGACGCCGGTGGCGGTCATCGCCGCGCTGCGCGCGCCCGGCCCGGCGGCGTTCGCGCTGGTCGGCGCGGTGTTCGCCGCCGGCTGCCTGGCGAAATGGAACTACCCGATCTTGATCGCCGGGCTGGCCGCGGCGCTTGCCGGCGACCGGCGTGCCCGCACCCGGCTGTGGGGCGTGAGCCTGGCCGTGACCGTCGCGCTGATCGCGCTGCCGACCGCCTGGATGGCGCGGAACTGGGCGCTCACGGTCGCCGACCGCGGGTCTTTCGAGATCGAGCGCGGGCCGCTCCTGCCGCTCATGGGCCGGTCCGCCGCCGCGGTGGTGGAGGCCTATGCCCTCGAAACCGCGCTGGTTGTCCTGGTGATGCTGGCGGTCTTCCGGCTTGGCGCCCGCCGCGCCGCGGCCGATACCGCGGCGGTCACCGCGGATCGGCGGCTGGTGGAACGGACGATGCTGTTCAGCTTCCTGCTGACGCTGGTGCTGACCGTGGCCGCGGGGGCCACCGAGGTGATCAATCGCTGGCTCTTGCCGCTGACGATCTTCGCGCCGGCGGTTCTGGCGCTGCGGCTGGCGCCCTGGATGACCGCGCCGCGCCGCACCGGGTTCGTCACCCTTGCCGCCGGCCTGATGCTTCTGATGCTGGTCTTCTACCCGATGCACCTCGTCAACGGGGGCGACAATCCCTCGACCCAGTCTGCGCCCTTCGCGGCGGTGCCGGGGACGATCGGGATCGGCGCGGGCGACATGGTCTATGCCTCCGACGTGCTGATCGGCGGCAACCTTCGGCTGGCCGAACCGGGCCTGGCCGTGGTGACGCCGAAAACGCCGACCGTCGACAGCGGGCAGGCGCCGGATGTCGTGGTCTGGTGGGGCCGCGACCGGCCCGACGCGCCGGCCCCGGCCGACCTGCGCGCGCTGCTGGCCGCGAAGGGCTACGGCGCGCTCGACCTGTCCGCCCCGCGCACGGCGGCGGTGCCCTATCCGGCGCCGCATGCCGATCGCCGGCTGCACCTGTTCTGGGTGGAGGTGCCGGGATGACCCAGCGCCACCGCCCGATGCCTCCGTCCGCAACCGGATTGCGCCCCGCCGGGGGCCGCCGGTGTCCGGCGCCCCCTTCCCTGGCCTCGGCCGGATCCCCATTTCAACCGAACCGAAGGAGAGGCCGCACATGGCAGTCCTCATAGACGAAACCACCAAGGTCATCTGCCAGGGCTTCACCGGCTCGCAGGGGACGTTCCACTCCGAACAGGCCATCGCCTACGGCACGAAGATGGTCGGCGGCGTGACGCCGGGCAAGGGCGGGCAGGACCACCTTGGCCTGCCGGTCTTCAACTCGGTCCACGAGGCGAAGGCCGCGACCGGCGCGAATGCCAGCGTGATCTACGTGCCGCCGCCTTTCGCGGCCGACTCGATCCTAGAGGCGATCGACGCGCGGATGGACCTGATCGTCTGCATCACCGAGGGTATCCCGGTGCTCGACATGATGCGGGTCAAGCGCGCGCTGGAAGGTTCCGGTTCCGTCCTGGTCGGGCCGAACTGCCCCGGCGTCATCACGCCCGATGCCTGCAAGATCGGCATCATGCCCGGCCATATCCACAAGCGCGGATCGGTCGGCGTGGTCAGCCGGTCGGGCACGCTGACCTACGAGGCGGTCAAGCAGACCACCGACGTCGGCCTGGGCCAGTCCACCTGCGTCGGCATCGGCGGCGACCCGATCAAGGGCACCGAGCATATCGACGTGCTGGAATGGTTCCTCGCCGATGACG
>CAYUXM010000329.1:0-2752 GCA_964448765.1 uncultured Rhodobacterales bacterium
GTCGACAGACCAAGCCGCCCGCATATCTCTTCAGTCACCAAAATGTCAAAGAGCGCGAGAAACAAACAGGAACCGTGGCGCCAAGACTGGCGCGACCGCCCCGCATCCTTCCCGATGTTGTGCCGGACCTCCGGGCGTTGCGCGCCCCTCGATCCTGCCGATGCGGCGTCGCCGCGTCGGTGAGGGGCTATTTACGGATGGCCGCCGGGGTCCGCAAGAGGTTTTTTCCGGGCCCGTGACATTTTTTTGTCGATGCCCGTTTCCTCCACAAAATCTAGTACTTATCCCCAGCAGGAGGCCCATGGCGGGGGATCGGTGAAAGGTTGTTGCGTGGAATCGGCCGATCTGTGACCGATCCGTGCGCGGCGGCGGCGCGCCGGGCTGTTACCGCGCCGTTGCGGCCCTCCGCGCGGGCAACCGCAGGGCCAGAAGCGCCAGAATCGCGCCCAGGTACAGGAACGGCTCCACCGGCCAGGCCTTGACCAGCCACAGGTAATGCACCCCGCCCGCCAGCGCCGCGAGATAGGTCAGCCGATGGAGCCGGCGCCAGGCGGCGGCGCCCAGCCGCCGCACCGACCAGTCGTTCGAGGTCAGCGCCAGCGGCATCAGCGCGACGAGGCCGAGCATCCCGACCGTCACGTAGGGGCGTTTCGCGATATCGGCGAGCGCCTGTTGCCACAACAGCCCCATGTCGAGCACCAGCCAGACGAGGAAATGCAGCAGGATATAGGCGAAGGCCACCAGCCCGACCGCCCGGCGGAAGCGGATCAGGTTCACCCCCGCGTAGCGCCGCAGCGGCGTCACGCACAGGCCAAGGATCAGCAGTTGCAGCCCCCAAAGGCCCAGCCGGTGTTCCATCTCCTTCACCGGGTCGATGCCCAGCCCGCCGGTCGCCGCGGCCCAGACGAGCCAGGCAAGCGGCACCATCCCCGCGGCATAGATCGCGGCCGTCGGCAGCCGGCGGGCGCCGCGGTTGATCGCCTCGGCCAGCGCCATCAGTAGAATTTCGCGAGGTCCATGCCCGCGTAAAGCCCCGCGACCTGCTCGGCATAGCCGTTGAACATCAGCGTCGGTTCGCGCCCGCCGAACACGCCCGCGCCGATCCGCCGTTCGGTCGCCTGGCTCCAGCGCGGGTGGTCGACCTCGGGGTTCACGTTGGAATAGAAGCCGTACTCGCGCGGCTGCATCATGTTCCAGGTCGTTTGCGGCTGCGTGTCGGTCAGGCTGATCCGCACGATCGACTTGATCGACTTGAAGCCGTATTTCCACGGCACCACCAGCCGGATCGGCGCGCCGTTCTGGTTCGGCATCTCCTCGCCGTAAAGGCCGGTGGCGAGGATCGTGAGCGGATGCATCGCCTCGTCGAGGCGCAGCCCCTCGCGATAGGGCCAATCGAGGATCGGGCGCTGCTGGCCGCGCATTTCCTCGGGCCGGTAAAGGGTTTCGAAGGCGACGTATTTCGCGCCCGGCCGAACGCCGACCCGGTTCAGCAACGTCGCCAGCTCGAAGCCGATCCAGGGAATGACCATCCCCCAGGCCTCGACGCAGCGGAACCGGTAGATCCGTTCCTCCAGCGTCACGCCCTTGGTCAGGTCGGACAGGTCGTAGGTGCCGGGCCGGTCCACCATCCCGTCGATCTTCACCGCCCATGGATCGGTCGTCAGCGCGTCGGCATAGCGGCGCGGGTCCGACTTGTCGGTGCCGAACTCGTAGAAATTGTTGTAGCCGGTGATCTCGTCCCAGGTGTTGGGCTCGGCATCCGTCGAATAGCGCGACGGCTGCGCGGCAAGCTTCGCGGCGGCGGGGCCGGCAAGGGCGGCGCCGGCGGCGCCCGCCAGCAGCGCGCGGCGGCTGAGCCAGGCGGCGCGCGGCGTGACATCGGCCCAGGTCGGCCGGGGGGCGGGGCGGTAGGGCATGGCGGTCTCCTTTCGTCGTCACCCCGGATATAACGCGCGGGCAGATCAACCGGGCGTCACGTCTGCGTGCCGGATTTGTAACCTGCGCGGCGCACGCGACAACCTCGCCTGTTTCGTGCGGACGCGTTTCGCGGCATCATCGCCGCGTGGCGCAACCGATGGAGGAGACGATGCGCAAGACGATGACAGGGGCCGTCATGGCGGCGGCGCTGGCTTTGCCGGCCGCGGCGGAAGAGCCGATCACCCATACCGTCCAGGACAGTTTCGACAACGTGGCCTTCGCGATCGAAAGCGCGATCGTCGGCCGCGGCCTGGTGATCGACTACGTGAGCCATGTCGGCGAGATGCTGGAACGGACGCGCGAGGACGTGGGCAGCGACGTGGTGCTGTTCACCGAGGCCGACGTGTTCCTGTTCTGCTCGGCCACCACGTCTCGCGAGGTGATGGAGGCCGATCCGATGAACCTGCAACACTGCCCTTACGGCATCTTCGTGGCCGAGACGGCGGATGCAGAGGGTCAGATCACCGTCGGCTATCGCGATTATCCCGACGGCGCGATGCAACCGGTGGAGGATTTGCTGGCCAGCATCGTGGCCGAGGCGCTCGGCCTCTGACCCGGCGCGCGATCACGTCGCAACACGCCTGCGTGACTTGAAATCCGGAACGGCCGCTGCTTAGCGCCGGCGGCCGTTTCGTCAAGACCGCCGGGAGCCTCCAATCGCCTCATCCGATCGGACGGGCGCCCCGTAGTCCTCCACGTTGCCGAATGAATGGCAGCGAACATCTGTTTGGGAGACTACAAACATGATCCGCAGAACTTTTCTCGCCCTGACCGC
>CAYUXM010000330.1:0-2748 GCA_964448765.1 uncultured Rhodobacterales bacterium
CCAACATCGCCTGCGGCACCGCCCGGCTGGGCCTGAAATCGGCGGTGATCACCGCGGTGGGCGACGAGCACATGGGCCGGTTCATCCGCGAGGAGCTGGAACGCGAGGGGGTGGATACCCGCGGGGTGAAGACCGATCCGGAGCGGCTGACCGCGCTGGTGCTGCTGGGCATCCGCGACCGCGAGCGGTTCCCGCTGATCTTCTACCGCGAAAACTGCGCCGACATGGGGCTGACGGAGGCCGATATCGACCCGGCGTTCATCCGCGAGGCCCGCGCGGTGGTCGCCACCGGTACGCATCTGTCGCATCCGCAGGTCGAGGCGGCCACGCTCAAGGCGCTGACGATCGCGCGCGAGGCCGGGTTGCGCACCGCGCTCGACATCGACTACCGGCCGAACCTGTGGGGGGTGGCGGGGCATGGCGAGGGCGAAAGCCGGTTCGTGGAAAGCGCGCGGGTGACGGCCAAGCTGCAATCGACGCTGCACCTGTTCGACCTGATCGTGGGCACCGAGGAAGAGTTCCACATCGCCGGCGGCAGCACCGACACGCTGGCCGCGCTGCGCGCGGTGCGCGCGGTGTCGTCGGCCACGCTGGTGTGCAAGCGCGGGGCGGCCGGCGCGGTGGCCTTCACCGGCGCGATCCCCGACAGTCTCGACGCCGGCGAGACCGGGCCGGGGTTCCCGATCGAGGTGTTCAACGTGCTGGGCGCTGGCGACGGCTTCATGTCGGGCCTGCTGAAGGGCTGGCTGGACGGCGAGGATTGGCCCACGGCGCTGGAATACGCCAATGCCTGCGGGGCCTTCGCGGTCAGCCGGCACGGCTGCACCCCGGCCTATCCCAGCCTTGCGGAACTGCGGTTCTTCCTGTCGCGCGGCATCCGGCGGCCGGACCTGCGCAACGACGCGGAACTGGAACGGATCCACTGGTCGACGACCCGGCCGGGCGACTGGCCGACGATGCGGGTCTTCGCCTTCGACCATCGCCGGCAGTTCGAGGATATCCCCGGCGCGACGCCCGAGGCCATCGGCCGGTTCAAGGAACTGTGCCTCGACGCGACGCTGAAGGTCGCCGCCGGGCGCCCGGGCCACGGGCTTTTGTGCGACAGCCGGCTGGGCCGCACGGCGCTTTATCGTGCGGCGGGGCAGGGGCTGTGGATCGGCCGGCCGGTGGAATGGCCCGGCTCCCGCCCGCTGGAACTGGAGCCCGAGATCGGGCCGGATTTCGGCGGGCTGGCGGAATGGCCGCGCGAGCATGTCGTCAAGGTGCTGTGCTTCTGTCATCCGGACGACGATGCCGACCTGCGGGCAGAGCAGGAGGCGGTGGTGACCCGGCTGTTCCACGCCTGCCGTCGCAACCGGCTGGAATTCCTGCTGGAGGTGATCCCCTCGAAGGCCGGGCCGGTGGATGACGACACGACCGCGGCGGTGATCCGGCGGTTCTACGAGATCGGCATCTACCCCGACTGGTGGAAGCTGGAACCGATGACCTCCGACGCGGCATGGCAGCGGACCTGCGACGCGATCGGGGAAAACGACGCGCATACCCGCGGCATCGTCGTGCTCGGCCTCGGCGCCGAGGAGGCCGCGCTGGCCGACAGTCTGGCCGTCGCGGCGCGGTATCCGCTGGTCAAGGGCTTCGCCGTCGGCCGCACGATCTATGCCGCGGCGGCCGAGGGCTATTTCGCCGGCCGGCTTTCCGGCGACGCGGCGGTGACGGCGATGGCGGAGAAATACGATCGCCTGTGCCGGACATGGGACCGGGCGCGGCAGGGCATGAAGGAGAAGGTGGCATGACGACGATCCGGCTGACCGCCGCGCAGGCGATGGTGCGCTACCTCGCGGCGCAGATGACCGAAGAGGGCGAGCCGTTTCTCGCCGGGGTCTGGGCGATCTTCGGGCATGGCAATGTCGCCGGTCTGGGCGAGGCGCTTTACGGCGTTCGCGACCGGCTGCCCACGTATCGCGGCCATAACGAACAATCCATGGCCCATGCCGCGATCGCCTATGCCAAGCAGCAGCGCCGCCGGCGGGCGATGGCCGTCACCTCGTCGATCGGACCGGGGGCGACGAACATGGTCACCGCCGCGGCGCTGGCGCATGTCAACCGGCTGCCGGTGCTGCTGCTGCCCGGCGACGTCTTCGCCAGCCGCGCGCCGGACCCGGTGTTGCAGCAGGTCGAGGATTTCGGCGATGGCACGGTTTCGGCCAACGACTGCTTCCGCCCGGTCAGCCGGTATTTCGACCGGATCGCGCGGCCCGAGCATTTGCTGACCGCGCTGCCGCGCGCGATGGCCACGATGACCGACCCGGCCGAATGCGGCCCGGTGACGCTGGCCTTCTGCCAGGACGTGCAGGCCGAGGCGCATGACTGGCCCGAGGCGTTCTTCGCGCCGCGCATCTGGCATCGCCGCCGGCTCAGGCCCGATGCGGGCGAGGTGGAGCGGGTGGCCGCGGCGATCCGTGCCGCGCGCAACCCGGTGATCGTGGCCGGCGGCGGGGTGCATTATTCCGGCGCGACCGGCGCGCTGGCCGAATTCGTCGCCGCGCACGGCATCCCGGTGGTCGAGACCCAGGCCGGCAAATCGGCGCTGCCCTGGGATCATCCGATCAATTTCGGCCCGGTGGGCGTGACCGGCGCGGGATCGGCCAACGCGATCTGCGCCGAGGCCGATCTGGTGATCGGCGTCGGCACAAGGTTCCAGGATTTCACCACCGGCTCCTGGGCGCTGTTCCGGGCGCCGGGCCGCAA
>CAYUXM010000331.1:0-2744 GCA_964448765.1 uncultured Rhodobacterales bacterium
TACGGCGTGCCGAGCCAGGACCGTGCGATGGCGATGACACGGGTGGGATCGGCGGAGGTCACAACACCGATCCTTCGTGACCGCCATCCTTTGTCGCGTAGCGCAGGATTGTGTCCTGGCCGGGGATGTGCGGGAAGCCGCGGAAATTGACGATGTTCGCGTACTTGGCCCCGCAGGTCTCCATGCGCTTGTCGCAGCCCGCGCGAATCGTGAAGCCGTCACCCTCGGCGATCGCGCGCACCGGCGCCTCGAGGAGGGTCAACACGGCGATGCCATCCGTGACGTCATGGCCCAGCACCTCAGCCCGACGCCCCGCGTTCGCGCCGCCGGTCCATTCAACGGTGCCGAATGTGAACCAGCCGGTATCAAAACTGCCGAGCCCAGAAGCGGTGAAGGCACGATCCCGCAGCTGGTCGATCACGGCGCCCGCGCCCTTGTAGGCCGGATCCTCGAGATCGACGCTGCAGCGCGCATCACCGAGCGCGGCGTCGCAGGTCGCCTGGAAGGTCCGCCCGACCGTCTGACCGAGCACATGGGCGAGCGAACGGACCTCTGCCACGAAGGCCAGCCGCCCGCGCCGGATCTGGCCGAGGGCCCCGCGGCGCATGAGTACGCGCTGGGAGGTCATCTGCCAGTTCACCCGCCAGACCTCGATTTCGGCGTTGTCCCAGCGCCCGTCGAGGATATCGGTCTCGGTGATGCGCTCAGAGGTCAGCACGCCCTCGGCGTCCTGCGCATCGACCGACAGGTCCGATCCCGAGCGCACCTCGGATGCCGTGAGCCCGCTCTCGGGCTCGAAGTCCGTGCCGTCGAAGCTGAGTGTCCGGTCGTGATCGGTGAAGCCGAAACTCGCGCCATCGGCGCGAGCGATCCGCCAGCACCAGGCAAGCGTGGTCGTGCCGTCGTCGAGATGGGCCTGCAGCGCAGTCGAGAGGGATTTCATCGGCAGGTGCCCGTCATCCGGTCATCGAGATCGGCGATCCAATCGGCCCAGTCCGGCGGCACCTCCGCGACGGTCTCGGCAGCTGGCCGGGCGAGCCGCGCCTCGGCATAGGAGGCGCAGCCCGCGTCACCAGCGCCCATCGTTGCGGCGCAGCCGGTCAGCAGGATCGCCGTAGCCGCGGCCATCGCGAACCGCCTCGCGCCCGCGTTCGACACGCTTGTTCTTGTCTTCGATAGCATCGCGTTCGGCCTCCCGTTTGCCCGCGCGCTTTCCTTCGACAAGGCCCCAGCGTCGGCCGAGGACGACGCCCCCGATCGCGCCGATCGCCGCCACCAGCCAGATCAGAAGGTCAGCCATCGCCGCGAAACCCGCGCTCGATCCGGTCGCGCAGGCCGATCAGGCCGAGACCGAGAAACACCAGCCCCGCGGGCGAGGCATCGCCGCTGCCGGCAAGCAGAGCGACGAGCCGGGACAGTTCCCCGAGCGGCCCGGTGGCGGGCAGCGCGAGGGAGGCGATGCCGGTGAGTATGGCGAGCAGTCCCGCCCACCAGGTGAGCGAGGTCGGACGGATGTAACGCATGGGTCAGGCCCTCCGGATAAGGGTGGAGAAGAAGTCGCCCAGCCGAACGAGCCAGCCGGTCGGCGCGTTAGACGCAGGATCGGGGACCGGGGGCTTCGGCAGCGGCGACGGCCCGCGAGCCAAGGCCAGAGCCTCATCCTCGGTCAGGCGACGGATCGGCCGGGAGAAGTCGACGCGGCCCGTGTGGTCCACGGACCAGACCGGGATCGTGCCGCCAGGATAGCGGCCATGCCGGAACAGATCGCGCTCGGCCTCCCGGCGCGGGATGATCGCGGCCGGGCGGCGCCAGTTCAGAAACGCGTCGGCGGCCGCAACGCGATTTCCGGCATTGAGGTGCCGGGTCAGCGCAGCCTTGGCGATGCCGCCGGTGTTGTAGTGGAACGAGACCAGCGCATCGAACTCGTGCGGCGACAGCGGCACCTTCACGGCCCGCTGGACGGCGGCCTCGTAACCCCCAAGATCGTCTCGGAAGACCCGGAACGCTTCGCGGATCCCGCCATTGAGGTCCGAGGGCATGCCGCGCGGCATAGTGGCCGGATCGGGCAGCCCAGCCGCGGCCGTGTGGCCGATGCCGAAGGTCCAGACCTGTTTCACATCGAGGTAGGGTCCGGGCACGAGTCCTTCGTGCCGGACGAGGGCCAGCAGGCCCCGGTCGGTCATGTGCATGGGATTACCGGAGAAGCGAGAGGATCAGGATCAGTGCCGCGACGGCGAAGCCGATGCGCAGACGGTGGGCAAAGGCCGCTCGAGGGTCGGCAGGGTCGCAGCGGAGGGAGCGCGCGAGGCGAAGGATCTCATTCATCGCCGTCGCCCTGTTTCGCGCGGCGGAGCCGGGCGAGCAGCATTTCGATGAAGGCCGGGCCGAAGACGCCAACGAGATAGGCGGCTGAGCCGGCAGCTCCGCCCGCAGGGATCGCCTCGGGCGGAAGGCTGAGCCAGGCGGTGATCACGGCCATCGACAGGCTGCCCATCCCGGCCGCGATCAGCCCGCCGAGCAGGATGTGCCGGAGAGCATCGCGCAGCCGCATCTTCGTGGTCAGCGCGTTCGTTGCACCGCCGAGCGCGCCCCAGGCGGCGAGGATTACGGCGGTCGAGGCAGCGAGCTCGCGCAGCACGGCCGCGACAAAGCTGCCGGTGTCGTTCATCGCCGGATCTCCAGAAGCGGAATGGAGGTGATCGAGCCGAGCCGCTCGAGGTCGAGCGTCACATCGAGCGCGTCGG
>CAYUXM010000332.1:0-2707 GCA_964448765.1 uncultured Rhodobacterales bacterium
CGCGCATCCCCAGCATCGGGTTGAACTCGCGCAGCGCCTCCACCCGGCGGGTGACCTCCGACAGCGGCCGCGCCAGCGCCTCGGCCAGTTCGCGCATCTCCTCGCGGTCATGCGGCAGGAATTCGTGCAGCGGCGGGTCGAACAGCCGGATGCAGACCGGCAGGCCCGCCATGATGTCAAAGAGCGCGATGAAATCGGCGCGCTGCATCGGCAACAGCCGGTCCAGCGCCACCTTCCGGTCCTTCGCGGTATCGGCGAAGATCATCTCTCGCATAACCGTCAGCCGGTCTTCCTCGAAGAACATGTGTTCGGTGCGGCACAGGCCGATGCCCTCGGCGGCGAAGTCGCGCGCGGTGCGCGCGTCGTCGGGCGTGTCGGCATTGGCGCGCACGCCGATGTCGCGTGCCGCGTCCGCCCAGGCCAGAAGCTGGTGAAACGCCTCGTCCAGCGCGGGCGGCAGCATCTCGGCGCTGCCGGCAAGGATCTCGCCCGAGGTTCCGTCGACGGTGATCACCTCGCCCTCGCGCAGCCGCCGGCCGCCGGGGCCGATCACCACCCGTTCGCGCGGGTCCAGCCGAAGATCGGAGGCACCGACGATGCAGGGCAGGCCGAGGCCGCGGGCGATCACCGCGGCATGGCTGGTCATGCCGCCGCGTTCGGTGACCACGGCCGAGGCCGCATGCATGCCGCGGATATCTTCCGGCGCGGTCTCGCGGCGCATCAGGATGCAATCCTCGCCGCGCGCCGCGCTGGCCTGCGCCGCGGCCGAGGTGAAGACGATCCGCCCGGTGGCGGCGCCGGGGCTGGCCGGGATGCCGCGCGCGATCCGGTCGCGCGGGGCGCGCGGATCGACCTGGTGGTGCAAAAGCTCGGACAGCGCGCGCGGCTCCACCCGCAGCACCGCCTCGTCGGGCGCGATGATCCCGGCCTCTGCCAGGGTCACCGCGATCCGCACCGCCGCGCGCGAGGACCGCGCGACGCGGGTCGCGTCGATCACCCGCAGGGTGCCGCTTTCGATCGCGAATTCGATCTGCATTTCCTCGCGCAGCCGGGCGCGGCAGGCTTCGCCCTCGCGCACCAGTTCGGCGAAGACCTCGGGCGCACGCTGTTCCAGCGAAGGGCCGCGCGCGTCGCGGGTCAGGTACAGCGTTTCCTCGGCCGCGCCGCCCTTCGGCGCCAGGCTCTGGCCGTGGAACCGGCCGGTGACCTGGCGCTGCCCGGTGACCGGATCGACCAGCTGGATCGTGCCGGCACCCGACAGGCCCGGCCCGATCCCCAGCGCCATGCGCTGCACCACCAGCCCCAGCGGCGCCTCGGCGGGCGCGCCCTTGGCCTGCCGCAACAGCCGCGCCGTCGTTCCCTCCCAGGCCCGCGCCATGGAGCGCAGCACCTCGGCCAGCTGCCGCGCCGGATCCTCGGGGAACGGCGCCTCCATCTCGGCCTCGTAGGCCGCCAGCGCGCGGTCGAGCGCGCCGGGGCCCGGCGGGGCCGCGAACATCTCGGGGTCGAGCCGGGCGACATGCACCGCGAAGGCCTGCACGAAGGCGAGGTAGAGCGCATCGGCCGCCGCCGCGCCGTGGCTTTCGGTCAGCGCCGCGTGCCGCCCGGCATTCATGCCCACGTTCAGGATCGTGCTGGGCCCGCCCCATTCCGGATTGGCCGGCGACGGCCGGACCGACACCAGCGGCGCATCGCCAAAGAGCCCGATCAGCCTGTCCGTGTCCGGCAGGGTGCCCGCGGCGATGGCGCGCACCGTCTCGCAGGGCAGCGCCACCGTCAGCGGCACCGGCAGATCGAGCCGGATCAGCCGCTGCAGGCATTTCGCGCGCCAGCCGTGGCGCTCCGTGGCGACGGCCGCGCCCGGCGTGATTTCGGCAAACGCCCTGAAATCAGATGGTTTCTGCACCGCGGCATGCTCCTGTTCCCGCGGCAGCATACGCCGATGCCGCGACAAGACAAGCCCGCGGAACGGGCCGCCGCGTCAGCCCTCGATCCGGGTCAGATCGCCGACCGCGAGACAGGCCGTGCGAATCCGGCTGAGCAGGTTGAGCCGGTTGCGCCGCACCACCGGGTTCTCGGCATTGACCTGCACCGCCTCGAAGAACGCGTCCACCGGGGCGCGCAGCGCGGCCATGCCCTGCATGGCCGCGGCGAAATCCTCGGCCTCGATGGCCGGGGAGATCGCCCCCTCCGCCCGGTCGAGCGCGGCGAAAAGCGCGCGCTCCACCTCCGTTTCGGCGAATTTCGGATCGGCGCCGAAGGAATATTCCACCCCGTCCTTCGCCTCGGCCTGGGTGAGGATGTTGTTGGCGCGCCGGAAGCCCTGCATCAGGTTCTCGCCATCCTCGGTCGCGAGGAACCCGCCCAGCGCCTCGGCCCGGCGCACCAGCAGCACGAGGTCGTCGTTGCCCGGCAGCGCGAGGCAGGCGTCGATCACGTCATGGCGGATGCCCCGGTCGCGCAGGTAGACCTTCAGCCGGTCATGGAAGAAGGCCAGCAGGTCGTCGCGCCCCGCCGGGATCGTCTCGCGCAGCCGGTCGAGCCAGCTGCCCTCTTCCACCTGCGCCGCCGGCGTGCCGGTGCGCCGCTCGGCCAGCGCCTCCAGCGCCGCGCCGATCACGCCGCGCCCGGCGATATCGTCAAGCATGTCGTGCAGGCGGAACAGGTCGCGCTCTTCCTCGGTATCGAGGTTGTCGCGGATCTCGTG
>CAYUXM010000333.1:0-2705 GCA_964448765.1 uncultured Rhodobacterales bacterium
TGGTCTTGCCCGCATCGGGATGCGAGATGATCGCGAAGGTGCGCCGCCGGGCGATGTCCGGGGGCAGGGCGGGGATGTTGTGGGCGCGGTCCAGCATGGCCGCGATATAGCCGCGGCCCGGCGGCTCCGCAATCGCGCGCTGGCCGGTCAGCGCCGCAGCGATGCAAGCATGGCGCGTTCGGTCGCCGGGGTGGGGCGCGGCGCGTGGCGCGGCGCCGGACCGTGGGTGGCCAGTTGCGCCAGCATCGCGCCCGGCAGCCGGTCGGTCACCGACGGGGTGAGGCACAGGCTTTCGCAGGGAAAGCCCTCGGCATAGATCACCTCGTGGCGGTCGAAAACGGGGCTGAGATAGTCGACATAGCCGGCGTCGCGGCGCCGGATCCGGTCGCCGTCGACGAGGTGGCGGGCCTGCACGAAGGCTTCCGGCGCGCCCCCCGGACGGCAGAGCAGGATCCGGTGGTCGGGGCTGACCGCCAGTTCCGCGGCATTGCCGATGGTGCCCGGCGCGATCACCACCGGCGCGTGGTCGCCCGCCGCACGCAGCCTGGCCCGCAACACTGCGCGCAGCGGGGCCGGGCCGTTGTCGCGGGTCAGGACCGGCAGGCCGGGCGTCAGCCGTTCCACGGGGCAGGGCGTGCCATCCGCCAACACGATCCCGGTGCCGGGGGTGAAGGCCGCGGCCACCCGATCGGGCAGCGGCAGGTCGCCGGCCGTCGCGCGGCTGCCGATCAGCGTGTAATCCGTCCCGTGGGCCAGCGGCGAGAGCGGCAGCAGCCAAGGCTCGGCCTCGTCGAGCAGAAGCGCCAGCACCGTCACCGTCTCGCCGTCGCCGGCGATCAGCCGGTGCTCGGCGGCGATCCGGACGGCCCGGCCCTGTGCGGGCGCGCTGCCCGGCGGGCCGGGCGGGGCAAGCGTTCGGGGCGGGCCGGAGCCAGGCGCGAGGTCGAGCGTTTGCGGCTGCGCGCCGGGCGCAAGCCGGCAGATGTCGCCGGGCGTGGCCGTGTCGGCCAAGCCCAGCGTCGCGCCCATCGCGGCGCCGAGACGGACGGGAAACATCGCGGCGGGAAACACCGCGACCGAGACCCGCGGCGGCGGAGCCCCGCGGTGCGGGGCGGGGAAGGCCTGGTCACTCGTCACGCAATACCTCGACAGCGCGATCCCGCGCCGGTCGATGCTAGGCCCGAAGTGGTTCCGATTTCGTCAATCGCCGCGCCGGGGCTTTCCGACGCGGCGGCGGGATGCTAGGCCCGGTGCGCGAACGAACCAGGGCGGGAGACGACGATGGATCTTGGGATTTCCGGCAGGCGCGCGCTGGTCTGCGCCTCATCGAAGGGGCTGGGCCGCGGCTGCGCCGAGGCGCTGGCGGCGGCCGGGGTGGATCTGGTGCTGAACGCGCGCGGCGCCGAGGCGCTGGAGGCGACGGCGCAGGCGATCCGCGATGCGCATGGCGTGACGGTGACGGCGGTGGCCGCCGACATCACCAGCGAGGCCGGCCGCGCCGAGGTGCTGGCCGCGGCCGGCGATCCCGACATCCTGGTGACCAATGCCGGCGGGCCGCCGCCCGGCCTTTGGTCGGACTGGTCGCGCGAGGATTTCATCGCCGCGCTCGATGCCAACATGCTGACGCCGATCGCGCTGATGCAGGCGGTTCTGCCGGGGATGATGGCGCGCGGCTGGGGCCGGGTGGTCAACATCACCTCGCAATCGGTCAAGTCGCCGATCCCGGCGCTCGGGCTGTCGAACTCGGCCCGCGCGGGGCTCACCGGCTTCGTCGCCGGCACCGCCCGGCAGGTCGCCGGCCGCGGCGTGACGATCAACAACCTGCTGCCCGGCATCCACGCCACCGATCGCGCCGTGTCGCTCGACGGCGGGGTGGCCCAGCGCGAGGGGATCACGCTGGACGAGGCCAGGCGCCGGCGCGAGGCGACGATCCCGGTCGGCCGCTACGGCACCGCCGAGGAGTTCGGCGCGGCCTGCGCCTTCCTGTGTTCGGCCCATGCCGGGTTCATCGTCGGCCAGAACGTGCTGCTGGACGGCGGCGCGATCAACGCCACGCTGTAGGGCCGGGGCCGGGGCCGGGGCCGGGCCGTGGCGCGCGGCCCGGGCCGCCGGGTGGGGCCGCAGCGCCGGCCTTGCCCGTCCCGGCCGGGCCTGCTAAGTCGCGCCAAACCCGATTGAAACTCTCGGATACCGTGTGACCGCCCAGCCCCCCCGCCTCGAGGTTCACAACATCTGCCGCGACTTCGGCGGGCGCCGGGTGGTGGACGACGTGTCGTTCGCGATCGGGGCGGGGCAGGTGACCTGCCTTCTCGGCCCCTCTGGCTGCGGCAAGTCCACCACCCTGCGGATCATCGCCGGCGTCGACATGCAGGATGCCGGTCGCATCCATGTCGATGGCGCGCTGGTCTGCGACACGGTGTTCCGGGTGCCGCCGGAACGCCGCCACATCGGCATGATGTTTCAGGATTTCGCGCTGTTTCCGCATCTCAGCGTCGCCGGAAACGTGGCCTTCGGCCTGTCGCGGGGCGATCCGGGCCGGATGCGGCGGGTCGACGAACTGCTGGAACGCGTGGCACTGTCGGGCTTCGGAGCGAAATATCCGCACGAATTGTCGGGCGGCGAGCAGCAGCGCGTCGCGCTGGCGCGCGCGCTGGCGCCGCGGCCGCGGATCATGCTGATGGACGAGCCGTTCTCGGGCCTCGACG
>CAYUXM010000334.1:0-2673 GCA_964448765.1 uncultured Rhodobacterales bacterium
AACGCACCGCGCAGGCGGCGCTGAAGCTTGTCAACGACGGCGGCGGGATCAACGGGCGCCCCGTCGAGATCGTGTTCGAGGATGATGGCACCGATCCCAAGCGCGGCGCCGAGGTGGTGGAAAAGCTGACCAGCCAGCACGGCTGCGACGCGATCTTCGGGCCGCTGTTCAGCCATGTCGTGATCGGCTCCGCCCCGCGCGCGGGCGAATTGAAGGTGCCCTACCTGGTCTGCTCCGAAGGCTATCACGTCGCCTCGGGGATGCTGAACCGCTGGACCATGCAGCCCGGCATCACCGACGTGCGGGCGCAGGTGTCCTCGATGGCGCCCTGGGTGATGGAGAACCTCGGCAAGAAGGTCACGATGGTCTTTCCCGACTATGCCTTCGGCCACGACCACCGCGATTTCTTCAGCGCCGCGGTCGAGGCCGCGGGCGGCGAGATCCTGGCGCATATCGCGATCCCGCCGACGGAGACCAGCTTCACCCGCTACCTGCCGCAGATCCCGCGCGATACCGAGGTGCTGTATCACGTCATGGTCGGCCCGGCGGTTCTGACCTTCGTCAAGGAGCTGGGCGAGTTCTACGGCACCGGCGCGCGGCCCGAGATCTTCGGCTTCATCGACAGCCTCGAGGCGGTGGACACCGCGACGCCGGGGCTGGAATTCCTGGAAGGCACGCATTTCTGGGAAGGCCACTGCCGGGTCAAGCAGCCCGACGCCTCGGAACACGAAACCGCCTATCGCGCCGCCGTCGGGGTGGATGACAACGGCGCCTCAGTCACCGATACGCGGGACGTGGCGACCTACGCGCACATGTTCAGCGTCTGGGAAACCCTGCATGTCATCAAGGCCGGGATGGAAGCCGCGGGCTACCAGGGGCCCGAGGATCGGCAGAAGTTCGTCGAGGCCGTCGAGGCGATGACCGAGATGCCCGAAAGCCTGGCCCATGTGCAGGGCGCCAAGGTGTTCAACGGCAAGACGCACCAGGTCTTCGGCCACCAGTTCATCAGCCGCGTCGAGGGCGGCAAGCTGATGAAGGTGCATACCACCAGCATGGAGGACGGGATGTACGAGGACGCGGTCGACTACACCGCCCAGTCGTTCTGATCCCGCCGGCGGGGCGGCCTCGCGCCGCCCTGCCCTTCGCCCTTCCCAATCCCGGACCCCGCCTTGGATTTCGGACCGTTCCTTTTGCTCGCCCTGATGGAGGGCACCGTCATGGCGGCGGTGCTGGCGCTGACCGCCGTGGGCCTGAACCTCGTCTTCGGGGTGATGCGGGTGGTCAATGTCGCGCATGGCGAGTTCTTCATGCTGGGCGCGATCGGTGCCTGGTTCGTCACGCAGTACCTGCCGGTGCCCGCCGCGATGGCCTGGATCGCCGCGCTGGTGATCGCGCCGCTCGCCGTCGGCGCGATCGCGGCACTCGCCGATGTCACGGTCCTCAAGCGGCTGAAATACGATCCCGAGGCGACGATCGTCGCCACCATCGGGCTGCTCTACATCTTCCAGCAGGCGGCGCTGAGCTTCTACGGCCCCGATGCGCGGCCGGTCGCCCCGCCCTTCCACCTGCGGCTGCAACTGCCGTGGTTCGGCTATTCCGGCTACAAGCTTTTCGTCGTCGTCGCGGCGGCGGTGATCCTTCTGGGCGTCTGGCTTCTGATGACCCGCACCCGCGCCGGGCTGGTGATGCGCGCCACCCAGGTCGACCGCGACACCGCGCGCAACTTCGGCATCGATGTCGACCGGGTCTATGCCGGCACCTTCGCGCTGGGCGCGGCGCTGGCGGCGGCGGCGGCGGTGCTGATCGTGCCGATCCAGCAGGCGCATTACCTGATGGGCCATGACCCGCTGCTTCTGTCCTTCATCGTGGTGATCATCGGCGGGCTGGGATCGCTGCGCGGCACGCTGGTGGCGGCGCTGGTGATCGGGCTGTCGGATGGCGTGATCTCGATGTTCTTCTCGCCGACGCTGGCCAAGATCATCGCCACGCTGGCGGTGGCGCTGGTGCTGGTGTTCCGCCCGCAGGGCCTGTTCGGAGCGAAGGAATGACCGGCGGGGCGCGGATATGGGCGCTGCACCTCGCCCTCGTCGCGGTGCTGTTCGCCGCGCTTTTCGTGCTGCCGACCTATCACGCGACGAACCTCGCGCGGATCATGGTGCTGGCGGTCTTCGCGATGGGCTACAACCTCGCCTTCGGCTACACCGGGCTTCTGTCGCTGGGCCATGCGATGTTCTTCGCCGCCGGCATGTTCGCGATGGGCCTGCCGGTCTGGCACTGGGGCCTGGGCGGCGGCCCGGCGCTCTTGCTGGGGCTGGTGGCCGGGGGCGCGATGGCCGGCGCGGTCGGGCTTCTGGCGCTGCGCACCGCGGGCGTGAGTTTCATGATCGTGACGCTGATGTTCGCGCAGGCGGGCTACCTGACGATCCTGTATTTCGGCCAGGTCACCGGCGGCGACGAGGGCTTCGTCGTCGATGCGGCCGCGCGCCGGCTGTTCGGTTTCGACCTGTCGTCGGACGTGCCGCGCTACCTGGCCGCGCTGGCGCTGTTCGCCGCGGCGATGGCAGGCTGCCTGTGGCTGGTCCGCTCGCCCTTCGGCCGGGTCATGGTGGCGATGCGCGAGAACGAGGAACGCTCGCGCATGCTGGGCTACGATCCGTTCCGGGTGAAGCTGGC
>CAYUXM010000335.1:0-2671 GCA_964448765.1 uncultured Rhodobacterales bacterium
CGCTTCTGGGCTTTACCTCGGGCACCACCGGCGATCCGAAGGCGACGATGCATTTCCATCGCGACCTGATGATCATCGCCGACGGCTACGCGCGCGAGGTTCTGAAGGTCACGCCGGAGGATGTCTTCGTGGGTTCCCCGCCGCTGGCCTTCACCTTCGGTCTGGGCGGGCTGGCGATTTTCCCGCTGCGCTTCGGGGCGGCGGCCTGCCTGCTGGAAAACGCCAGCCCGCCGAACCTGATCGAGATCGTCGAGCGCTATCGCGCGACGGTCTGCTTCACCGCGCCCACCGCCTACCGGCTGATGCTGAAGGCGATGGGCGAGGGCGCCGACCTGTCGAGCCTGCGCGCCGCCGTCAGCGCCGGCGAAACCCTGCCCGCGCCGGTCTACGAAGAATGGATGCAGAAGACCGGCAAGCCGATGCTGGACGGGATCGGCGCGACGGAGATGCTGCACATCTTCATCACCAATCGCTTCGACGATCATCGCCCCGCCTGCACCGGTCGGCCGGTCACGGGCTACGAGGCGAAGATCATCGGCCCCGACGGGGCCGAATTGCCGCCCGGTGAGGTCGGCCGGCTGGCGGTGCGCGGGCCGACCGGCTGCCGTTACCTCGCAGACGACCGGCAAAGGGGCTACGTGCAGGACGGCTGGAACATCACCGGAGACGCGTTCCGGCGGGACGAGGCGGGCTATTTCCACTTCGCCGCGCGCAATGACGACATGATCGTGTCGTCGGGCTACAACATCGCCGGGCCGGATGTGGAGGCGGCGCTGCTGGCCCATCCCGACGTGATGGAATGCGCCGTGATCGGCGCGCCGGACCAGGACCGCGGCCAGATCGTCGAGGCGCATGTGGTGCTGGCCGAAGGCGTGGCGGCAGATGCGGCGACGGCGCTGCGCCTGCAGGAGCATGCGAAGGCCACGATCGCGCCCTACAAGTATCCGCGCCGCGTGGTCTTTGCCACGGCGCTGCCGAAGACGGCGACGGGCAAGATCCAGCGGTTCCGGCTGAAGGCCGGCGGCGGCGCGGGCTAGGTCCGGCCGGGCGCGGCCCGGCGTTCAGATCTCGCCGGTGTCGAGCACCGGCGCGGCATCGATATCCTCGGCGTCCAGCATCGATGCCACCCGTTCCAGCGCCGCGATCAGGGCGGCCTGTTCCCAGTCTTCCATCGTCGAGAACTTGCGCACGAAGCGCTGCTGCAAGGGATCGGGGGCATTGGCGATGGCCTGCCGGCCCTTCTCTGTCGTGACGATGTTGGTTTGCCGCCTGTCGGTCTGCGAAGGTTCGCGCACCACCATCCCCTGCCGCACCAGCCTGTCGACCAGGGCCGTCACCGTGGCCTGCGATATCCGCATCCGCTGCGCGATCTCGGTCGCGGTGCACTGGCCCCTGGCCGCCACGATCTGCAAGGCCCGGAACTGCGGCGCGGTCAGCCCGACCGAGCGGGCCAGCTCGCGGCCGAACAGCTCGGTCGCGCGCAGGATCCGGCGCAGGGCGATCAGGCTGGTGTCGACACGATCCATGCGCGGATGCTGGCAGAGAGCCGGGGCGGGATCAATGGCGCGCGCCACGGCAGTTCAGTTCGAATATCGAAATGCCCGTGGTGGCCATCGGGCCGGAAATCAGCAAGACAATCCAATGAAAATAAGGATTTGACCTTGGGTGTTGCGATTTCTGCACCTGCATGATACTTAGTGTCTCGAAATAAATCGGAGGCATGACAGCAGATGCGACACGCACTTGAGTTCTTTCGGAAATCCACCCCCACGCTGCGCGAGCCCGTGGCGGAGGATGGCGCGGAGATCTGGGATCTTGTGCGCGCCTGCAAGCCGCTCGACGAGAACTCGATGTATTGCAACCTGATCCAGTGCGACCATTTCCGCGAAACCTGCGTGGTGGCCGAGCGGGACGGCAAGATCGTCGGCTGGGTTTCGGCCTATGTGCTGCCCTACGATCCCGAAACGCTGTTCGTCTGGCAGGTGGCCGTGGCCGAAACCGCGCGCGGCACCGGGCTGGGCCGACTGATGCTGGGCGACTTGCTAAGCCGCGCGGCCTGCCGCGGCGTGCGCCGCGTGCAGACCACGATCACCGCCGACAACGAGGCCTCCTGGGCGCTGTTTCGCCGGTTCGCCGAGGCGCGCGACGGCGATTTCGCCTTCCAGGCGCATTACACCCAGGCGCTGCATTTCCGCGAGCGTCACGAAACCGAATACATGGTCACCATCGACCTTGGCGAACGGATGCGCCGGGCCGCCTGAGGCCCGGCCGATGTGGCGCCCGCCCGTTCTCTTCATGCCAATTCCAACTCCCGAAGGAGCCGACATGCCGACGGAAACGTCTGCCGACATTGCCATTTTCAATCGCCGTGAATCGGAGGCGCGCAGCTATTGCCGCAGCTTCGACACGGTGTTCACCCGCGCCCGCGGGTCGGAATTGACCGACGCGGCGGGCCGCAGCTATATCGACTTCCTCGCCGGATGCTCGTCGCTGAACTACGGCCACAACGACCCCGACATGAAGGCCGCGCTGATCGACCATATCGCCGGCGACGGGCTGGCGCACGGGCTTGATCTGCATACCGATGCCAAGGCCGCCTTCCTTGACGCGTTCGAGCGCCATATCCTCGGCCCGCGCGGCATGGATCACAAGCTGATGTTCACCGGCCCGA
>CAYUXM010000336.1:0-2660 GCA_964448765.1 uncultured Rhodobacterales bacterium
CGGCATTGTAGCCCCAGACCTCGTGCAACAGCACGTCGCGCGGCACCACGCCATCGGGCGCGCGGTAAAGGAACTTCAGGATGTTGGTTTCCTTCTCCGTCAGCCGGATCTTCCGCTCACGCTCGTCGATCAGCATCTTCATCGCCGGCTTGAACGTGTAGGGGCCAAGCTGGAACACCGCGTCCTCGCTTTGCTCGTGCTGGCGAAGCTGGGCGCGGATCCGCGCCAGCAGCACCGGAAACTTGAACGGCTTGGTGACGTAATCGTTGGCGCCCGCGTCGAGGCCGAGGATCGTGTCGGCGTCGCTGTCATGGCCGGTCAGCATCAGCACCGGGCATTTCACGCCCTGCTTGCGCATCCGCTTGCACAGCTCGCGGCCGTCGGTATCGGGCAGGCCCACGTCGAGGATCACGAGGTCGTAAAGCCCGGCCTTGACCTTCTCCATCGCTTCCGCGCCGTCGCCGGCCTCGAACACGTCGAAATCCTCCGTCGACAGCAGTTGCTCGGCCAGCGCGTCGCGCAGGTCGGCGTCGTCATCGACAAGCAGGATCTTCTTGAGGTTGGCCATGGCAAACGCCTCCGTTGTCTCGATCACGGGTCAGATCGGGCCGGTTCACGCCGGCGGCAAGGATTGCAACAGGTCTTTCACGCGGACGTGTCGCCGGCGCCGCTCATGTTTCAATTTCCCGATCCGGCGTCTAGATAGATGAGCCTTGAACCGGAAAGCCGATGCCGCTGGGACCGAGCCCGACCGAACTTCTGAACCGCGCCCGCGCCGATCTGCGCATGGGCGTGCCGGTGGTGCTGTGCGCCGGCGGGCGGGCGGTGCTGGCGGCGGCGGCGGAAACCCTGTCGGCCGAACGGCACGCGGCGCTGGCGGCCGAGGGCCCGCTGGTGCTGGCGATCACCGCGCGGCGGGCCGAGACGCTCAAGGCCCGCGCCTATGACGGCGATCTCGCCCGCGTCGCGGTCCCGGTCGAGGCCGGGGCGGACTGGCTGCGCAACCTCGCCGACCCGGCCGACGATCTCGACATGCCGATGAAGGGGCCGATCGCGACGCTGAGGGACGGCGAGGCGGGGCTGGCCCGCGCGGCGCTGGCGCTGGTGAAATCGGCGCGGCTTCTGCCCGCGGCGGTGCTGGTCGATGTTGCCGGCGGCCCGGCTGTCGCCGCGGCGCGGGGCCTCACGGCCGTCGATCTCGATGCCGCCGGCCCGGCGCTGGCGGCGGATCCGGCGCTGCACCCGGTCGCCGCGGCGCGGCTGCCGATGGCCGCGGCCGGGGCCGGGCGGCTGCATGTGTTCCGCCCCGGCGACGGCGGCGAGGAACATTACGCGATCCTCGTCGGCCGGCCCGATCCCGGCGGCCCGGTGCTGGCCCGGCTGCATTCGGCCTGCTTCACCGGGGACGTGCTGGGCAGCCTGAAATGCGACTGCGGCGCGCAACTCGACGCCGCGCTGCGGCAGATGGGCGCCGAGGGCGCGGGCGTTCTGCTTTACCTCAACCAGGAGGGCCGCGGCATCGGGCTGGCGAACAAGATGCGGGCCTACCGGCTTCAGGACCAGGGGTTCGACACGGTGGAGGCGAACCACCGGCTGGGGTTCGAGGATGACGAGCGCGATTTCCGGATCGGCGCGGCGATCCTCAAGGAACTGGGCATCGGCACGGTGCGGCTGATGACGAACAATCCCGCCAAGGTCGCGATGATGCGGGCTCAGGGGATCGCGGTGGCCGAACGGGTGCCGCTGGCGGTGGGCGAAACCGATCAGAACGCCGGCTATCTCGCCACCAAGGCCGCGAAATCGGGGCATCTGCTGTGACCCGCACCGATCTGGTGGTGACGCCGAAGGGCGTGCGGTTCATGGGCCGGCTGTTACCGGCGCAGGTCGGGCGCGGCGGGATCACGGCGGCGAAGCGCGAGGGCGACGGCGCGACGCCGGTGGGCGTGCACCGGTTCATCGGGCTTCTCTACCGGCCGGACCGGGTGGCGCGGGCCGATCTGCCGGGCTGGGCGCGGCCGATCGGGCTGCGGCAGCTGTGGTGCGACGATCCCGACCACGAGGATTACAACCTGCCCGTCACCGCGCCGTTCCCGGCCGGCCACGAGCGGATGCGGCGCGTCGATCCGCAATACGACGTGGTGCTGCTGACCGACTGGAACTGGCCCGAGGCGCGGCCGGGCCGCGGATCGGCGATCTTCGTGCACATCCGGCGCGGGCCGGGGCATCCGACGGCGGGCTGCGTGGCGCTGCGGCGCGATCACCTGCTGTGGATCGCGCGGCGGATCCGGCCGCAGAGCCGGCTGGTGGTGCCGGGGGTGCTGGCGCGGTAGCGCCGCCGGCGGTTCGGTGGGCGTGGTGCGGCATTGGCGGCAGAACGGCGACCGCCCGGTCACCCCCGCTTCGTCCTCGCAACACACACCGAGGGCAGCGCCCGGCCCGCGGGGTGGACGCGAAGCGCCCGCCCCGGGGGGGCGGGTCGGGCGCTGCCCGGCGCTTCCGCGCCGGGCGAACGTATGACACGCGTTGCGGTGCGAAGGCCTACCGCCCCGCCAGTTCCACCGCCGCGCTGTCGGCCCGGCCGGCCGCGTCGATCACCGTCAGCGTAACGAAGCCCGGCCCCGGCATCGGCAGCGCCACCTCGCGCGCGCGCTCGGCCACCG
>CAYUXM010000337.1:0-2659 GCA_964448765.1 uncultured Rhodobacterales bacterium
CGCGCGCCCGATCGTGGAACGCTACATCCGCGAGAACCTGGGCCCCGACGCGGCGCTGCGCGACATCGTGCGCACCGCGCGGGTGCTGTCGCGCTTCGGGCCTAAGCTGCCGCAGATCGCCGAAGAGGCGCTGACCCGGCAGGGGATGGGCGATGGGGCCGAAACGCCGCGCGGCCCGTCGTGGCTGACCGCGGCGGCCTATGCCGCGATCGGCGCCGCCGGGGCGCTGGCGGGGGTGCTGGCCTACGCCGCGCTCTGAATCTCCTCGGGCCGTCGCAGGGCCATGATCTCGTCCGCGGCGATGCTGGTGCCGCCTTCCAGAACCAGCATGGTCCCGCCATCCTCGTTCCGGGCCTCGACGATCTCGGTATAGACGTCGACCTCCTTGGACGACAGAAGCTCGCTGCCGATGTAGCTTTCCATCTTGAAGCTGTAGAGGCCCTGCGGATAGGGCTCGCCGGTTTGCTGCATGCCGAACCAGGCGATCGGGTCCGACGAGGGCGTGACCGGGTAGCGGCCGACCTCGGTATTGGCTTCGTCGTAGACCACAAGCTCGGCGCGGTCGGCCGCCGGGGCGGGTTCAGGCATCAGGGTGATCGGCGCGCCGTCGAACCAGGCCGGGGCGTTGACGCGGGCCTCCATCCCGACCCAGCCGGCCAGCTGGGTCATCGACATCTGGTTCAACTGGCTCTGGATCGATTCGAGCAGGTCGTTCGACCGCACCTGCTGCTCGACCCCCGAGAAGGTCGCAAGCTGCACCGCGAATTCCTGCGATTCCATCGGGTTCAGCGGATCCTGGTTCTGCAGCTGCGTGGTCAGCATCAGCAGGAAGGTCTCGAAATCGCTGTCGATCAGCGCATTGCCGACGGGAGAGGAGGCTTCGGCGCCATCCGCGGTTTCGGTTTCGGTCTCGGCGGCGGCGGCCGCCGCCGCCGGGGAGGCGGCGGGCTGCGGCTGCTGCTGTGCGGGGTTGGCGGGGTTGACGGTGGTCATGGCGGGCTCCTTCAGAAGCGCAGGTCAAGGCCCTGGCCGGGGGCAAGGGCAAGGCGAACGGGGTTGGTGGCCGGCGTCTCGGACCCGTCCGGGCCGGCGGGATCGGTGCCGTCGCCCTCGCCGGGCTCGGCGCGGTCACCGGCAGAGGGATCGCGGCCGGTCGGCCGGTCCTCGAAGCTGAACGACACGTCGGCATAGCCCAGCGCACGGAAGTCGCGGGCCAGTTCGTCGATATGGCGGCGCAGCAGTTCGAGCGTTTCGGGCCGTTCGGCGCTGAGCGACAGCGTCAGCGCGCCATCGACGGTCGACAATGTCATGCGCACGCGGCCCAGTTCCTCGGGCGAGAGCGTCAGTTCCACCGGCCGGTCGGGGAACCGGCTGGCGGCCTCGGCCAGTTGCAGGCCGACGCCGCGCGGCAGTTCCGCCAGCCCGGTGGCGACCTGCTGCGCGGCGCGCTCGATCCCGGTGAAGGCGCCGCCGCCCCGGTCGGACCCGCCGATCGGCATGGACTCGGCCGCGATGTCGCCACCCGGCACCGGGCGGTCCTGCCCGCGCTCGCCGGCCAGCGCCATGCCCGGCTGCGCCGGCGCAAGGGCCATGCCCGCCGGCGGGGCCACGGTCTGGGCCGTGGCCGTGGCCGCCGTGGCGGTGGCGGTGGCGCCCTGCGATGTCGGGTTCGAAAGCGCCTCCATGCGCTCGGCGCGCGGGCTGCTGCGCTCGGCGCCGCGCTGGACGGCCTGCTGGCGTTCCGTCGCCGCGGCGAAGGCCACGGCGGGCTGGCCGGCGGCCGGTTGCGTGGCCGGTGCGGCGGCCGCCGGGCCACCGGCCGGCGGCGTGGCCGGGGCCGGGGCAGCTTCCAGTCTGGCCGGCGCATCGGGATCCGGCCGTGCGGGGACCGCGTCCGGCATCCCGGCCGGGGTGGTGACGGCCTGCGCCGTGCCGCGCGCGGCGGCCACCGCCGGCGTCGCCGTCGCGCCGGCCTCGGGCTGGCCGGCGGCGGCCCGCGGCGTGGCGGCGGGTGTTTCGGCATCGGCGCGGGCGGGTGTTTCACCGGTCTGGCGCGGCGCAACAGGCTGGTCCGGGCGCGGCAGGTCCGGGCCGGTCGGCGCGGCCTGGCCGGCGCGGGCCTCGGCCGGGACGGGGGCTTGCGCCGCCATCGGCCCGGTGCCGGAGCGCGCGGCGCTGTCGGCCTGCGCGGGCGGGCGGCCCTGATCCCGTGCCGGCGGTTCGGGCGCGATCCGAACCGTATCGGCGCGCGCGGCGTCGGGGCTGGGGGCGGCCCTGTCCGGCCCCGCGGCGCGGCCCTGCGGCGCAGTCTGCGCCGGGGCCTCGGACCGGGCCGCCGATTGGCCCGCCGACTGGCCAGCGGGTTGGCCGGTCGCCGCCGTCGGATCGGCGGCGGCCACCTGCGGACCCGCCGACGGCGGGGTGCCGGCCGGCCGCTGCGCGGCGTCCGGCCCGGCATGGCCGGCCTGCCCGGCCGCCGCCGCCGGGGCCGTCGCGGCCTCCGCTTCGCCCGTGGCCGGCGCGGATGGCGGCCCGGAAGGTGTGGCGGGCGCGGCTTCGGTCGGAACAGTGGCGGCCGCGGCCTGCCGCGAGGCATCCGCCTGCACCGTCGCGTTCCCGGTGCCGCCGGCGGCCGGCGCGGCGCCGACCGGCATACCGG
>CAYUXM010000338.1:0-2655 GCA_964448765.1 uncultured Rhodobacterales bacterium
TGCTGGACGCGATGGAACGCGGCGCGGGCGCGGCGGCGGCGGTGGCCGAGGTCACCGCCGGGCGGGCGCATGTCGATTACCGCCAGCTTCTGGCGGTGGATGCGCGGGGCGAGACGGCGATCCATTCCGGCCGGCAGGTGCTGGGCCTGTGGGGCGAGGCGCGGGGGCGGGACTGTGCGGCGGGCGGCAACCTGCTGGCCGATCCGGGCATCCCGGCGGTCATGGTCGCGGCCTTCGAGGCGGCCGCGGGGCAACTGGGCGACCGGCTGATGGCCGCGCTGCGCGCCGGTCTGGACGCGGGCGGCGAGGCCGGGCCGGTCCATTCCGCGGGGATGGTGATCGCCGACCGGCTGTCCTGGCCGGTGGTCGACCTGCGGATCGACTGGACGGAGGATTGCCCGATCGCGGCGCTGGGCGCCGCCTGGGCCGTCTACGCGCCGCAGATGGCCGCCTATGTCCAGCGCGCCGAGGATCCGACCGCCGCGCCCTCCTACGGTGTGCCGGGCGACGAGGGATAGCCCGGCGATGCCGGTCCGCTACAGCCTGCGCCAGCTCGATTACCTGATCGCCGTGGCCGATACCGGATCGGTCGCCGCGGCGGCGGAACGGGTCAAGGTGTCGGCGCCGTCGATCTCGGTCGCGATCGGGCAGCTGGAGGCGGAGCTGGGCCTGGCGCTGTTCCTGCGCCGCCCGGCGCAGGGCATGGCGCTGACCCAGGCGGGCCGCCAGGTCGTCGAGCAGGCCCGGCGGGTGCTGGCCGAGGCCGAGCGGCTGGGCGGGCTGGCCGCGCAGATCGGCGGCAGCGTGCGCGGCCCGCTGCACGTCGGCTGCCTGCTGACCTTCGCGCAGATCGTGCTGCCGCACCTGCGCCGCGGCTTCGTCGCGGCCCATCCCGAGGTCGAGGTGCGGCAGCGGATCGGCGACCAGGCCGACCTGATCGCGGCGCTGCGGTCGGCCCGGATCGACGTGGCGCTGACCTACGACCTGGCGATCCCGCCGGATCTGGATTTCCTGCCGCTGGTCGCGCTGCCGGCCCATGCCATCCTGCCCGCGGATCACCCGCTGGCCGGCCGCGCCAGTGTCGGCCCCGCCGATCTGGCTGATCTGCCGATGGTGCTTTTGGACCTGCCGCTTTCGGCCGATTACTTCCTGTCGGCCTTCGCCGCGGCCGGGCTGCGCCCGAGGATCGCCGAGCGCACGCGGGACATCGGCGTGATGCGCAGCCTCGTGGCGAACGGCTTTGGCTATTCGATCGGCAACATCCGCCCGCATGGCGATGCCGCGCCCGATGGCCGGCCGCTGGCCTTCGTGCCGATCGCCGGCGCGCTCAGGCCGATGAAGCTGGGCCTTGCACTCGCCGAGGGCGCGGGGGCGGTGCTCACGATCCGGGCCTTCACCGAGCATTGCCGCGCCGCGATCACGCCCGAGGCGATGCCCGGCCTGCGCGCCCGGCCCGCGGACTGACGGTTCAGGCCCCGGCCTTCAGCAAGGGCAGCATCAGCGCGAAAAGCTCCGCCTGAGAGGAGATGCCGCAGCGCGCGTAAAGCTGCTTGCGAAACACCTTCACCGTGCCCGGCGCCACCGCCAGCCGAAGCGCGATCGAGGTGGTGGAATGGCCGCGCAGGATCAAGAGCGCCACCTCGGCCTGCCGGGGCGACAGGTGGATGCCATGCGTCCGCCGCGCCGTCCGCGCCAGCATCGCGGCCACGTCGTCGGCCGGGCCGGGACCGGCGGCCAGCCCGGCCCAATGCGCCTCGGCCAGCGCGGCGATCACCGGGGCGAGGCGCTGGCAGGCCTCGACTTCGCGGCCCGAAAACGGCCGGGCGGACGAGGCGTCGCGCCCCAGGCACAGGTTCAGCGACACGCCGGGCGCCGGGTAGGCGACGAATGTCACCTCGTCGACGAGCGTGGTCTGTTCGTAGTAATCGAGGAAATAGCGCGAGCGGTGGAACGCGTCGGGCGCCACGTCGCGCAGCCGGTAGGCCCCGGCGGGCACCCGGCTCAGGTGCAGGTCGTAATAGGGATCAAGCCGATAGGCGCCGGACAGGTAGGTCCGCTCCAGTTCCGCGAAAACCTGCGGATGGTCGGTCTGGCGATACAGCGCCTCGGGCGGGCCGGTGTCGCGATAGGCCAGAACGATCAGGTTGTCGGGCGCGGCGACGGCGCGGAACACCTGCCACAGCGCGGCCTCCATCCCCGGCCGGCCGATCCGGCGGATCGCCTGGGCCAGGTGGGTTTCGGCAAGGTTGGGCAGGGCGCGCAGCGTCATCGGATACCTCCCTGGGGGTATATACCCCCGATCCGGCCCGGCGTTAGCCTTTTTTGCAATGGCTGGGGGTATGGCCGCCGTGCAGGACGCCGTCGACATCCGCAACGTGACGAAGCGCTTCGGCAGCTTCACCGCGCTTGACGGCGTGTCGCTGACCATCGCGGACAACGAGTTCTTCACGCTTCTGGGCCCGTCGGGTTGCGGCAAGACCACGCTCTTGCGGATGATCGCGGGGTTCGAGGAGATCACCCAGGGCGAGATCCGGCTGTTCGGCGACCCGATCGCCGGGCGCGATCCGAACCACCGCCCCGTGAACACCGTGTTCCAGCATTACGCGCTGTTTCCGCACATGACCGTGCGCGACAACGTCGCCTTCGGGCTGAAGA
>CAYUXM010000339.1:0-2644 GCA_964448765.1 uncultured Rhodobacterales bacterium
GACATCAGCGAATTGGCGCTGTTCATCTTCAGGATCGTCGGGATCTGGCCGGCGAAGGTATCGGCCCCGGCCTCGAGCATGCCCAGCGGCGCGGCATAGGCATTGAGCCCCGCGTCGATCGCCAGGCGGTAGTGGTACTGCGGGTCGTAGCCCTCGGGGTTCGGCGCGAAGCTGCGCGCCGGCCCGTGTTCGAAGCCCTGGTCGACCGGCAGGATGATCATCTTGCCGGTGCCGCCCAGCTTGCCCTCCATCAGCATCCGGGCAAGGTTGCCCTTCACGCCGGGGTTTTCGCCCTCGTAATTGGCAAGGATCTTCTGAACGGTTCTGGTGCTGCGCATGGCCGGGGCTTCCCTGTGAAACGATGGTCCTTCGCCTTGGCTTATGCCGGGCAGGGGCCTGTCGTGCAACGATGGTTCCGCTAACAGGGTGAACCGGTGTGCCTCAGCCGGCGTCCAGCGCCGCCACGCCGGGCAGGGTCTTGCCCTCCATCCATTCCAGGAACGCGCCGCCGGCGGTTGAGATATAGGTGAAATCCTCCGCCACACCGGCGCGGTTCAGCGCCGCCACCGTGTCGCCGCCGCCCGCGACCGAGGTCAGCCGCCCGGCGCGGGTCAGCTCCGCCGCCTTCGCCGCCGCGGCATTGGTCGCCGCGTCGAAGGGGTCGATCTCGAAGGCGCCGAGCGGGCCGTTCCAGATCAGCGTCCGGCAGGCCTCGAACACGGCGGCGATCCGCGCCACCGTCTCGGGCCCGGCATCGAGGATCATCGCGTCCGCGGGGCAGGCGCCGGCCGCGACCGTCTCCGATGCCGCGTTGGCCTTGAATTCGCGCGCCACGACGACGTCAGCGGGCAACAGCACGGCGCAGCCGGTGGCCTCGGCCTTGGCGAGGATCGCGCGCGCGGTGTCGGCCATGTCGCGTTCGGCCAGCGAGGCGCCGACCCCGGCGCCCTGCGCGATCAGGAAGGTGTTGGCCATGCCGCCGCCGATCACAAGGTGATCGACCTTCTCGACGAGGTTGCCCAGCAGGTCGAGCTTGGTGGAAACCTTGGCGCCGCCGACGACGGCCGCGACGGGCCGCACGGGATCGCCCAGCGCGGCCTCCAGCGCCGTCAGTTCCGCCGCCATCAGCCGGCCGGCGCAGGCCGGCAGCAGCCGCGCGATGCCCTCGGTCGAGGCATGGGCCCGGTGCGCGGCCGAGAACGCGTCGTTGACATAGATGTCGCCCAGCGCCGCCATCGCGGCGGCCAGCTGCGGATCGTTCGCCTCCTCTCCGGCGTGGAAGCGGGTGTTTTCCAGCAGCAGCACGTCGCCCGGCGCCATCGCGGCCACCGCGATCTTGGCCGGGCGGCCGATGCAATCCTCGGCGAAGCCGACCTTGCGGCCCAGCGCCGCCTCCAGCGCGGGCAGGGTGACCTTCAGGCTCATGTCGTCGACGTGCCGGCCCTTCGGCCGGCCGAAATGCGCCAGCAGCACCGCCTTGCCGCCGGCGGCGGCGATGTCGCGCAGCGTCGGCACGATCCGGTCGATCCGCGTCGTGTCGGTGACATGGCCGTTCTCGACCGGCACGTTGATGTCGACCCGCACGAGCGCCGTCTTGCCCGCCAGGTCCATCTCGTCGAGCGTCTTCCAGGCCATCGGTCCCTCCCGCTGCGGCTCGGGGCGGAGGATCACCCGATCGTGTTCGCCGCGTCAACGGGGCCTGTCGGCGCGGCGCCGCCATCGGCCTTTCCTCGCCCGTGCATCCGCACTAGGGTCGCGCCCGATGACCAAGGAGACGCCGATGGCCGAGATCAACGACCCGGAAAACACCATCCTGATGGAACTGAAGGACGGCACCGTGACGATCGAGCTTCTGCCCGACGTGGCGCCGAAACATGTCGAGCGGATGAAAGACCTCGCCCGCGCGGGGCTTTATGACAACGTGGCCTTCCACCGCGTGATCGAGGGCTTCATGGCCCAGACCGGCGACGTGGAACACGCCAACATGGAAAGCGGCTGGAACCCGCGCCGGGCCGGCACCGGCGGATCGGACCGGCCGGACCTGCCGGCGGAATTCTCCAAGCTGCCGCATGACCGGGGCACGCTGGGCGCGGCGCGCTCGCAGAACCCGAACTCGGCGAACAGCCAGTTCTTCATCAACTTCGGCGACAACCATTTCCTCAACGGCCAGTACACGGTCTACGGCCGGGTGATTTCCGGCATGGAGCATGTCGACGCGATCGCGCGCGGCGAGCCGCCGGCAAGCCCGGACCGGATGATCTCGGTCAAGGTGGCCGCCGATGTCTGAGCGCCGGGTTTGCCTTGCGGCCGGGCTGGCCGCCGCGCTTCTCGCCGCCCCGGCGCTGGCCGAGGACGGGCCGGGCCCGAACCTCGTGATCGAACTGGGTGGCGCGACCACCGGCACGATCGTGATCGACATGCTGCCCGACGTGGCGCCGAAGCATGTCGCGCAGATCACCGCGCTGGCCGAAGAGGGCGCCTATGACGGCATCGTGTTCCACCGGGTGATCGACGGCTTCATGGCGCAGACCGGCGACGTGCAGTTCGGCCGGGTCGGCGGCGATACCGCGATGGCCGGCATGGGCGGGTCGAACCGCGCCGACATCCCGGCCGAGTTTTCCGACATCACCTTCGATCGCGGCGT
>CAYUXM010000340.1:0-2638 GCA_964448765.1 uncultured Rhodobacterales bacterium
CCGTCAGGCGGTACATCCTTTAGCTGCATGTTTACCCGTCACGGTACATCCCTGAGGTGAGTTGCGCTTCCCGAACATCTAAACCGCGCTTCTCCGCCAAATTGACTCGGGGTGATGCCTTGCTCTTGGACCGACTGAAGATCTCGCTGAAGCTGCCTGCATTCCTCGTGCTTCTGACCTGCATTGCAATCGGAATGACGGCGCTGATCGCAGCCCGCGAAGCCCGCCTTGGCCTGTTGCGGGAGGGCGAAACTCGCCTGGACAGCATAGCTCAGGGGCGGTCTTCCGCCATCGAAACCTGGTTCGATCAGATAGAGATCGATATTGCCACGCAGGCACAGACAGAATGGGTGCGCAAGGCGATGACGGGACTTGCGGACGCCTGGGAGGCGCTTGGCGGCACCGCGCCGGAGCTGCTGACGCGGCTCTATATCGAGGACAATCCGCATCCGGTCGGTGAGAAACACCTGCTGAGAACCGCCAACGATCCCTCCTACTACTCCGCCCTGCACCGCAAGCTGCATCCCGATTTCGTGTCGCTGTTCGAGAAGAAGGGCTACTACGACATCTTCCTCATCGATCCCGCTGGGAACGTCGTCTATTCCGTGTTCAAGGAAAACGACTACGCGACCAATCTCGACACCGGTCGCTGGAAGGACAGCGGGCTGGCGATGGCCTGGCGCGACGCGATGGGCTTGGAAGCCGGCGAGATCGCGATGGCGGATTTTACGGCCTACGGCCCGTCCTCGAATGCCCCGGCCTTGTTCATGGCAACGCCGATTGTGCTGCAGGATACCCGGGTGGCGGGTGTTCTGGCCTACCAGCTGCCAATCAACAATCTCACTCGGATTCTGCAGGAACCGACCGGCCTTGGAGACACCGGGGAAACCTATCTCGTGGGCGACGATCTGCGCATGCGCTCGGACCTGCGTCTTGCCGACGTGCCGACCGCACTGCAGGCGACGGCCGAAACCGACGCTGCCCGAAGGGCACTGACCGGCGAAGCCGGTGTTGTGGAAGCTGCCGGCCGCGATGGGCGGCCCGCGGTTCTCGCCTACCGTCCGATCCGACAAAATGGCGTTTCTTTCGCGGTGGTCGCCGAACAAGCGCGCGACGAGGTCGTTGCGCCCGCTGTCGCGATGACGCGTCTGATCCTTGCCGCGGGCGTAGCGATCCTAATGGTGGCGGGTGTACTGGCCCTCGTGTTTGCCCGGTCGCTCAGCAAGCCGATCGTGGCGCTGGCAGGTGCCATCGGACGGATTTCCGACCGCGACTACACGACGGCTGTTCCAGGCAAGCGGCGTGGCGACGAACTTGGCCTGATCTCGCGCGGTCTCGACGGTTTTCGCGCGGATCTGGCGCAGGCTGCCGAGGCGGAGCGGGAAAGCGCGTTTCGGGGGGCCGCTCTCGAAAACGCATCATCGGCCCTGATGCTCATGAACGCCGGGTTCATCGTGACCTATGTCAACCCGGCGGTTCAGAAGCTTTTGGGTGACCATGCGGACACCTTTCGCAAAAGGGTTCCGGATTTTGACCCCGAGGACATCGTCGGCCGATCGATGGATGTCTTTCATGCCGTTCCCGAACGGGTCCGCCGGCTGATCGAAGACCCGCGAAACCTGCCGTTTCACGCCGAAATCGCCATAGGCGACGCGCGTTTCGAGCTCGTCGTGAATGAGATCCCCGGCGCCGATGCCGAGCGTATCGGCTTTGTGCTGGAGTGGAAGGACGTCACCGCCGAGCGAATGAACGCGGCGATCCTTGACGCGCTGAACCGGAACCAGTGCAAGGCCGTGTTCGACCCGAACGGCCGGCTCTGTGAGGCCAATGCCAGCTTCGCCGCGGCCCTGGGCATGACCGAGGCGCAATGCGTGGATCGCGACCGCTCGTCGCTGTTCCACTTCGGGCCGGAAGCCGATCCATGGGGCGAGGTTATCGCGGGCCGGACGGTGTTCGACAGGTTCCCGCTGATCAATGCGGGAGGACATGACCGGATGATCGATGGCAGCCTCTCGCCGGTGACGGATCGCAACGGCAAGGTGATCAAGGTCGTGCTTCTGGGGGCGGACGTCACCGAGGCCCAGGCCACTCTGCGGGCGGCTGAAGCGGAACGCGAACGTCTTGGCGCGGCGCAGCAGGTCGTCGTGTCGGCGCTCTCTCATAGCCTCGAACGGCTTTCCACGGGAGATCTGAGCTGCACGATCGAGCAACCCTTCTCGCTGGAGTACGAGACGCTTCGGCGCAACTTCAACGGTGCCGTCGGGCAACTCAATGCCGCGATGGCTGAGGTGATCGGTAGCGCAACCGCCATTACGGCAGAGGCCGGGCAGATCAGCGCCGCCTCCGAGGATCTCAGCCGCCGGACCGAACAGCAGGCGGCGACGCTTGAACAGACGGCGGCAGCGCTCGACGAGTTGACAAGCTCGGTCGCCTCGGCAGCGGCCGCGGCGGCGGAAGCCAACCAGGTCGCTGAAGGTGCGCGGGGCGTGGCCACCACATCCGGCAAGGTCATGGAGGATGCGATCGCGGCGATGGAGGCGATTTCGGCATCCTCGCAGCAGATCGGAAAGATCACCGACGTGATCGACGAGATCGCCTTCCAGACCAACCTTCTGGCCCTGAACGCCGGGGTCGAGGC
>CAYUXM010000341.1:0-2618 GCA_964448765.1 uncultured Rhodobacterales bacterium
GGTTCCCGCAGCACCTGACGGAATTCGCCGCGAAAGAGGCGCCGTTGCAGGACGACTACATCGACTGCTGGACCGATCTGGAGAAGAAGTTCGACGGCACGCCCGGCCTGAAGTAACCTCGCGCGCGGGGCCCGGCCCCGCCCCGAATGCCCCCGGCGAAGGGACACCGAATGCCGCTGCTGAGAAGCTGGGTCGAAAGCGCCAATGCGCCCGACACCGACTTTCCGCTCAACAACCTGCCCTGCGGGGTCTTCTCGCTGGAAGGCGACGAGCCGCGCTGCGGCGTGGCGATCGGCGCGATGATCGCCGACGTGGCCGCGCTGGAAGAGGCCGGGCTGATCGACCTGCCCGACGGGCCGGTCTTCGACGTGCCGTTCTGGAACGAACTGATGGAACAGGGGCCCGAGGCCTGGGCCGCCTTCCGCGCCCGGATGGTGGCGCTTCTGGCCGAAGGCTCCGACTGGCGCGGCGAGGTGGAGCCGCATCTGGTGCCGCTTGACGCGGTAGAGATGCACCTGCCGTTCCTCGTGTCGGAATACACCGATTTCTATGCCGGCCGGAATCACGCCTTCAACGTCGGCACGATGTTCCGGGGGCCGGAGAACGCGCTGCCGCCGAACTGGCTGTCGATCCCGATCGGCTACAATGGCCGCGCCTCGTCGGTCGTGGTGTCGGGCACCGATGTGCGCCGGCCCTGGGGGCAGTTGAAGGCGCCGGATGCCGACCTGCCGGTCTTCGCGCCCTGCAGGCGGTTCGATTTCGAGCTGGAACTGGGCGCGGTGGTCGGCCAGGCCTCGGACGGGATGGTCAGCGTGGCCGAGGCCGAGGCGATGATCTTCGGCTACGTGCTTCTCAACGACTGGTCGGCGCGCGACATACAGGCCTGGGAATACCAGCCGCTTGGCCCGTTCCAGGCCAAGGCGACGGCGACGACGATTTCGCCCTGGATCGTGATGACGGCGGCGCTGGCCGAGTTCCGGGTGCCGACGCCGGAACGCGCGCGGCCGCTTCTGCCCTATCTGCGCGAACCGGGGCCGTTGAACCTGAACCTCGCGCTGGAAGCGGCGCTGACGCCTTCGGGTGGCGCGGAAACCGTGATCACCCGCACCAATGCGCGCGAGCTTTACTATTCCGCCGCGCAGCAGCTGTGCCACCACACCACCAGCGGCTGCCCGATGAACGTGGGCGATCTGCTTGGCTCCGGCACGATCTCGGGCGAGACGAAGGACAGCCGCGGCAGCCTTCTGGAACTGTCCTGGGGCGGCAAGGAACCGCTGGAGATCGCGGCGGGCGTGACGCGCAGCTTCCTTGAGGACGGCGACAGGCTGACCCTGCGCGGCCATGCGCGGGGCGAGGGATACCGCATCGGTTTCGGCGACTGCACCGGGCAGGTGCTGCCGGCGGCCGATCTGCCGGACTGGGCGAAGGAGTGACGACGATGGCCAAGGCATTCGCCTCGCAGGGCGACCTGGAGGAAAAGAAGACAAGCTTCTCGGAAATCGGCCCCGGCCTTTACGCCTTCACCGCCGAGGGCGACCCGAACACCGGCGTGATCGTCGGCGACGAGAGCGTGATGATCGTCGAGGCGCAGGCGACGCCGCGGCTGGCGCGCAAGGTGATCGACCATGTCCGCGCCGTCACCGACAAGCCGATCACCCATCTGGTGCTGACGCATTATCACGCCGTCCGCGTGCTGGGCGCCTCGGCCTATGGCGCGCGCGAGGTCATCATGTCCGACGGTGCCCGCGCGATGGTCGCCGAACGCGGGCAGGAGGACTGGGACAGCGAGTTCGGCCGCTTCCCGCGGCTTTTCCAGGGGCACGAGGAAATCCCCGGCCTGACCTGGCCCACCACCACGTTTTCGGATCGTATGACCGTCTATCTCGGCAACCGCCGGGTGGACATCATGCACCTGGGCCGCGCCCATACCGCCGGCGACGCCGTGGTCTGGCTGCCCGATGCCGAGGTGATGTTCACCGGCGACATCGTCGAATATCACTCCGCCTGCTATTGCGGCGACGGCCATTTCGCCGACTGGCCGGACACGCTGGCCAATATCGCCGGGTTCGAGCCGCAGGCCATTGCGCCGGGCCGCGGCGACGCGCTGGTCGGCGAAGAGATGGTGGCGCGGGCGATCGCCAACACCGCCGATTTCGTCGCCTCCACCTACAAGCCGGTGGAGAAGGTCGTGGCCCGCGGCGGCAGCCTGAAAGAGGCCTGGGACGCGGTGCGCGCCGCCTGCGACCCGAAGTTCGCCGATTACGCGATCTACGAACACTGCCTGCCCTTCAACGTCGCCCGCGCCTATGACGAGGCGCGCGGCATCGACACCCCCCGCATCTGGACGGCAGAGCGCGACCGGCAGATGTGGGAGGCGCTGCAGGGCTGACGGCGCGGCACAGGGAGGAAACCATGCCCTACGATTACAAACCCTTCCCCTACGAGGCCCCGCCGGGGCTGAAGCATCCCGAACCGCGGCACAGGGTCGTCATCGTCGGCGCCGGGCCGATCGGGCTGGCGATGGCGCTGGACCTTGCCGGGCAGGGTGTCGCCTCGGTCCTCGTGGACGACAACAACGTCGTTTCGGTCGGCAGCCGGGCGATCTGCTGGTCGAAACG
>CAYUXM010000342.1:0-2600 GCA_964448765.1 uncultured Rhodobacterales bacterium
CCTCGACCAGCGCCCAGATCGCCAGCGCGTCGAAGCCCTTCATGTCGACGCAGCCGCGCCCGTAAAGCCGCCCGTCGCGTTCGCTCACCGTCCAGGGATCGGTCGTCCAGTCCTGCCCGTCGACCGGCACGACATCGGTATGGCCCGACAGGACCACCCCGCCCGGCACCGCGGGACCGGTCCAGGCGTAAAGGCTGGCCTTGTCGCCCTCGGGGCTCGGCACCCGGCGGGTTTCGATACCATGTGCGGCAAGGTAGCCCTCCAGCCAGTCGATCAGCGGCAGGTTCGTGTCGCGGCTGACCGTCGGGAAGGCCACCAGCCGGTCGAGGATCTCGCGCGCCGTCAGATGCGTTGCCATGCCCTACCCCCGATATCCGCCGGACAGGCGCAAGCCTTGCGCGCTGCCTGTCCCTTGGTCAAGCATCGCTCCGCGGCGCGACGTGGCGGCACGACACCCAGAAGGCGCTTGCCGGGTGGTGAAAAATCCCTAACACTTCCGTGAATGGCCGCGGCGCAGACCGCGGAACAACAACAAGAACGCACCGACTGGGAGTTCCATATGCCCGATGGGGCACAGCCCGTCCTCACCGTAGAGGGGCTTCGGACCGTCTTTCGTACCCGCGGCGGGGCCGTCCATGCCGTCAATTCGGTCAGCTTCGACCTCAAACCCGGCGAGCTTCTGGGCGTCGTCGGCGAATCCGGTTCGGGCAAGTCGGTGACGATGATGTCGCTGCTGGGCCTGCTGCCCTCGCCGCCCGCGCAGATTCGCGGCGGCCGGGTGATGTTCGAGGGCCACGACCTGCTGGCCAGCACCGAGGATCACTTGCGCAGCGTGCGCGGCGCGAAGGTCGGTTTCATCTTTCAGGATCCGATGACCTCGCTGAACCCGGTGTTCACCGTCGGCTTCCAGCTGACCGAGCCGCTCCGCAAGCATCTCGGGATGTCGAAATCCGCCGCGCGCCGGCGCGCGGCGGACCTGCTGGAGCTTGTCGGCATTCCCGATGCGGCGCGGCGGCTGGGCGACTATCCGCACCAGTTCTCGGGCGGGATGCGGCAGCGGGTGATGATCGCCATCGCGCTGGCCTGCGACCCGAAGGTGCTGATCGCCGACGAGCCGACCACCGCGCTCGACGTCACGATCCAGGCGCAGATCCTCGAACTGGTGAAGGATCTGCGCCAGAAACTCGGCATGGCGATCGTCTGGATCACGCATGACCTCGGCGTGATCGCCGGCATCGCCGACCGGGTGATGGTGATGTATGGCGGCCAGGTCGTGGAACACGGGCCGGTGGCGGAACTGTTCGCCCATCCCCGCCATCCCTATACCCGCGCGCTGCTCAGGACCGTGCCCAGCGTTCGCGGCACCCGCGAGCCGAAGCTCAACGTGATCGAGGGCCAGCCTCCGATCCTGATGGCGGACCCCTCCGCCTGCCCGTTCCGGCGCCGCTGCCAGCATGCCTTCGACCGCTGCGAACGCGAGAACCCGGCGCGCGTCGCGGTCGGCCCGGGCCATGACGCGGCCTGTTTCTGGGACTATGACAGCGGGGGGCCGCGCGATGCCTGACGGGACCGGCACGCTCAATCCGCTGGTCGAGGTGCGCGGCCTGAAGATGTATTTCCCGATCACCGCGGGCCTGTTCCGCCGCAAGGTCGGCGACGTGAAGGCCGTCGACGACGTGACCTTCACGATCTACGAGGGCGAGACGCTGGGCCTTGTCGGCGAGTCGGGCTGCGGCAAGTCGACCTGCGGGCGCGCGGTGCTCCGGCTTTACGAACCCACCGCCGGCTCTATCCGGATCGCGGGCACCGAGATCGCGACCGCCGGCTTCGACAGCCTGCGCGCGATGCGCCCGGCGATGCAGATGGTGTTCCAGGATCCGCAGGCCAGCCTCAACCCCCGGATGACCGTCGCCGGGATCATCGGCGAGCCGCTGGACGAGCACACGAAGCTCACGCGCAAGGAGAAACTGGCCCGGATCTACGAGCTGATGGACCAGGTCGGGCTGAACCGCGACTTCGCCAACCGCTACCCGCACGAGTTCTCCGGCGGCCAGCGGCAGCGGATCGGCATCGCCCGCGCGCTGGCCCTGAACCCGAGGTTCATCGTCTGCGACGAACCGATCGCGGCGCTCGACGTGTCGATCCAGGCGCAGGTGGTCAACCTGCTGGAGGAATTGCAGGATCGGCTGGGCCTGACCTACCTGTTCATCAGCCACGATCTCAGCATGGTGCGCCACATCGCCGACCGGGTGGCGGTGATGTACCTGGGCAAGATCGTCGAACTCGCCCCGCGCGAGTCGCTTTACGGATCGCCGCAGCATCCCTACACGCAGGCGCTGTTGTCGGCGGTGCCGGAACCCGACCCGATGGTCGAGGCCACGCGGCGGCGGATGATCATCGGCGGCGACGTGCCCTCGCCGGCCAATCCGCCGAAAGGCTGCAACTTCTGCACGCGCTGCCCGATGGTAATGGACATCTGCCGCGAGATCGACCCCGAGTTCCGCGAGATCGCGCCGGGCCGCCACGTGGCCTGCCACCTTGTCAGCCAAGCAAGCCAGACCGCCGGTCAAGCGGCGGCATCCGAGGCATCGGGCACAACC
>CAYUXM010000343.1:0-2585 GCA_964448765.1 uncultured Rhodobacterales bacterium
CGATCAGGTCGCGGGCGAAGGCGCCCTCGTAGCCGACGATCGGCGTCGCCGAGATCAGCGCCTCGATCAGGCAGCGCGGCGATTCCGGGGTCTTGTGGCAGAACAGGAAGACCTGCGCCGCGCGCAGTCGCGCCAGGATCTCGGCGCGGTCGTTCACGAAGCCGGGCAGGTCGACGCGGTCGTCCAGCCCGGCCTCGGCGAGCCGCGCGCGCATCTGCGGCAGGTCCGGCCCGTCGCCGAGCCAGAAGGCCCGGAACGCCACCCCCGCCTCGGCGAGCCGGCGCAGCACGTCGACCCAGTCGAGCCCGCCCTTCATCGCGGAGGCCCGGCCGACATAGCCGATCCGGAGCGGCCCATCGGCCGCCCCGGCGCCCTTGTCGGCAAGCATCCCCGCCGGGATATGGTCGGATTTCGCGATGTGGATGTCATGCACCAGTTCCGGCCGGCGGCAATGGGGCGCGTAGGTGTCGTAGGTCTCCCGGCCGTGGAACATGCCGAGCGCGGCGCGGCGGATCAGGTGACGTTCTAGCCAGGCCATCGGCCGGTGGGTCAGCCGCGCCATCAGGCGGCGGCGCCAGGGCTGGCTCGCGGCGGTCCGGCGGACCACCTCCGATTCGACCCGGTCGGTCCAGATCCCGTAGGGCCGGCCCATCCGGTAGGCCTCGCGGCAGGCCACGGCGCCCCAGTCGCCGAACAGCCCGCCGATCGCGAAGCTCACCATGTCGGCGGCCGCGATTTCCGCCCGGATCGTGTCGCGGGTGCGCCGGTAGACGCGCAGGAACTGGTCGGGGCGCCAGGCCCAGGGCAGCGGCACGATCCGGATCCGCTCCAGGCTCGGGCCGACGGTCTCGATCGGCCGCCAGGCCGGCGGTGGCGGCCCGTCCCGGACCGGCATCATCACCGTGAGCGCGGCGAAATGCTCGGCCCAGAGCCGCAGCCCGTTGCAGGCCTGATCTTCCAGCCACAGGCCCTCCGCGGTGCGGTACAACGGCACCGTCACGTTGAACAGCAGCCTTCTGTCGTCGCGTGCCTGCATGGCTCTGGCTCCTCGCCCGCTTCCGCCTGTCGGCCGTTCCGCCGTCCGTCAGCCCGACCCATCCGGCGCCACCCCGCTGCGCGGATAGGCGGTGACGGTGGCCCAGGCCACCTCCTGCATCAGCCGCGCGGCTTCGGGGCCCGGCGCATCGGCCGGCGTGCCGTCGGCACGCGACAGCGCATGCGGCAGGCCGACCGGGCTCTGCCGGTAAAGCACCGCATAATGGGTCAGCGCGACCAGGTAGAGGCCGAGATCGGACAGGTGGATATCGTCGATGAAGAAGTCGGCGCGGCCGGTGATGCCGTCGATGCCGCCGCGGCCCTCGATCGCGCGCACGACGGCCGCCAGCGCCTGGCCCGCCGGGATCACCCGGACCGGGCGGTCGGGCCCCGCGGCGAGAAGGTCGAAATCGACCAGCCGGCCCTCCCACAGCTCCGCAAGGTCGCGGTCGATCCGTTCCAGCCAGCCCTCGGGATCGTCGAGCCGGTGCCAGGTCTCGTAGAGATAGATCTCGGTCCCTGGCGCGGCCCCGCGCGCCAGTTCCGCCCAGCGGTGCAGATAGGCGGGGCTGTCGTGGTAGCGGATCGCGTCCCTCAGTTCGACCATCTCGGTCAGCACCACAGCGTCGTAGTCACCCGAGGCCACCGCCGCGCGCGCCGCGCGGAACCGGGGATGGGCGTTCGAATCATCGAACCCCTTCACCGGCACGTCGGGTTCCCAGTGGTCGCGCAGCGAGGCGCCCCAGCCCAGCTGCGACTCGTAGCCATGGCCCTCGGGGGCGAGCTGGGCCAGCATCGCCGGCATGTCGCGCCCGACCAGGCTGTGGCCCAGGTGATAGACCCTGAGCGGCCCCGAAACCGGCGGCAGCGGCCGGTCGTAGGCCCGGGCGAGCAGCTCCGGCCCGGCGCGGCGCGGCGGCTTCAGCCAGGCCCAGGTGCCGGCGAGCCCCGCGACCAGCGCGGCGGGCAACAGCAGAAGCGACATGCGGCGGGACATCTTCATCGGGGTCTTTCCGGGTTCGGGCCGGCGGGTAGCGCCACCACGGTCACCAGTGTCGCCGCGGCGCGGCCGAAGCGCCCGGCGATCTCCTCGCCCGCGGCGATCGGGCCGGCGGGGCGCGTGAGCCGCGCGGTGAATGCGCCCGCCTCCGTCGCCACCGCGATCTCGACCGCCGCACCATCGAGCGGCTGGCCGCAGAGCGGCGAGAGCGCCTTGCACAGGCTTTCCTTGGCGCTCAGGATCAGCCGCCGCATCCGGCCCGACACCGCCCGGGGCTGGGCGTCGAGCCAGGCGCGTTCGGCCGGGGTGCAGCCCGCCCCGCCGGCATCGTCCCCAAGCGGCAGATCCTCCACCGCGTCGAGGCCGATCCCGGCAAGCGCCTCGCGCCGCGCCACCGCGGCCAGGCTGAACCGGCCGGAATGGCTCAGGCTGCCGATCAGCCCCGCGGGCCAGGCCGGCGCGCGGTCCGGCCCCGGCAGCAGCGGCAGGCCGGGCGCGCCGAGCGCGGCCATCGCGCGCTGCGCCGCGGCCCGGCCGGCGATGAAATCGC
>CAYUXM010000344.1:0-2583 GCA_964448765.1 uncultured Rhodobacterales bacterium
TGGTGCTCAACCCGCTCGGCGTGCCGTCGCGGATGAACGTCGGCCAGATCCTCGAAACCCACATGGGCTGGGCCGCGCGCGGCCTCGGGCTTCGGATCGACGAGGCGCTGGAGGATTACCGGCGCACCGGCGACCTGACCCCGGTGCGTGAGGCGATCCGCCATGGCTATGGCGACGAGGTCTATGACGAGGCCTTCACCGTCATGGACGAGGACACGCTGATCGAAAGCGCCGAGGCGGTCCGCCGCGGCGTGCCGATCGCCACGCCGGTCTTCGACGGCGCCAAGGAAGCCGATGTCAACGACGCGCTGCTGCGCGCCGGGTTCGACCAGTCCGGCCAGTCGGACCTGTTCGACGGCCGCACCGGCGAGCCGTTCGCGCGCAAGGTGACGGTGGGCGTGAAGTATCTGCTGAAGCTGCACCACCTGGTGGACGACAAGATCCACGCGCGTTCGACCGGGCCCTACAGCCTCGTTACCCAGCAGCCGCTGGGCGGCAAGGCGCAGTTCGGCGGCCAGCGCTTCGGCGAGATGGAGGTCTGGGCGCTGGAAGCCTACGGCGCGGCCTACACGCTGCAGGAGATGCTCACCGTCAAGTCGGACGATGTCGCGGGCCGCACCAAGGTCTACGAGTCGATCGTCAAGGGCGAGGACAACTTCGAGGCGGGCGTGCCGGAAAGCTTCAACGTGCTCGTCAAGGAAGTGCGGGGCCTCGGCCTCAACATGGAACTCCTGGATGCGGAGGACGAGGGCTGAGCGAGGCGGCGCGCCGGGTGGCGCGCCGCTCCGGTCTTTCGCGAAAGATCGACCCCTGCCTGACCCCTGCGCCGATTTGAGGACATCAAGATGAACCAGGAACTGACCACCAACCCGTTCAACCCGCTGGCCGCCCCGAAGGCGTTCGACGAGATCAAGATCTCGCTGGCCTCGCCCGAGCGGATCCTCAGCTGGTCCTACGGCGAGATCAAGAAGCCCGAGACGATCAACTACCGGACCTTCAAGCCCGAGCGCGACGGCCTGTTCTGCGCCCGCATCTTCGGGCCGATCAAGGATTACGAGTGCCTGTGCGGCAAGTACAAGCGGATGAAGTATCGCGGCGTCGTCTGCGAGAAATGCGGTGTCGAGGTGACGCTGCAGAAGGTCCGGCGCGAGCGCATGGGCCATATCGAACTGGCCGCGCCGGTCGCGCATATCTGGTTCCTGAAGTCGCTGCCCAGCCGCATCGGCCTGATGCTGGACATGACGCTGCGCGATCTGGAGCGGATCCTGTATTTCGAGAACTACGTGGTGATCGAGCCGGGGCTGACCGACCTCAGCTACGGCCAACTCATGACGGAAGAGGAATATCTCGACGCGCAGGACCAGTACGGGGCCGATGCCTTCACCGCGAACATCGGCGCCGAGGCGATCCGCGAGATGCTGTCGGCGATCGATCTCGAGGCGACGGCGGAGCAGCTGCGCGAGGATCTGAAGGAAGCCACGGGCGAACTGAAGCCCAAGAAGATCATCAAGCGGCTGAAGATCGTCGAAAGCTTCATCGAATCCGGCAACCGGCCGGAATGGATGGTGCTGACCGTGATCCCGGTGATCCCGCCGGAACTGCGCCCGCTGGTGCCGCTGGATGGCGGCCGTTTCGCGACCTCGGACCTCAACGACCTCTACCGCCGGGTGATCAACCGCAACAACCGTCTCAAGCGGCTGATCGAACTGCGCGCGCCCGACATCATCGTGCGCAACGAAAAGCGGATGCTGCAGGAGTCGGTCGACGCGCTGTTTGACAACGGCCGCCGCGGCCGCGTCATCACCGGCGCCAACAAGCGGCCGCTGAAATCGCTGTCCGACATGCTGAAGGGCAAGCAGGGCCGGTTCCGCCAGAACCTGCTGGGCAAGCGGGTCGATTTCTCGGGCCGCTCGGTCATCGTGACCGGCCCGGAACTCAAGCTGCACCAGTGCGGTCTGCCCAAGAAGATGGCGCTCGAGCTGTTCAAGCCGTTCATCTATTCGCGGCTGGAGGCCAAGGGCCTGTCCAGCACCGTGAAGCAGGCTAAGAAGCTGGTCGAGAAGGAACGCCCCGAGGTCTGGGACATCCTCGACGAGGTGATCCGCGAACATCCCGTCCTGCTGAACCGCGCGCCCACGCTGCACCGCCTCGGCATCCAGGCCTTCGAGCCGGTGCTGATCGAGGGCAAGGCGATCCAGCTTCACCCGCTCGTCTGCTCGGCCTTCAACGCCGACTTCGACGGTGACCAGATGGCCGTGCACGTTCCGCTGAGCCTCGAGGCCCAGCTGGAAGCGCGCGTCCTGATGATGTCCACGAACAACGTGCTGTCGCCCGCCAACGGCGCGCCGATCATCGTGCCGTCGCAGGACATGGTGCTGGGGCTCTACTACGTGTCGATGATGCGCGAGGGCATGAAGGGCGAGGGCATGGCCTTTGCCTCGGTCGAGGAAGTCGAGCACGCGCTGAACGCCGGCGAAGTGCACATGCACGCGAAGATCCAGTGCCGGGTCAAGCAGATCGACGAGGAAGGCAACGAGGTCTTCCGCCGGTTCGAGACGACGCCGGGCCGGGTGCGGCTGGGCG
>CAYUXM010000345.1:0-2551 GCA_964448765.1 uncultured Rhodobacterales bacterium
GCGTTGCCGTGCCGGTCGGTCACCTGCCAGCCGCAGGGCAGCCCGCCGACGCCGGCGAAATCCTCGGCGGTGAAGACCCGGATGACGCCGGGCATCGCCGCGGCATCCGTCGTGTCGATCTTGTTGATCCTGCCATGCGCGACCTGCGCGCGCAGAAAGACGGCATGGGCCTGGCCGGCCAGGTTCATGTCATCGGTGTAACGCCCGCGGCCGGACAGGAACCGCACATCCTCGCGGCGCTTCGAACTTGCGCCGATCCCGTGATCCTTCGGCATCTCTTCCTCCCTATCTGGTGCCCGTCGGGCTTATTCGGCCGCCACGGCCGACACGTCCTGCCCGGAGGCGGCCATGATCGCCTTGACGATGTTGTGGTAGCCCGTGCAGCGGCAGATGTTGCCTTCGAGGTAATGGCGGATCTCGGCCTCGCTGGGCTTGGGGTTTTCCGCCAGAAGCGCGGCGGCGGACATCACCATCCCCGGTGTGCAGAACCCGCACTGCAGACCATGATGATCCTGGAACGCCTGCTGGATCGCGCCCAGCGTGCCGTCGGGGTTGCCCATCCCCTCGATCGTCGTGACCTCGCCGCCGGCGACATCGGCCGCGAACACCGTGCAGGCCTTCACCGCCTTGCCGTCGACATGCACCACGCAGGCGCCGCACTGGCTGGTGTCGCAGCCGACATGGGTGCCGGTCAGCCCCAATCCCTGGCGCAGGAAATCGACAAGCAGCGTGCGCCCCTCGATCTCGCCGGACATGCTCCGGCCGTTCACCGTCATGCTTACCTTGGTCATGCTCTCCCTCCCTGGGTTATGCGCCAAGTTGAGCATGGAGTCGCGATTTTGAAAACCGTGCATTTCAACAGATTGGCGGAAATCGGTGCGAGCCGGCGACGACCGGCTTGCGCAGCGCGGGCGACGGCCCGAAACTCCGCCCGCGACGCGGGTGCAGAACGGGGGACGCGAATGGACGGGCAGGCGGAGACAGGGCAGGCGCCGGATCGGCAGGATGTGGACCGGGCGACCTGGCTGGAGGCCCGACGCGCGCTGCTGGACGAAGAGATCGCGCTGACCCGCGCGCGCGACTGGCTGGCCGCCGCGCGCCGGGCGCTGCCGCGGGTGCGGATCGAGGCCGATTACCGCTTCGTCGGGCCCGAAGGCGCGCTGCGGCTGGGCGATCTCTTCGGCCCGCACCGGCAACTGGCGGTCTATCATTTCATGTACGGGCCGGACTGGGACGCGGGCTGCCCGATCTGCTCGTTCTGGATGGACAGCCTGAACGGCCTGACCCCGCATCTTGCCGCCCGCGGCGTGTCGCTGGTGCTGGTTTCCGCCGCGCCGCTGGAAAAGCTGATGGCCTATCGCGAAAGGATGGGCTGGGACATGCGCTGGGTGTCCACCGGCGACGGCCGGTTCAACCGCGACTTCGGCGTCGCCTTCTCTGGCGAGGATCTCGCGCCCGAGGCGCGGATCTACAACTACGGCAAGGCGCCGACGCCGGGTCCCGAGGCGCCCGGATTCTCGACCTTCGAGCGTGACGCGGACGGCGCGGTCTACCACTGCTACTCGGCCTATGCCCGGGGGTTGGAGGCGTTCAACGCCGCCTATGGCCTGCTCGACCTGATGCCGCGCGGCCGCTACGAGGCCGGCCTGCCCTATCCGATGGCCTGGCTCCGGCGTCGCGACAGCTACGCCGGGTAGGACGGGCCGGCGCCCGTCATCGCTCCCGCGGCTGGCCGCGGATCGGGATTTCCTTGAGCAGCCCGCCCACGCCCATCGCGGCGATATCGTCGTCGGTGACCTCGAGCCCGCAGGCCAGCCGGTCGAGCACCCAGTCGGCGCCGTTGAGCGCCGGGCTGCGCGCGCAGCCCGGCAGGCCGATCACCGGGCGCGCGCCGAGCCGGCCGTGAAACAGCAGGTTGCCGGGATCGACCGGCATGCCGAACCGCGCCACGCTGCCGCCCGCGTCGCGCAGCGCGGCGGGCGCGTCATCGCCGGCATCCGAGGTGGCCGACCCGGTCAGGATCAACAGCATCCCGCCGGCCATCCCGGCCAGCGCCCCGGCGATCGCGGCGCGGTCGTGCGGCACCGTGCGGCACTCGGCCAGCGCGATGCCCAGCGCGGCCAGCCGCCCCTCCACCGCCGCGCGGCCCTTGTCGTTGAGCTTCGCAGGCTGGCCCGGCACCTCGGTCAGCAAGAGCCCGGCGCTGGCCACCGTGACCGGGCGCACCGTCACCGCGCCGCGCGCCGCCGCGGCGGCGGCCTCCAGCGCCCGGCCCGGCACCGCGTAGGTGATGATCTTGACGGTGCCGACCAGCGTGCCCCGCGCCACGCGGGCGAAGGGCGGCAGCGTCGCCAACGTCAGCGCCGGGTCGATCCGGTTCAGCGCCAGCACCGCCCCGGCCTCGACCATCGCCACCCCCGGCCCCCGCGCCTTGAGGTTGACCCGGCCCGAATGCGGCTGTGTCAGGTCGAGCCCGGCGGCATCCGGATCCGGCACCAGCGCGGCGGCAAGCCGCGCGGCGGCGGCATTCTCGGCCACGTCGCCGGGATCG
>CAYUXM010000346.1:0-2536 GCA_964448765.1 uncultured Rhodobacterales bacterium
CCTGCGCGGCCTGCCACGGCGATTTCGCCGAGGGGATCGACAGCTGGCCGCCGCTGGCCGGCGGGCTCGGCAGCCTGCAGGATCGCCGTCCGGTCAAGACCGTGGGCTCCTACTGGCCCTATGCCTCGACGGTGTGGGACTACATCCACCGCTCGATGCCCTTCGGCGCGGCGCAGACGATCAGCGCCGACGACACCTACGCGATGGTCGCCTACATCCTCTATTCGAACGGCCTGGTGGAGGACGACTTCGTGCTCAGCCACGAGAACTTCACCGAGGTCGTGCTGCCCAATGCCGAGGGTTTCATCGTCGACGATCGCGCGGAGACGGAATATCCGCGCTTCTCGGCCGAACCCTGCATGAGCGAGTGCCGCGACCCGGTGGAAATCACCAAGCGCGCCGTCGATCTCGGCGTCACGCCCGAGGATGCCGACGGCAAGCCCGCCGGCACCCTGCCGCCGATCATGGCCTCGGCCGAGGCGTCCGCGCCCGAGGCGACCGAGACCGCCGAGGCCGAGCCTGCCGCGGCCGAGGAACCGGCGACGGAGATGGCCGCGGCCTACGACCCCGAACTCGTCTCCAAGGGCGAGCGGGTGTTCAACAAGTGCAAGGCCTGCCACAAGATCGGCGAGGGCGCCCGCAACGGCACCGGCCCGCACCTGAACGGCGTGATCGGCCACCAGGCCGGCGCGATCGAGGGCTTCCGCTACTCCAAGGCGATGCTGGAGGCGGGCGAGGAGGGCCTGGTCTGGACCGACGAGACGCTGGGCGCCTACCTGGCCGATCCGCGCGGCTACATCCCGCGCAACAAGATGTCCTTCGCCGGCCTGCGCAAGCAGGAAGAGATCGACGCGGTGATCGCCTATATCGCCACCGCGGGCGCGATGTGACACGGGTCCGGGGGCGGTCGCGGCACCGCCCCCGGACGGCCCCCCGGCAGGTCGGGAGGACCGATCGGGCAGGGCCACGGGCATGAATACTCCGGTGTGCCTGCCTATCCTTTTGGGGACATTTGCCCGCAGCGGCCGTCCCCATACGCTGGTGCCGGACGAGTGAGGGGAGGACGGGCGCGATGCGCCACGCAGGATTCACGGTGACGATCGCGCTGCTGGCGGGCCTTGCAGGCCCGGCGATGGCACAGCTGGCCGGCGACGCCGATCGCGGCGAGGGCTTCTGGAACCAGTGCAAGGGCTGCCACATGATCGGCCCCGAGGCGCGCAACCGGATCGGGCCGCCGCTGAACGGCATCTTCGGCCGCCGCGCCGGCGCGGTCGAGGGCTTCAAGTATTCCAAGAGCATGGAGCGGATGGGCGCCGACGGGCTGACCTGGACCTTCGAGACGCTCGATGCCTATATCGACAATCCCAAGGCGCTGGTCTCGGGCACCCGGATGGCCTATCGCGGGCTCAAGGATCCGCAGGACAGGGCCGACCTGATCGCCTTCATGCGCGAGTTTTCCGACAAGCCGCGCGACATCCCCGAGGCCGAGCCCAGCATCATCACCACCCAGCCGCAGCTGGCCGACGAGGTGCTGGCGCTGCAGGGCGATCCGGATTTCGGCGAATACCTCGCCTCGGAATGCGGCACCTGCCACCAGGGCGACGGCTCCGACCAGGGCATCCCGTCGATCGTGGCCTGGCCCGAGGAGGATTTCGTGGTCGCGATGCATGCCTACAAGCAGAAACTGCGCCCGCATCCGGTGATGCAGATGATGGCCGGGCGCCTGACCGACGAAGAGATTGCGGCGCTCGCGGCCTATTACGCGACGCTGGAACCCCAGTGACCGAGAGTAACTCAAGGGAGGGAGTACAAGTGGCACATAACAGACGGACATTCCTGGGCGGCGCGGCCGCCTTCACCGCGGCCACGCTGGCCGCCCCGGCCGTGATCGGCCAGGCCAAGCCCCGCGTCGTCGTGATCGGCGGCGGCACCGGCGGCGCGACCTGCGCGCGCTACATCGCCAAGGACAGCGACGGCGCCATCGACGTGACGCTGGTGGAACCGAACGCGACCTACTACACCTGCTATTTCTCCAACCTCTACATCGGCGGCTTCCGGACCTTCGAAAGCCTCGCGCACAGCTACGACAAGCTGACCGGCGAGTATGGCATCACGCTGGCCCAGACCACCGCCGAGGGCGTGGACCGCGACGCGAAGACCGTCACGCTCGCCAGCGGCGAGGTGCTGTCCTACGACCGGCTGGTGATCGCGCCGGGGATCGATTTCAGGGACGGCGCGGTGCCGGGCTGGGATCTGGCCGCGGCCGAGATCATGCCGCATGCCTACAAGGCCGGGCCGCAGACCCAGCTTCTCAAGGCGCAGATCGAGGCGATGCCGGAGGGCGGGCTTTACTGCATGGTCGCGCCGCCCAATCCCTACCGCTGCCCGCCGGGCCCCTACGAGCGGATCAGCATGGTCGCCCATGTCCTGCGCGAGCGGAACCCGACCGCGAAGATCCTGATCGTCGACCCGAAGGAGAAGTTCTCCAAGCAGGCGCTGTTCGAGGAAGGCTGGCAGAAGCACTATTCCGGCATGA
>CAYUXM010000347.1:0-2526 GCA_964448765.1 uncultured Rhodobacterales bacterium
AGCCGATCGCGCCCGGCGGCGCCGGCCGGCCCGGCGCGGCGGAGACGAAGGTGGAACATTCGGTCATCCCCAGCGCCTCGTAGACCGGCCGGCCCGTGGCCGCCTGCCAGGCCGCGCGCAGCGTCTCTGGCAGGCTTTCGCCGGCCGAGAGCCCGTGCCTGAGGCGCGGCAGGTCGAGCCTGTCATGCTGCCTGAGGATCCTGCGGTAGATGCCCGGAGACGAGGCGAAAATCGTCGCGTCGAAGCGCCTGAGCAGCAGCGGCAGCGCGGCCGGGTCGAGCCCCGGCGCGGGGATCAGCGCGGTCGCGCCGGCCGCCCAGGGATCCATCAGCCCGGTGCCCATCGTGTAGGTCCAGTTGAACGATCCGGCATGCAGCAGCCGGTCCTCCGGCCCCAGCCCGTACCAGCCCTGCCACATCATCCGCCGCGCCCAGACCGCGCGATGGGCATGGACCACCGCGCGCGGCCGGCCCGAAGAGCCGGAAGTGTAGACGATATAGGCCGGCCGGTCGGGATCGCCCGGCACCGGGTCCAGCGCCGGGCCGTCCTGCGCCGCAAGCACCTCGGCGCCGGCGACCACGGCGGCGGCGCTGTCGGGCGGCAGGGCGATGCCCGGATCGGCGAGCACCAGGCCGGGCCGGGTTTCGGCGGCGATCAGCGCCACTTCCGGTTCGGTCAACAGCGCCGAGGTCGGCACCGGCACGAGGTCGGCCGCCACCGCGCCGAGGAAGGCCACCGGGAAGGCCGGCCCGTTGCCCAGCCGCAACAGCACCCGGTCACCCGGCGCAAGGCCGCGGTCGCGCATCATCCGGGCGGCGCCCAGCACCGCCGCGCGCAGCCGCGCATGGCTCCAGCGTTCGGCGCCGGTCGGGCGCAGGATCTGCAGCGCGCTGCGGTCGGGCCGCGCCGTCCCGGCGGCCAGCACATGGGCGGCAAGGTTGAACGGCGCGGGGCAGGGCGCCGGCGGGGGGCCGTGAACGACGGACAGCATGCGCCCTGCTACGCCGCCGCCGGGGGCGTTGCAAGCCGCGTGGAATTCGCCCAGATACGGGGCCAAGCCGCAGGAGCCCGCCCGAGATGAACGATCCCGACCAGACCCGGATCATCCGCATCGCCCGCGCCGAGGGGGCCGACGAACCGGCCGAGCCGCTCAACCTCGGTGTCCGGGTGCGCGAGTTGCGCAAGGCCCGCGGCTGGACGCTGGAACAGGCGGCGGGCCAGGCCGGGCTGGCGCGTTCGACGCTGTCGAAGATCGAGAACGGCCAGATGTCGCCGACCTACGAGGCGCTCAAGAAGCTGGCGGACGGGCTGGCGATCACGATCCCGCAGCTGTTCACCCCGCCGTCGAACACCCAGGTGACCGGCCGGATGGTGGTGACCGTGTCGGGCGAGGGGCAGGGGCAGGCCACCGCGACCTATGAACACGAACTTCTGGCCGGCGGCCTGACGAAGAAACGGATGCTGCCCTACCGCGCGCGGATCCGCGCCCGCCGGCTGGAGGAATTCGGCGGCTGGGTGCGGCACGACGGCGAGGAATTCCTGCATGTCCTGACCGGGATCGTGCGGCTTTACACCGAGTTCTACGAGCCGGTGGACCTGCGCCGCGGCGACAGCGCCTATTACGACGCGACGATGGGCCACAACGTGATCTCGGTCTCGGAAGAGGACGCGACGATCCTGTGGGTGACGAGCCTGGTCTGACGGCGGGGCGGACCGGCCGGTGCCGCGCGGGGGCTTCGCGCCCCCGGGTCCGGCCGGTCCGGCCGGACCTCCCCCGCGGGATATTTCAAGACCAAAACCCGGTGGCGGCGCGGCGGGCGGATCAGTCGCGGCTGTCGTCGCCGTAGCGCGCGTCGTCGTCGAATTCGTCCTCGCCCTCGGGCAGGAACTTGCCCGACAGCTGGATCGAGTGATCGTCGTGGCGCGGGTCCATCACCACGTCGGAGGGCAGTTCGCCGACCAGCCAGTCGCGGATTTCCTGCGCGGCCTCGGCGGGCTCCTGTTCGGTCAGCCCGGCGATGTAGCGCACGAAGGCGCGCTGGTCGCCGTCGATATCCTCAAGCTCCGCCGCGTCGGCCTCGGGCCAGCGGTCGAGGATCGCGTCGAAGAACGCGGGCCAGTTGTCCTGCACATGGTGCCACTTCATCTCCGCCTCCCCGGACCGGTGCCCCATGGCGCAAGGGTGCCACCAAGCCCCCGGTCTGAAAAGACAATTCTTGGCGCGGAGATCAGAACATGCTGCGCACGGAACGCGCACCGGCGGAAACGTCCTCGCCGATGCCCTCGACCGTGTTGCAGGCCGACAGCGCGACGAGCGCGGCGACGGCGAAGACGCGTGCGAGCATGATCACTCCTCCCACCACCAGACCTCGGGGACGAAACCGGGCCAGTAGCCGTAGGCCGGCACCGCGTCGGGATAGCGCAGGGCGCGATGATGCGCAACGCGGGCCTCGGGCGAGAACCAGAACGGAATCACGTAGCGCCCGGCGGTGAGGATCCGGTCGAGCGCGCGGGTGGCGGCGATGA
>CAYUXM010000348.1:0-2525 GCA_964448765.1 uncultured Rhodobacterales bacterium
TGGCGCCGACCTACGGCACGCTGACCTTCGGCGTGAAGATGGCGGTGACCGACCGTGTCGACCTCGCGCTGATCTACGACCAGTCGGTGGGCGCCGATGTCGATTATTCCGATGCCGACGCGACCTATCCGCTGCGCGGCACCAAGGCCGAACTGACGGGGTCGGATATCACCGCGCTGCTGCGCTACCGTCTGGCCGATCGGGTCAGCGTGTTCGGCGGCGTGCGGCTGCAGGGGATCGAGGCGCAACTGTCCGGCCTGTCGCTGGCCGGCAATGCCTATGGTCTGGACGTGGATCGCAACCACGAGGCCGGATACGTGATCGGCGCGGCCTACGAGATTCCCGACATCGCGCTGCGTGTCGCGCTGACCTACAATTCCGAGATCGAGCACGAGTTCGCGGCCACCGAAACCCTGAACGGCACGCCGATCGGCGCCACGCCCTTCACCACGACGATCCCGCAATCGGTCAACCTCGAATTCCAGTCGGGCATCGCCGAGGATACGCTGCTGTTCGGCTCGATCCGCTGGCAGGACTGGTCGGAATTCGACATCACGCCGGTGGCCTACGAGGACCGGACCGGCCGGTCGCTGATCAACTACGAAAGCGATTACGTGACCTATTCCCTCGGCCTCGGCCGGCGGCTCAACGAGCGCTGGTCGGGCGCGGTGACGCTGACCCATGAACCGGCGAATGGCGATATCCAGGGCAACCTCGCCCCGCGCGACGGCTATACCGCGATCGGGATCGGCGCGACCTACCGGATCGACCGGACCGAGATCGGGCTGGGCCTGCGCTACGTCTGGCTCGGCGATGCGACGACACAGGTCATCGGCGCGGAGTTCGAGGACAACGAGGTGCTGGGCGTGGGGCTCAGGCTGACGCAGCGGTTCTGACGGGGCCCGGTGGGCCGGGGCCTGCGCCAAGGCGCAGGTTCCGGGTTGTGCCGGCCCGTCGCGCGGGCGCTTATGCCGCCCATGCGCCAGACCACGCTCACCCCTGTTGCCTGGGCCCTGATGGGCCTTCTGTCGCTGATCTGGGGGGCCAGCTTTCTGGCCAACCGCGCGGCGCTGGCAGAGGTCGGCGTGCTGACCACCGTGGCGATCCGTGTCGGCGGCGCGGCCCTGCTGATGTGGGGCTGGGTGGTGTTTCGCCGCCTGCCGGTGCCGCCCCTGTCGCGGCTGGTTCCGGCCGGGCTGGCGATGGGGCTGCTGAACAACGCCCTGCCGTTCACGCTGATCGTCTGGGGCCAGACACGGATCGAATCCGGCCTGGCCGCGATCCTGAACGGCACCACGGCGGTCTTCGGCGTCCTTGTCGCGGCGCTGGTCTTCGGCGACGAGCGGTTGACACGGCGCAAGGCCGCCGGGGTGGTGCTGGGCTTTGCCGGCGTGACAACGGCGATCGGCCTCGACCATCTGCGCAGCTTCGATCCCCGTGCGCTGGGGCAGATGGCGGTGCTGGGCGCGACGCTTTCCTACGCGCTGGCGGCCGCCTTCGGGCGCGGCGCCTTCGCAGGCATGCGGGCCGAGGTCGCGGCGGCCGCGATGCTGACCGGCGCAAGCCTGCTGATGCTGCCCCTGGCGCTTGCCGTCGACGGCAGGCCCACGCTGGCCTATGGCCCGTCCGCCTGGGCCGCGCTGATCTACCTGGCCGCCGTCGCCTCTGCGCTGGCCTACCTGCTTTATTACCGCATCCTCGCGCTGGCCGGGGCGGGCAACCTGCTGCTGGTCACGCTGCTCGTCGCGCCCGTCGCCCCGATCCTGGGCGCGCTGGTCTATGACGAGGCGCTGCCCTTGCGGGCCTATGCGGGCTTCGCGATCCTTGCGCTGGGCCTTCTGGTCCTCGACGGCCGGCTTCCGGGCCATCGGCGCGCAGAATCCGCGTGAAACCCGGCCCATGCCGGGCTAGGACAGGGCCGACCAAGGCGGGACGGACGACGATGCTTTACCCCAATGCGCAGGCCTGGCGCGCGGCGCCCCGGAAACGCGTGACGCTGTTCGGCATGTCGGGGCTGGGCAAGACCCATGTCTCGAACATCCTGCGCGCCTCGGGCGCGTGGTTCCACTACTCGATCGATTACCGGATCGGCACCCGCTACATGGGCGAACACATCGCCGACAATTTCAAGCGCGAGGCGATGAAGGTGCCGCTTCTGCGGCAACTCCTGATGACGGATTCGGTGCGCATCGCCTCGAACATCACCTTCGACAATCTCGCGCCGCTGTCCACCTACCTCGGCAAGCCCGGCGATCCGGGCAAGGGCGGGCTGGCCTTCGACGAGTATCGCAAGCGGCAGGATCAGCACCGGGTGGCGGAAATCGCCGCGCTGATGGACACCGGCCATTTCGCCGCCCGCGCGCAGGAGCTTTACGGCTATCCGAATTTCGTCTGCGATTCCGGCGGCTCGATCTGCGAGGTGGTGGACCCCGACGATCCCGACGACCCGGTGCTGCGCGCGCTCTCGGCGCGCACGCTGATGATCTGGATCGAGGGCAGCGCCGCCCATACCGAGGAACTGGTGC
>CAYUXM010000349.1:0-2520 GCA_964448765.1 uncultured Rhodobacterales bacterium
CAACCCGGAGAGGACGACGTGAGCGTATGCGACTGTGCGGCGTGCGCCGCACTGCCAAAAATCGTACCGAAAACCGAAAGGAGCAAAACGATGGCCACGGCCACCCAACCCAAACTTATCACGAAGGCCCGCACGCGGCGCAAGCCGGCGCCCGTCGCCGATTCGCCGCCTTCCGGCACGCCGGCCGAGCTGTCCGTCGACCAGCTCGACCCGAGCCCCTACAACCCGCGGCGGCAGTTCCCCGACGCCGAGATCGAGGAACTGGCCCAGTCGATCCGCGCCCACGGGCTCCTGCAGCGGATCGTCGTCCGCCCCGTCGGCAAGCGCTATGAGATCGTCGCCGGCGAGCGCCGCTACCGGGCGGCGCTCAAGGCCGGCCTCAACCCCGTGCCGGTCGAAATCCGCCCGCTCGACGACCGGGCGGCCCGCGAACTGGCCGTGCTGGAGAACCTCCAGCGCAAGGACCTCGACCCGATCGAGGAGGCGGCCGGGCTGCGGGCGCTCCTCGACGGGGACGGCGCGCCGACCCAGGCCGAGCTGGGCCGGCGGCTCGGCAAGAGCCAGCCGTACATCGCCAATCGGTTGCGGCTGTTGAAGCTGCCGAAGGCCGTGCAGGCCCGGGTTATTTCGGGCGAAATACCGGCGACGCACGCCCGCGAACTGTGCCGCGTCCCCGGGCCGCCCGCGTTCGTCGGCCAGGTGGTCGAGGACTTCTTCCGCTACCGGGCCGAAGGGGAGTCGCTGCCGCCGGCCGACGACTTCGCCGACGACCTGTTTGCCAGCGTCCAATCGGTCGGCCGGTGCCTGGAGGGTTCGCAGTGGGACGGCAGGCGCCATCGCGACGTGCCCTTCTTCACGCCGACGCCCGCGCAGCGGGAGAAGCTCGGGATCGTCGAGATTCCCGGTTTTCCGCGAAACGGAACAAGCATCGAGGTCGCGACCAATGCGAAGCTGTGGGACAAGCTCCAGACCCAGTTCGCCGCCAGCTACGAGCCGGAGAAGAACGGCAAGGCGAAGGCCGAAGCGAAAGCCAAGCCGCCGGCTGACAGGACGCCGGCTGAGAAGAAGGCGGCCCGGGCCGAGGAGGCTCGCAAGGCCAAAGAACGGCGGGCCCAGTTCGCACGCCGCCTGGCCGATTGGCGGGTCGACTGGCAGCGGTACCTCATCGCCGAGGAGCTGCTGCACGAGCGGGGCGTTACCGGGTTCAACGAGATCCTGCTCGCCGCCGGCTGGCAATGGCACCCGCCGGGCGAGGACATCGCCGAGCTGGTGGGCGACAAGAAGCGGCGTTACGCGCGGCCCGCCGTGTTCCGCAAGCTCGTCGAGTGCCCCGACGTGGACGACGTGGTCGCCCGGGCCTGCGCCGGCCTCTTCTGGCAGGGCGACGAGGGACCCAGCAAACAGGTCTGGGCGGAGGACGTGGAGGCGGTCTTTGCATTCCTCAACCTCGACCTCGAGCGGGCCTGGCTCAACGACCAGGCCGGCCCCTTGAGCGAAGCGTACTGGAACTTGCACGACAAGCAGCAGCTCGCCGACTTGAGCGAGGAACTCCTGGGCGAGCGGCCGCCGGCGACGGCCAAGAAGAGCGCCATGGTCGACGTGCTCCTTGCAAAACGACCCAAGCCCGACGACAAGGAAGTCGGCCTCCCGCTGCCCAAGGAACTGCGAGCGCCCGCGAAGCGAAAGAAGGCCCGAGGATAGCATTGTGCTCGACCATTCCGACAACCCCGACCAGATTCGAATCCTCGTCAAGTGGTCGAAAGTGCTCGGCTGCTACGTGCTCATCGCGCTGGCCGACGGGCACCACTACGAGGTGCACTTCGCCGCGCGGCAGATCAATACGCTCGCCGGGACCATCGGCCGGTGGGCCGCGATTCCGAGCCTGCCGCTGAGCTGGAACCAGGCCACGCGGATGATCGCCCAGGCCCGCGCCACAGTCGCCATGGACGCCTGCCTCATTGACCCGAAGAAGCCCCGCTAGGGCCTCCGCCCTACGGTGGAAATCGGTACACCCCACCCGCTACGCTGGGGTGATACGCCCAATATCCGCATTGGCGGTTCTAGGGGCGTGTGGTACCCTATCGGTGGGCGCCTCCTCGGCGCCCCGCCAGGATGGCAGCGAGGACTCTGGGGCCATGACCCTACCGCGACAAACGGCCGAAGCCGTCGTCCGTAAACGCGCCTCCGGCGCCAGCATCCGCGGCGTCGCCCACGCGATCGGCGTCGCGAAGTCCACCGTGCAGCGGATTCTCGACGGCTGCTCCCCCCACGACACGCTCGCCGCCGAGGTTCTGGAACCCGACCCCGACCCCGACTATCCCGGCAAGCCGTTCCGCTGCGGCGGCTGCGGGGCGCTCATCTCCGGGCTGTGCGTCCAGTGCAACCTGCCACCGTTCACCCCCGCCGCGTCCGCCTGCGACGACGGCGAGCTGGCCCTCGATCTCGCACCCCCGGAACGGGCCAGGTACGAGGCGGTCCGGGCCGCGAAAGACGCCTGCGCCGAGGCCGAGCGGATCGCCC
>CAYUXM010000350.1:0-2511 GCA_964448765.1 uncultured Rhodobacterales bacterium
CCCCGCCATTGGGGTTCACATGCTCGGCATCGTCGGGCAGGCCCAGCATCCGGGTGACGGCCAGCGCCTGCGCGGCGAAGGCCTCGTTCAGCTCGACCAGGTCGATATCGGCCACCGTCAGCCCGTGCCGGCCCAGCAGCTTGCGGGTCGCCGGGGCCGGGCCGATCCCCATGATCCGCGGCGCCACGCCGGCGGTGGCAAGGCCCGTGATCCGCGCCCGCGGCGTCAGGCCGAAGCGCTTCACCGCGATCTCCGAGGCGACGATCAGCGCCGCCGCGCCGTCGTTCACGCCCGAGGCGTTGCCCGCCGTGACGCTGCCGCCCTGCCGGAACGGGGCGGGCAACTGGCCCAGCTTCTCCACCGTGGTGGCGCGGGGATGTTCGTCGGTCTCCACGATCACCGGGTCGCCCCGGCGCTGCGGCACCGGCACCGGCGCGATTTCCTCGGCCATCCGGCCCGAGGCGATGGCGGCGGCGGCGCGGGCCTGCGAGCGGGCCGCGAACCCGTCCTGATCGGCGCGGCCGATATCGAACTCGGCGGCCACGTTCTCGGCCGTCTCGGGCATCGAATCGGTGCCGTACTGCGCCTTGAGGACCGGGTTGACGAACCGCCAGCCGATCGTGGTGTCGAAGATCTCGGCGGATCGCGAGAAGGCGGCATCGGCCTTCGGCATCACGAAGGGCGCGCGCGACATGCTTTCCACCCCGCCCGCGATCACCACGTCGCATTCGCCGGTCCTGACCGCCCGCGCCGCCTGCCCCACCGCGTCGAGGCCCGATCCGCACAGCCGGTTGATCGTCGCGCCCGGCACGCTGTCGGGCAGCCCGGCCAGCAAGACCGCCATGCGCGCGACGTCGCGATTGTCCTCGCCGGCCTGGTTGGCGCAGCCGATCAGCACCTCGTCGACATTCGCGCCGGGCAGGCCCGGCACCCGCGCCATCACCTCGCGCATGACATGGGCCAGCAGATCGTCGGGCCGCACGGCGGCCAGCGCGCCGCCGTAGCGGCCGATCGGCGTGCGCAGCCCGTCGCAGAGAAACGCCTCTCTCATGTCTCTTCCTCGAAATGCTGGCCGTCGATCTGGCGCGAGGCGCCGCGAAACAGCGCCACCTTGCGCCCGTCCTCGCCGGTCACGGTGACGTCGTAGATGCCCGAGCGCCCGGCGCGGCTGGCCTCCACCGCCACGGCCGTCAACATCTCGCCCGGCTTGCCGGGGCTGAGATAGCTGATCGTGTTGTGCTGGGCGACGACGAGACGGTTGTAGCTGTTGCAGGCATAGGCGAAGGCGGTATCGGCGAGCGTGAAGATCACGCCGCCGTGGCAGATGCCGTGGCCGTTGAGATGTTCGTCCCGCACCCGCATCCTGAGCGTCGCGGTACCCGGGCCGACCGCGACGATCTCGTGCCCGAACCAGTCCGCGGCGCGATCGCCGGCGCGCATCGCGGCCGCGCTGCGGCTTGCCCGTTCCTCGGGTGTCATCGCTGTCCTCCCTGCTGGCGGGATGCTGCACAAAGCCGACCGGGCGGTCAAGAGTGTTGCGCGGACGGCAAAGCCGCGCCAGACTGCGCGCGGCAGCGGGGGAGGACCAGATGCTTGAACCGGAAAGCTATCTTCACGGGCGCTGGATCGGGCCGGGCGCGGCGGCGCAGGTGATCGACAGCCCGGTGACGGGCGACCCGATCGCGCGCGCCGGGTCCGACCCGTCCGACATGGGCGCGGCGCTGGCCTGGGCGCGCGACCGGGGCGGCCCGGCGCTGCGCGCGATGGGCATTCACGACCGGGCGCGCATGGTCAAGGCGCTGGCGGGCCACCTGACGGAGCGGAAGGAAGAGCTTTACGCGCTCAACCCGCTGACCGGCGCCACCCGCAAGGATGGCTGGATCGACATCGAGGGCGGGATCGTCACGATGGCGACGATGGCCTCGAAGGCGCGGCGCGAAATGCCCGACGGGATGGTGCATCTGGATGGCGGGGTGGAACGGCTGTCGCGCGACGGTACCTTCCTTGGCCGGCATGTCGCCGTGCCGCTGCGCGGCGTGGCGGTGCAGATCAACGCCTTCAACTTCCCGGTCTGGGGGATGCTGGAAAAGCTGGCGCCGGCGCTGCTGGCCGGGGTTCCGGCGATCGTGAAACCGGCGACGCAGACCAGCTACCTGACCCATGCCGCGTTCCGGTTGATCCTCGACTCCGGCCTGCTGCCCGAGGGCGCCGCGCAACTGATCGTCGGCCCGGTGGGCGACCTGCTGGACCGGCTCGGCCCGCAGGACGTGGTCAGCTTCACCGGGTCCGCCGCCACCGCCGGGCGGCTGCGGGCGCACAAGGGCATGCTGGATGCCGGCACGCGGTTCATCGCCGAACAGGACAGCCTGAACGCCGCTGTCCTTGGCCCCGATGCAGACCCTGACTCGCCCGAATTCGCGCAATTCGTGAAGGAGGCGGCGGCGGAGATGACGGTGAAGGCCGGGCAGAAATGCACCGCCATGCGCCGGCTGATCGTGCCGGAGGGCCGGG
>CAYUXM010000351.1:0-2489 GCA_964448765.1 uncultured Rhodobacterales bacterium
AGTCGGAAATCTACTTCGTCAACACCACCCGGTTCACCAACCAGAAATGGGGCACAAAGAACCCGGTGATCTGCCGCGATCCGGAATTCGGGCCGATCCGGCTGCGGGCCTATGGCAGCTACGCGATGCGGGTGACCGACCCGGGCCGCTTCATGACCGAGATCGTCGGCACCGACGGCGAGTTCACCTCCGACGAGATCAGTTTCCAGATCCGCAACGTGATCGTGCAGGCCTTCAGCCGGATCGTCGCCGGATCGGGCATCCCGGTGCTCGACATGGCCGCCAATACCGCCGACCTCGCCAAGCTGGTCGCCGAGGCGATCAAGCCGGTGGTCTCGGCCTACGGGATCGAGCTGCCGGAATTCTGGATCGAGAACGTCTCGCTGCCCGAGGCGGTGGAAAAGGTGCTCGACACCCGCACCTCGATGGGCATCGCGGGCGATCTGCACCGCTACGGCCAGTTCGCCGCCGCCGAGGCGATGGGCAAGGCCGCCGAAACCCCCGGCTCGGGCATGGGCGCGGCGATCGGCGCGGGCATGGGCATGGGCATGGGCGCGCAGATGGCGCAGGCCGGGCCCTGGGGCGCGGCGCCCGCCGCGCAACCCGCGGCAACGGCCCCGCCCGCCCCGCCGCCGCCGCCGCAGGAGACCGTCTGGCATGTCGCCCGCGCCGGCCAGACGACCGGGCCGTTCGGTCGCGGCGACTTGGGCCGGATGGTGACCGAGGGCGCCTTCACCCGCGACAGCCTCGTCTGGGCGCCCGGCTATGCCGGATGGACCCGGGCCGAGGACGTGGCCGAGCTTGCGCGGCTCTTCACCGTGATGCCGCCACCGCCGCCGCCCGCGGGGTGAGCCGTGGCCAGGGACGGGGTCGAGCAGCACTACCCCTGCGAGGCCTGCGGCGCGGACCTGCGGTTCGCGCCCGGCGTCGATCGCCTCGTATGCGACCATTGCGGCCACGAACAGCCGATCCCCGCAGCCGTCGGCCAGGGCGCCGCGCGGCTGCGGGAACTCGACCTCGACGAGGGGCTGGCGCAGCGCCTGCCGGCTTCCGAGGTCGAGGAGCTGCGCACGCTCTCCTGTCCCAATTGCGGCGCGCTGATCGAGATCCGCGACGAGGTTCACGCCACCGAATGCCCGTTCTGCGCCACCCCGGTGGTGACCGGAACCGGCACCCACCGGCTGATCAAGCCGCAGGGCCTGATCCCCTTCGCACTGACCGAGGCCGAGGCCCGCGACGCGCTGGCGGACTGGCTGGGCCGGCTGTGGTTCGCCCCGTCCGGCGTGGCGGAATTCGCCCGAAAGGGGCGCAGGATGCGCGGCGTCTACACCCCGTTCTGGACCTTCGACGCCCGCACCCGCAGCCGCTACCGCGGCCAGCGCGGCGACGCCTATTACGAGACCCGAACCCGCACCGTCACCCGCAACGGCAAGCGCCAGACGGTGCAGGAACGGGTGCGCAAGGTGCGCTGGACGCGGGTTTCGGGCCTTGTCGCGCGGGATTTCGACGACGTGCTGATCCTCGGCGCGGAAAGCCTGCCGCGCGGCCATTCCGAGGCGCTGCAACCCTGGGACCTGTCGGCGCTGATCGTCTATGCGCCCGACTATCTCGCCGGCTTCGAGGCCGAGGGCTACACGGTCGGCCTGCCCGTCGCCCGTGACCGCGGCCGCGAGGTGATGGCGCGGGTGATCCAGTCCGACGTGCGCCGCGACATCGGCGGCGACGAGCAGCGGGTGGAAGCGATCGACACCGACTGGTCGGCGGAAACCTTCAAGCACGTGCTGCTGCCGATCTGGACGGCGGCCTACAGGTTCCGCGGCAAGAGCTACCGATTCGTCGTGAACGGCCAGACCGGCAAGGTCCGCGGTGAACGGCCATGGTCGTGGATCAAGATCGCGCTGGCCGTGCTTCTGGCCGCGGCGCTGATCGGCGCGGCGGTCTGGTTCGGCGAACAGGCCGGGTAGCCGCCCGGCGCTTCCGTTTTGGCCCGCGCTTCGCTACCCTGCAAGCAAGGGTTGTGGGGCGAGTGGGCAGCATGGTGCGACAGGTGTTTTACGGGTCGGTCGTGGCGGTGACGATCGGGCTATACGTCGCGATCATGGCATGGTCCGCGCCGCGCATCGCCGACGCCGCCGGGGGGCTGCCGATCTTCGACCTGCGCCCCGGCGGCTACGACATCGCGGCGGCCCGCGCCTTCCTGGCGGAGTTGAGCGCCGAGGGGCGGGATTTCTACCTGCAGGTCCAGTTGCAGCTTGACCGGTTCTATCCGCCGTTCATGGCGCTGACGCTGGTCTGGGCGACGCTGCGGCTGGCGCCGGCGGGGCGCTACCGGGGGCTGGCGACGCTGCCGGCGATCCTCGCGGCGGCCTTCGACTATGCCGAGAACGCGCTGGTCGCGCGGATGCTGCATGCCGGGCCCGGCGGCCTGACGGACGAGCTTGTCGAAAGCGCGAGCATCGCGACGCAGGTGAAATCGCTGTTCACCGCGC
>CAYUXM010000352.1:0-2474 GCA_964448765.1 uncultured Rhodobacterales bacterium
CCGGGGGGCAAGGCCCCCCGCGCCCGGCTTCCCCCGGCCCGCGCGATCGGCTAGCACCGGGGGCATGGACGAGGTTTTCCAGACCCGGCTGCCGGTCGCGCCCTGGGCCGACCCGGCCACGCGGCGGCTGCCCGGCATCCAGCCGCTCGACCCGGCGGACTGGCTGGAGGTCGACGAGGCCTATGCCGGCCAGATGGCGCTGCGCGATCGCCTGATCGCCGGGCGCGAGGCCGAGGTGCATGCCCTGCTGCCCGGGGCCGCGGCCGCGGCGGCCGAACTCTACGGCCGCGTGCTGGCGGAACTGCCTGGTCTGGGCTTCCGGCTGGCGGAAGGCCGCGCGCGGCGTCCCGACGGGGTGACGGTGGCGCTTGACCCGGCGCGGCCGCTGGTCACGCTGGGCCGGCTGTGCCAGGAAGATTTCTGCCTGATGCAGCCCGGCGCGGCGGGCGAGCACCTGCTGACCGGCGCGATCCTGTGCTTTCCGGCGGGCTGGGTGCTGGCCGAGAAGATCGGCCGGCCGCTGCTGCGGATCCACCGCCCGGTCGCGGCCTATACCCCGGATATCGGCCGCCGGGTCCAGCGCCTGTTCGACGCGATCCGCCCCGACCGGCCGCTGTGGCGCGCCAATGCCCACCATTCCCGCGCGCCGCTGTTCCACCCGGTGCCGGAAGCGCGGGAGAAGACGCCGGGCGTGGCGTCGATGCCCTATGTCAGGGCCGAGCGGCAATGCCTGCTGCGACTGCCCGGGACCGGTGCGGTGGTGTTCTCGATCCACACCTACCGGGTCCGCAAGAGCGACCTGACCGAGGCGCAGGCGCGGGGCTTCGCGGCGCAGCCGATCCACGGGCGCGACTGACCCGAACGCAAGACGGGCGCCCGAAGGCGCCCGCCGCTGTTGCGTCCCGTCGCGGTCTCAGACCGAGTAGTAGAGCTGGTACTCGACCGGGTGCGGCGTGTGCTCGTAGGCATAGACCTCTTCCCACTTCAGTTCGAGGTAGCCCTCGAGCTGGTCCTTGGTGAAGACGTCGCCGGCGAGCAGGAAGTCGTGGTCGGCCTCGAGCGATTCCAGCGCCTCGCGCAGCGAGCCGCAGACCGTCGGGATGCCGGCCAGTTCCTCGGGCGGCAGGTCGTAGAGATCCTTGTCCGAGGCGGCGCCGGGGTCGATCTTGTTCCTGATCCCGTCGAGCCCGGCCATCAGGAGCGCCGCGAAGGCCAGGTAGGGGTTGGCCGAGGGATCGGGGAAGCGGGCCTCGACGCGCTTGGCCTTGGGGCTTTCCGTCCACGGAATCCGCACGCAGCCCGAGCGGTTGCGGGCCGAGTAGGCGCGCAGCACCGGCGCCTCGAAGCCGGGGATCAGGCGCTTGTAGGAGTTCGTCGACGGGTTGGTGAAGGCATTGAGCGTCTTGGCGTGCTTGAGCAGACCGCCGATGAAATACAGCGCCTCCTGGCTGAGGTCGGCATATTTGTCGCCGGCGAACAGCGGCTTGCCGTCCTTCCAGATCGACATGTTCACATGCATGCCCGAGCCGTTGTCGCCCTTGATCGGCTTCGGCATGAAGGTCACCGACTTGCCGTAGGCATGGGCGACGTTGTGGATGACATACTTGTATTTCTGCAGGTTGTCGGCCTGCGCGGTCAGCGTCGAGAAGACGAGGCCCAGCTCGTGCTGGCAGGTCGCGACCTCGTGGTGATGCTTGTCGACGTTCATGCCGATCCGCTTCATGGTCGACAGCATCTCGGAGCGGATGTCCTGGCCCTCGTCCATCGGGTTGACCGGGAAATAGCCGCCCTTGTGGCCCGGACGATGGCCGAGGTTGCCCATCTCGTAGGCGGTATCGGTGTTCCACGCGCCCTGGTCGGCATCGACATGGAAGCTGACCTTGTTCGGCGCGACCGAGAAGCGGACATCGTCGAAGATGAAGAATTCCGCCTCGGGGCCGAAATAGGCGGTGTCGCCGATGCCGGAGGCCTTCAGATAGGCTTCCGCCTTCTCGGCGGTGGAGCGCGGATCACGGCTGTAGGATTCGCCGGTGTCGGGTTCGACGACCGAGCAGTGCAGGCACAGCGTCTTCTCGGCATAGAACGGGTCGATATAGGCCGAGGCGGGATCGGGCAGCAGCTTCATGTCGGACTGGTCGATCGACTTCCAGCCGGCGATCGAGGAGCCGTCGAACATGAAGCCTTCCTCGAGGAAATCCTCGTCCACGAGATCCGACATCACCGTGACGTGCTGCAGCTTGCCGCGCGGATCGGTGAAGCGGATGTCGACGTAATCGACTTCCTCGTCCTTGATCATCTTGAGAACGTCTTTGTTGCTCATGTGAACCACTTCCCTTCTGTCAGAGCATTGCGGTCGCGGGGCGCGGGCGGGCCGGCCCCGGGTTTGCGTCAGATCGCGTCCTCGCCGGTCTCGCCGGTCCGGATGCGGATCGCCTGTTCGACGGGCGAGACGAAGATCTTGCCGTCGCCGATCT
>CAYUXM010000353.1:0-2466 GCA_964448765.1 uncultured Rhodobacterales bacterium
ACGCCGCGCATTCGGTGCCGGTCTACTGGTACGGCAAGAACAAGGCGGCCTCGCTCTTCGGCACCGGCCCGGTGTTCGGTGGTTCGGCCGGCACGATGCTGAGCTGGTTCTATGCCGGCGGCGGCGACGAGCTGTACCGGGAACTGACGCAGGACATCATGGGCCTTGATGTCATCGGCTACATGGGCTTCCCGATGCCGGCGCAGCCGTTCGGCTGGTTCAAGGGCGAGGTCAGCACCGTCGCCGACCTCCAGGGCTTCAAGTACCGCACCGTGGGCCTTGCCGCGGACCTGCTGGCGAAGCTGGGCATGTCGGTCGCGCAGCTTCCGGGCGGCGAGATCGTTCCGGCGATGGAGCGCGGCGTGATCGACGCGTTCGAGTTCAACAACCCGTCCTCGGACAAGGACTTCGGCGCGCAGGACGTGGCCAAGAACTACTACCTGTCGTCCTATCACCAGGCCTCGGAAAGCTTCGAGTTCCTGTTCTCGCGGACCTTCGTGGAAGACCTCGATCCCGATCTTCAGGCGATCCTCAAGTACGCCGTCGAGGCCGTGTCGACCGCGAACACCGCGAAGGCGATGGATCGCTACTCGGCCGACCTGCAGTGGCTGCAGAACGAGGCCGGCGTGACGGTGCACCGCACCTCGAAGGAGATCCTCGACGCCCAGATCCGGGCCTGGGACGAGCTGATCCCGGAACTGGAATCCGACCCGTTCATGAAGAAGTGCCTCGACAGCCAGCGCGCCTGGGTGGAGCGGGTGACCTTCTACGAACTGATGAACTCGCCCGACTACGCGCTCGCCTACGAGCACTACTTCCCGGGCAAGCTGAAGCTCTGATCCCGGCACCGGGCAACGGACCGGTCCCGGCGGCGCCCTGCCGCCGGGGCCTTTTCTTCGATGGAGAGGTGGGATGATCGGCTTCATCACCTTTGCCGACCGGCTGTCGGCCTGGTTCGGCAAGGCCTTCGCCTGGCTGATCCTGATGATGACGCTCGGGATGAGCTACGAGGTCATCGTGCGCTACGTGTTCAACGCGCCGACGCCCTGGGCGCTGGACGTCTCGTTCATCATGTATGGAACCCTGTTCATGATGGGCGGCGCCTACACGCTGTCGCGCGGCGGCCATGTCCGCGGTGACTTTCTCTACCGGCTGTGGCAGCCGAAGACCCAGGCAAAGGTCGACCTTGCGCTTTACATCCTGTTCTTCTTCCCCGGCGTCACCGCGCTGATCATGGCGGGCTGGAAATACGCCGCGCGGTCATGGGGCTACGGCGAGGTTTCGGTCAACAGCCCGGCGGGCATCCCGATCTACCAGTTCAAGGCGGTGATCGTCGCCGCCGGCATCCTGCTGTTCATCCAGGGCATCGCCCAGGTGTTCCGCTGCATCCACGCCATCCGCACCAATGTCTGGCTGGAGGCCGAGGAGGATGTCGTCGAGACCGAAGACCTGCTGATGCGAGAGGCCGACAAGGCCGAGAGGGATCATCACATATGACCGACCCGCAAGTCGCCCTGATGATGCTGGGGCTGTTCATCGTCTTCGTCTTCCTGGGCTTCCCGATCGCCTTCACGCTGATGGCGATGGGCATCGGCTTCGGCTACTACGCCTATTTCGACGAACGCCGGATGTGGCGCGACCACCTCCGCCTCGACGAGACGGCGTCGGGCTGGGAGCAATGGGCGACATGGTTCGAAGGCTTCCTGAACAACAGGATATTCGACCTTTTCGTGAACCAGACCTACACGGTGATGTCGAACGAGGTGCTCACGGCGGTGCCGTTGTTCCTGTTCATGGGCTACGTGGTCGAACGCGCGAACATCGTCGACAAGCTGTTCACCACGCTCAACATCGCGTCGAAGAACATTCCCGGCTCGATGGGCGTGGCGGCGCTGATCACCTGCGCGCTGTTCGCCACGGCAACCGGCATCGTCGGCGCGGTGGTCACGCTGATGGGCCTTCTGGCGCTGCCGGCGATGCTGAAGGCGCGCTACAATCCCTCCTTCGCCTCCGGCATCATCTGCGCCGGCGGCACGCTGGGCATCCTGATCCCGCCGTCGATCATGCTGATCGTCTATGCCGCGGCCTCGAACGTGTCGATCGTGCGGCTTTATGCCGGGGCGCTGCTGCCGGGCTTCCTGCTGGTCGGCCTTTACATGGTCTATGTCGTCGGGCGGACGCTGCTGCAGCCCTCGGTCGCGCCGAAACCGACGAAGGACGAGGTGCCCGACGTCGGCTTCGGAAAGCTCCTGGTCATGCTGATGACCTCGTTCTTCCCGCTGGCGGTGCTGATCCTGTCGGTTCTGGGCTCGATCCTGTTCGGGCTCGCCACGCCGACCGAGGCGGCATCGATCGGGGCGCTGGGCGGCATGCTGCTGGCGATCGCCTACCGGGCGATGACCTTCCAGCGGCTGCGCGAAAGCGTCTACCTGACGGTGCGCACCACCGCGATGGTGTGCTGGCTGT
>CAYUXM010000354.1:0-2464 GCA_964448765.1 uncultured Rhodobacterales bacterium
TGAAATTCGATGGCCGGGTGTCGGAGGATTTCAAGCTGATGACGGGCACCTGGGTCCGGGCCGCGGCGCTGCGGCTTGAGGTGCTGGCCTGGCTCGCGCCGCTGGCCGCCGACGTGGTGATCTGCGGGCAGGACCGGGCCGAGGTTGGCGTGTTGGTGGTGCCCGACCGTGCGGCCTGCGCGGCGGCGGGGCTGGCCGTCGATGGTGGCGCGGGCCTTGTCGCCGCCGGGCCGCTGACGGCCGAGATCGGGCGACGGATGGCCGCGGCGGCGGCCCGGGCCACCGGCTCCGCCGGCCGGGTGGCGCGGGCGGCGGTGCTGGCCGATCCGCCCTCGCTGGCCGCGGGCGAACTGACGGCGAAGGGCAATATCAACATCCGCAAGCTGCTGGATCGCCGCGCCGATCTGCTGGCGCGGCTTTACGCCGCCTACGATCCCGACGTGGTGCGGCTGGAGGCCGGGCGATGACGCCGTTTCGCGCGCCGCTGGCCGATATCCTGCACTCGCTCGACCTTGCCGGGGCGGCGCGGCTGCCGGACTGGGACGCGGGGCTTGCCGCGGAACTGGGCGGCCATTTCGCGGCCTTCGCGGAGGCCGAGATCGCGCCCTTGGACGCGGCCGGCGATGCCGAGGGCTGCCGGCTGGAGGACGGCCGGGTGCGGATGCCCGCCGGGTTTCGCCGGGTCTATGCCGACTGGGCCGCGGCCGGCTGGCCGGGCCTGACCGCGCCGGAGGCCCATGGCGGGCAGGGGCAGGGCGCGGCGATGCTGGCGATCACCTCGGAGATTTTCTCGGGCGCCTGCCATGCGCTGCAGATGGTCACCGGGCTGGTGCCCGGCGCGATCCGCACGCTGATGCGCTTCGGCACCGAGGCGCAGCGCGCCCGGATGATCCCGCCGCTTGCCTCGGGCCAATGGCTGTCGACGATGGCGCTGACCGAGCCGGAGGCGGGATCGGACCTTGCGCGCATCCGCTGCCGGGCGGAGCGCGACGGCGCGGGCCAGTGGCGGATCACCGGCGAGAAGATCTTCATCTCCGGCGGCGACCAGGATCTGAGCGAGGGGGTGTTTCACCTTGTCCTCGCGCGCACCGGGCCGGGCGGGGTGAAGGGGCTGGGCCTTTTCGCCGTGCTGCCCGGCGCGTCGGTGCGGGTGACGCGGATCGAGGCGAAGATGGGGCTGCATGCCTCGCCGACCTGCGCGCTGCTGTTCGACGGGGCGGAGGCGGAACTGATCGGCGCCGAGGGCGGCGGGCTGGCCGCGATGTTCACGATGATGAACCATGCCCGGCTGGACGTCGCGTTGCAGGGCGTGGCCCATGCCGCGCGGGCCGCCGATGTCGCGCGCAACCATGCCGCCGGCCGGGTGCAGGGCCGCGGCCCGGATGGCGCGCCGGTGACGATCGACGCGCATCCCGATGTCACGCGGATGATCGCCGAGGCCGAGGCCGCGGCGCTGGCCGGGCGGCTGTTGTGCCATGTCGCGCTGGTCGCGATGGAGGCGGGCGACGATCCGGCGCTGGTGGAATTCCTGACGCCCTTGTGCAAGGTCGATTGCACCGAGGGCGCGCTGCGGGCCGCCGAGGCGGCACAACAGGTGCTGGGCGGCTATGGCTACCTGCGCGAATACCGGGTGGAACAGACCTGGCGCGACGCGCGGATCACTCCGATCTACGAGGGGGCGAACGGCATCCATGCCGGCCAGTTGGCCAGCCGCGGCATGGCCCATGCCCCGGCCTTCGCCGGCTGGGTCGCGCGGGTCGCGGCCGAGACCGGCGCGGGCGAGATCGCGCCGGCGCTGGCACAGTGGGAGGCGGCGCGCGCCCATGTCGCCGGCCATGCCCGCCCGGCGGACCTGGCGCATGACTACGTCGCCTGCACCGCGGCGCTGGCGCGGCTGGCGGCCTTCGCGCTGATCGCGGCCGGTGCCGACCGGGCGCCGGAGCCGGCCCGCGCCGCGGCGCTGGCGGCGCGGTTCCGCCGCCGCCTGCCCGCAGAGGTCGCATTCCGGGCCGGCCTGGTGCGCGGCGCCTGAGGCGGATCGCCGAAAGGGCTGGAAAAATCATGGGCCACCTGCCATGCTGCATTGCAGCATAGGGCTGGAGGGCACCATGACGGGCAAGGTCATCGCGGTCGCGCAACAGAAGGGCGGATCGGGCAAGACCACGATCGCGGTCAACCTCGCCGTCGCATATGCCCGGCAGGGCAAGACGGTCGCGCTGCTGGACACCGATCCGCAGGGCAGCCTGGGCCGCTGGTTCATGGCGCGGCGCGGGCGGCTGGGCGATCCGGGGATGGAGTTTTCGACCTCCTCGGCCTGGGGCGTGAGCTACGAATGCGAGAAGCTGCGCCGACAGGCCGATGTCGTGCTGGTCGATACCCCGCCGAAGGTCGATGCCGATCTGCGCCCGGCGCTGCGCGAGGCCGACCTGGTGCTGATCCCGGTCGCGACCAGCCATGTCGATCT
>CAYUXM010000355.1:0-2445 GCA_964448765.1 uncultured Rhodobacterales bacterium
TCGGCCACGGCAAGCTGGCGTGGCGGGCGTTGCAGGCGGTGCTGCCGGCCCCGACGGAGTTCCCCTACACGATCCGCGTCGTGTCGGAGATCACCGAATCGAACGGCTCGTCGTCGATGGCGTCAGTCTGCGGCGGCTCGCTGTCGATGATGGATGCCGGCGTGCCGCTGAAGGCACCGGTCGCCGGCGTCGCGATGGGCCTGATCCTGGAAGACGACGGCTCCTGGGCGGTGCTGACCGACATCCTCGGCGACGAGGATCACCTTGGCGACATGGACTTCAAGGTCGCCGGGACCGAGGCGGGCATCACGTCGCTCCAGATGGACATCAAGGTCGCGGGGATCACGCCCGAGATCATGGCGCAGGCGCTGGCCCAGGCCAAGGACGGCCGGATGCATATCCTTGGCGAGATGTCCAAGGCGCTGAGCGCGGGCCGGACGGAGTTTTCCGCCCACGCCCCGCGGATCGAGACGATGACGATCCCGACCGACAAGATCCGCGAAGTGATCGGGTCGGGCGGCAAGGTGATCCGCGAGATCGTGGAAACCTCCGGCGCCAAGGTCGATATCAACGACGACGGCGTGATCAAGATCGCCTCGCCCAATGCCGAGGCGATCCAGAGGGCCTACGACATGATCCACTCGATCGTGGCCGAGCCGGAGGAGGGCAAGATCTACACCGGCAAGGTCGTCAAGCTCGTCGATTTCGGGGCCTTCGTGAACTTCTTCGGCAAGCGGGACGGGCTGGTGCATGTCAGCCAGATCGCCAACAAGCGGCTGAACCACCCCTCCGACATGCTCTCCGAGGGCCAGGAGGTGAAGGTCAAGCTGCTGGGCTTCGACGATCGCGGCAAGGTCCGGCTCGGCATGAAGATGGTCGACCAGGAAACCGGCCAGGAGATCGCGCCCGAGACGCGCGAGAAGGAAGGCGCCGGAGAGGCGTGATCCCGGCCTAGCCCGATTTCGCGGCCCCGGCGGAAACGCTGGGGCCGCTTGCGTTTCGCGGTTGCTTTCGGGCGCGTTTACGTTCCGGTTTCCAGCGCCGGTGGATCCAGAACCACTGGTCCATATGCGCCAGCACCTTCTCTTCCAGCACGGCGTTGAAGGCCGATGTCATCTCCACCGCCGTGGCATGCGGAATCGGCGCTTCGAACACCGCCTCGAAGCTCAGCCCGTCGGGCTGGCGGATGCCGAAGAACGGCACCAGCAGCGCGTCGATCTTCAGCGCGATCTCGGCCGCCGACAGCGCGGTGGGCGCGGGCTTGCCGAGAAAGTCGATCTCGGCGCCCGACCGGAAATACTGGTCGATCAGCAGAACCCCGGCGCCGCCGCCGCGCAGATGCCTCAGGAACCCGGCCGTGCCGGTGCGGCCGCGCGGGAACACCGGTTCGCCCAGCCGGTGCATGGTGGCGGCGTAATGGGCGTTGAAATAGCGGTTGTTCATCGGCCGGTAGAGCCCGCCCACCGTCCAGCCACGGGCGATGAGCGCGGCGCGCGGCACCTCGTAATTGCCGAAATGCCCGGTCAGCAGCAGGATCGGCCGTCCCGCGGCGCGGGCCTCTTCCATCGCCTCCAGGCCCGGCCCGGTCAGCGGCGTGCGGCGGCCGATCTCGCGCAGTTCCTCGGTCGCGTAGTTCTCGATCAGGGTGCGGGCGAAGTTGTCGGGCACGTCGCGGCACAGCGCCGCCACATCGGCGGCGTCGAGATCGGGCAGCACATAGGCGAGATTGCCGCGAATCCGCTCGCGGAAGCCGGCCAGCGGCGCGATGGTGCGGCTGACAAGCCAGCCGAAGGCCGGAACCCGCCAGCGCCGCGGCAGCGCCAGCGCGCCGCCGATCGCCGCGCGCAGCAGCAGGTTCTCGGCGAGATCCCGCAGCGTTTCCGTCCTGCCCGCCGGCGTCCGCGCCATGCCGTTCCAGCCCCCCGCGGCCGGCCCCGCGCCAAGCCGCATCGCGGCGGGACATTGGCATATTGGCCGGCCATGTCCAACCATCCTGCAATCCGGTCCGCGGCGGACCCGGCCAAGGCTTGCAGCCTGGCCGCGCCATGCCCATAAAGGCCACAGGCTGGAGCTGCGGGAGACGATGGCCATGATCACCCCGATCCTTCTGTGCGGCGGTTCCGGCACGCGGCTTTGGCCGTTGTCGCGCAAGGGCTTTCCCAAGCAGTTCGCCCGGCTTGTGGGCGACGAGAGCCTGTTCCAGGCCTCGGCGCGGCGGTTGTCGGGGGACGGATTCGCCCCGCCCCTGATCGTCACCGCCTCGGATTTCCGGTTCATCGCGACAGAGCAGGCGCAGGCCGTGGGCATCGATCCCGGCGCCGTCCTGATCGAACCCGAGCCGAAGAACACCGCCCCGGCGGTGCTGGCCGCGGCGCTTCATGTCGCGCAGGCCGATCCCGACGCGCTGTTGCTCGTCGCGCCGTCGGATCACGCCATCGCCGATCC
>CAYUXM010000356.1:0-1190 GCA_964448765.1 uncultured Rhodobacterales bacterium
TCAATTCACATGCAAGAATTGGAATTTTATGTTGCATGCAATGGCATGCCTCGGGTAGGTTCGAGTCGGGAGAATACAAGGGAGGACCCCGATGAAGCGCCAATTTGTGCTGGCCGCCGCGGTGTCGGCTTTCGCGGCCCCGGCCGCGATCAGTGAAACGGCCCCGGATGACGTGGTGTTCAATGAATACGCCGTCGAGGCGTCCCTCACGGGCGTTGCGGGCGACGCCGAGGCCGGCGCCAAGGTCATGACGAACCGCGGCCAGGGCAATTGCGTGGCCTGCCACATGGTCGGCACGATGCCGGACGTTCCGTTCCAGGGCAATGTCGGCCCGGCGCTCGACGGTGCCGGCGACCGCTGGACCGAGGCGGAGCTTCGCGGGCTGCTCGTCGATTCGAAGAAGGCCTTCGACGGCACCGTCATGCCGGCATTCTACAAGACCTCCGGCTTCATCCGCCCCGGCGACGGCTACACCGGAAAGGCCGCGACGGACACCTTCGGCCCGATCCTCACCGCCCAGCAGGTCGAGGATGTCGTGGCTTACCTGCTCACCCTGAAAGAGTGACCCAGTCATTCCGATCTGAGAGGAGACCGAAATGAAACTCAACAGACGCGAAGCCATCGCGCTCGGCCTCGGCGGTCTCGCCATGGCCGCGCTGCCGATGCCCGCCTCGGCCGCCACGGTCGAGGAACTGATCGGCGAATTCACCGGCGGCGCAGCAGTCGGCACCGGCGGCGTCACGATCACCGCCCCGGAGATCGCCGAGAACGGCAACACCGTTCCGATCGGCGTCGATGCGCCGGGCGCGGTGTCGGTCATGCTGCTGGCCAATGGCAACCCGACCCCGCCGGTCTGCACCTTCAACTTCGGCCCGGCGGCCGGGTCGCAGGTCGCCTCGACGCGGATCCGCCTTGCCAAGACGCAGGACGTGATCGCGGTCGCCAAGATGGCGGACGGCAGCTTCGTTCAGGCCTCGGCCAACGTGAAGGTCACCATCGGCGGCTGCGGCGGCTGATCCAGGATCGGGAGAGAAAGACATGGCAGACAACGTCAAGCCCCGCGTGAAGGTTCCCAAGTCGGCCGATGCCGGCGAGGTGATCACCATCAAGACCCTCATCAGCCACCCGATGGAATCGGGCGTGCGCAAGGATGCCGACGGCAACCTGATCCCGCGCTCGATCATCAACCG
>CAYUXM010000356.1:1290-2387 GCA_964448765.1 uncultured Rhodobacterales bacterium
TGCGGAACCGGTCGAGGACACGCTCGTCGTCAACGGCGAGATCGAGATGACGACCTACAACGACTCGGCGCCGGACTACATTCCGGGGCTCTACGAACAATGGTCGGGCTGGCACTTCCGCACCGACGAGACCCGGGCGATCCAGGCCGACGACTTCGACAACCCCGGCATGCTCGAGGTCGAGGGCGCGATGGCCGCCTGGGAGACCGCGGAGGGCAGCGAGGGCAAGTCCTGCGCCGATTGCCACGGCGATGTCGAATCGCTGGCCGGCCTGCGCCCGACCCTGCCGAAGTACAACGAGGCCAAGGGCGAGTTGTACACGATGGAAATGTACGTCAACGACTGCCGCACCGAGCGGATGGGCGCCGAGCCCTGGAAGTGGAGCGGCGGCGACATGGTCGGCATGACCGGCCTGATCGCGATGCAGTCGCGCGGGATGCCGATGAACGTCGCCATCGACGGCCCGGCCGAGGAGTACTGGAAGAAGGGTGAGGAAATCTACTACACCCGCTACGGCCAGCTCGAACTGTCCTGCGCCAGCTGCCACGAGCAGAACTACGGCAACTACATCCGGGCCGACCACCTGAGCCAGGGCCAGATCAACGGCTTTCCGACCTATCGTCTGAAGCAGGCCAAGCTGATCTCGATCCACAACCGTTTCCGGGGCTGCATCCGCGACACCCGCGCCGAGACCTTCGCCGAGGGTTCGCCGGAATTCATCGCGCTGGAACTCTACGTCGCCTCGCGCGGCAACGGCCTGTCGGTCGAAGGGCCGGCGGTGCGGAACTGATCTGAAGACCCGGCCGGGCGGCGCCGTCGCCCGGCCGATCTGTTGGGACAATACGAAACCGAACTCGGGCGGCCCGTCGCGCGGATGTGGTCCGCGCGCCCGGACCCCGCATGCGCAAGGACAAGGAGACGCGGATGATCTCGCGGCGTGAATTCCTGCAAGCCTCGGTGGCGGCCTCGGCGATCGTCGGGGCCTCGGGCGTCGGCAACTGGGCCCGGCTGGCCGCGCAGCAGGCGCTGACCCAGGACCAGCTTCTGCAATTCGACGGGTTCGGGAACTTCACGCTGATCCACGTCACCGACATCCA
>CAYUXM010000357.1:0-2383 GCA_964448765.1 uncultured Rhodobacterales bacterium
TTCGTGAAACTCGGCTACATGTCGAAATGGCTGCACCATTCCGGCGGCACGGTCTGCGAACCGACCGACGTGGCGGTGAACAAGCGCCATCTCGACATGCTGCTGGCGCATATGACGCTGTCGGACAAGCCCTTCATGGGGTCGGTCACCGAACCCAGCCGCGCGGCGGATTCGGTCGAGATGTCGAAGATCCTGTTCGGCGCGGATTTCGTCGACGCCAACACGGTGATGACCTCGCTGATCAACATCAACTCGCCGCTGACCTTCGACAACGTGATGATGGGCGCGCTGGAGGTCTACGCCGCGGCGAACCAGGCCTGCATCATATCGCCCTTCATCGTCGGCGGCGCGATGGCGCCGGTGACCGTGGCCGGCACGCTGACGCAGGTGCTGGCCGAGGTGCTGGCCGGGGTGGCCTACAGCCAGTTGATCCGGCCCGGCGCGCCGGTGATCTTCGGCGCCTTCGTCACCTCGATCGACATGAATTCCGGCGCGCCGACCTTCGGCACCCCCGAGGCCGCGCATATCACCTATGGCGCGGGGCAACTGGCGCGGCGGCTGGGCCTGCCGTACCGCTCGGCGGGGTCGTTCTGCGGCTCCAAGTTGCCCGACGCGCAGGCCGCCTACGAGACCGCCAACAGCCTGAACATGGGGCTGTTGTCCGGGGTCAACTTCATGCTGCATTCCTGCGGCTGGCTGGAGGGCGGGCTGGTCTCGTCCTACGAGAAATTCGTGATGGATGCCGATCAGCTGGGCGTGCTGCACCATCTCGCCCGCGGTTTCGAAATCGATGCCAACGGACAGGCGCTGGACGCGATCCGCGAGGTCGGGCCGGGTGGCCACTACCTTGGCTGCGCGCATACCCAGGCGAATTTCAAGAACGCGTTCTGGCGCACCGACCTGCTGGATTACAAACCCTTCGAGACCTGGGAGGAGGACGGCGCGCGCGACACCGCCGCGCTGGCCACCGCGCGGGTCGCCAGGCTGCTGGCGGATTACCAGAAGCCCGCGATCGATCCGGCGGTGGACGAGGCGCTGGCCGATTACGTCGCGCGCCGCAAGTCGGCGATGCCCGACAGCTTCACCTGAGCTGCAGGGCCGCCGCCTCGGCGATCAGCGCGGCTAGCACCGCGACATGGGCGGAGGGCCGGTAGGCGCCCGGCCCGTCGCGGCGCAGCCGGTCGAGCGCGGCCTCCCTCTCGAAAAGCAGGCGTGCCGCCATGGCGGGCTCCGCCGGCGGCTCGGCGCGCAGGATGCGGGCAAGGTCGCGCGACCGGCGGTAGCCGTGGCTGGCGATCCGCGCGGCGCGCAGCAGCAGCGCGGGTCGGCGCAGGCCGGCGATATCTGGCAGGGGGGTGGTGGCGTGCGGCATCGGGCGCTCCGGTCTGAACGGGTTGCGGCATGTCAGGCTGACCCGGCCGGGCCGGGTGTTGCCGCCTGCGCCCGTTCGCCGCGCGCTGCGCCGCGGCCGCGTCCGTTTCGTTAACGAACAGGTAAGAATTGCAACCCACGGTTGTCGTGGTTGCTGCGGACAGGTTCCGCCGGCCAGCGATTTTCGTGGGGGAAATCATGACGTTCCATTGCAACGCCGGGGGCGTGCTGCCCGACTGGCTGCCGCAGGCGCATTGCCTCTACCTCGATCATGTCGAGGGCGGCGCGGCGCTGCGCGCGCTGGCGCGGCGGATTGGCCGGCATCCCTCCACCGTGTTGCGCCGGGTCCGACGGACCGAGGCGCGGCGGGACGATCCCCTCGTCGATGAAGCGCTGGCCGCGCTGGCCGCAGAGCTTTCCGCCCAGACCGTCGATCGCCACGAGGAGGATCACAGCGCGATGACCGCCAGTACAGTTCCGAGTAACCCGCTTCCCGACGCCGCCACACTGGACCGCGAGGCCAGGCGCATCCTGCGCCGCCTGGCCGAACCCGACACCGTCCTTGCCGTGGCGGCCGATCTCGACAAGGCCGCCGTGCTGCGCGACGACCGCCGCATCGCCACGGTCGACCGCGCCGTCGCACAGGCCTTCGCCCTTAAGGACTGGATCACGGCGAACCGCACCGGCCGCGTCACGACATACCGGCTGACCGCCGCGGGGCGTTCGGCGCTGCGCCGGATGCTGGGGCCGACCGCCGGCGTCGGGCTGTCGGAGGCGGCTATGGGCTTCGCCGCCCAGCATCGTGACATGGCCGAGCGGGAGTTCGCCGCCGACCCCGGCGAGGCGCCGCGCCGGGCGCGGGTGAACCTTGGCGAAAGCCCGGTGCAGGTGCTGGCGCGGCGCAGCGACCGCGACGGGCGGCCGTTCCTCGCCCGCGACCTCGTCGAGGCCGCCGAGCGGCTGCGCGAGGATTTCGAGATCGCCCAGCTTGGCCCGCGGGTGGCGCAGAACT
>CAYUXM010000358.1:0-2362 GCA_964448765.1 uncultured Rhodobacterales bacterium
CGTCGGCGCCCCACAGGATCAGCGCCGGCGCGGCGATCCGCGCGCCCGCATCCGCGCGGTCGTCGGCCAGATCGGCCGTCAGCGCGGCGCGGTAGTCGCGGCACATCCCCGCGATCACCTCGGGCCGGCGCCAGGCGGCGCGGTAGGCGGCCAGTTGACCAGCGTCGAAATCCGCCAGCCGCGCGGCCCCCCAGCCCAGCAGGCAGGCCTCGAAGAACCGGTCGGGCGCGCTGCCGATCAGGTCTTCGGGGAAGGGTTCGGGCTGGGCGAGGAAGGTCCAGTGCCAATAGGCCTTGCCCAGCGCGAGGTCATAGCCTTCCAGCAGCCTGCGGGTCGGCACAATATCCATCAGCGTCACGCTCGCCACCCGGCCCGGCACATCCAGCGCCAGGCGATGCGCCACCCGCGCGCCCCGGTCATGCGCGACGATGTGGAACCGGTCAGCCCCCAGCGCCGTCATCAGCCCGACCATGTCGCGCGCCATCGCCCGGAAGGAATGGTTGCGGCCGTCGTCGGCCCAGTCTGGCTGGCCCGAATCGCCGTAGCCGCGCAGGTCGGCCGCCACCACCCGGTGGCCCGCCGCCGCCAGCCCCGGCCCGATCCGCGCCCAAAGCGCGCGGGTCTGCGGAAAGCCGTGCAGCATCAGGACCGCCGGGCCTTCGCCGCCCTCGAAACAGGCGATGGTCTGGCCCTCGATTTCAAGCCGGCGGTCGGCGAATCCCTCGAACATGGGCGGCAGCGTGGGGCCACCGCCCGGCCCGGTCAACGGATCGCGCCGGCTCTTGCCAGCCGGGTTGCCAGCGCGTCGCCGCTGTCCCAGCCCACCCGCCGCATCGTCACCGGGCAGCCCAGCAGCCGGTCCTCGACCGCCGGCCCTTCGCGCCCGTCCCAATGGCGGTAGAGCGCGCGGGCGGCGTGGTTGGTCTCCACCACCGTCAGCCACAGCCGCCCTGCCCCGGCGCGCCGCGCCACCGCCGCCATCAGCGCCCGACCGGCGCCACCGCCACGGTCGGAGGCGGCGACATGCAGGTTGTCGAGGTGCAGGCCCCCCGCGCCATCGGGCTCCGCCGCCGCGAAGCCGATCAGCCGGCCATCCATCCATGCCGCCAGAACCGCATCCCCGCGCAGGGCTTCGGGCCGCCAGCGCGCCGCCATGAAGGCCTCCAACGGCGCGCCCAGCGCGGTTTCGGGCAGCACGCCGGCATAGCCCTGCCGCCAGTTCGCGGCATGCAGCGCCGCGATGGCGGCAAGGTCTGCGGGGCGGGCGGGGCCGATCTGCATGGGCCGACCCTACCAGCACCTCACCGCTCCGGCAACGGAATGAATTCGGCGTCGTCGCCGGGCGGCAGGCGGAACCGCCCGTGCGCCCAGTCGCCCGCGCGCCAGGCCTCCTTGGCCGCCTCGATCCGCTCTTTCGACGAGGCGACGAAGTTCCACCAGATGTGGCGCGGCCCCTCCAGCGTCGCGCCGCCGAGGATCATCACCCGCGCGCCCTGCCCGCCGGCCTTCAACGACACCCGGTCACCGGGGCGGAACACCATCATCTGCCCGGCGCCGTAGACCTCGCCGCCGATCTCGACGCTGCCCTCGACGACGTAGACGCCGCGATCCTCGTGATCCTCGGGCAGCGGGATCGCCGCGCCGGCCGCCAGCACCGCGTCGGCATAGAACATCTCCGACGCGGTCGCGACCGGCGCGGTCTCGCCCCAGGCGCGGCCAAGGATCAGCCGCACCTGCTTGCCCTCCGCCTCCAGCAGCGGCAAGGCATCCGCCCCGGCATGGACGAAGGCGGGCGGCGCATCCTCGGCATCCTTCGGAAGCGCCACCCAGGTCTGGATGCCGAAAAACGGCATCGGATCGGTCTGCGTCGCGTCGTCGGTGCGCTCGGAATGGGTGATACCGTGGCCCGCGACCATCCAGTTCACCGCGCCCGGTTCGATCCAGGCATCGGTGCCCAGGCTGTCGCGGTGATGCATCCGGCCCCGGAACAGGTAGCTGATCGTCGCCAGCCCGATATGCGGATGCGGCCGCACGTCAAGCCCGCGCGCCGGCAGCAGTTCGGCCGGCCCCATCTGGTCGAAGAGGATGATGAAAAGAATGTCTCTCGGGGATACTCAAGACCCCCTTCAAAGCCCCTGTGTCACACGTCCGGTATCCCCGAACCCTCGCAAACCCAGTGAACATTGGGTACCCTGTCCGATACCATATCGGATCGTGGGGAAACCGGGGTCATTGCTGGGGAAAATCCGTTTCCAGATTGCCGGTCGAGGTTCAGCCCTGCTGTCTGCGGAGGTGACGTCCCGGGAGGTTCTCTAATCGCCCTGGTCAAGAGCTGATCTCTTTGTGTTCCATCCTGCGCGCC
>CAYUXM010000359.1:0-2357 GCA_964448765.1 uncultured Rhodobacterales bacterium
GCTGGTGCATGGCGCATCTGATGGCCACCGGCGAAAGCCACGAGGTCGCCCGCCGGTTCCGCCTTGACCGGTTCGCGACCGGCCACCTTCTCGACGAGGAAGGCACCGGCTCGCAGCACAACCTGCACTGAGGACGACAATGCCCCGATTTTCCGCCGACCCATCGCAAGCCCGGCCGAAGGAGTAGCACGATGCGCATTCCCTGCCCGATCTGCGGCGCGCGCGACCGGCGCGAATTCTACTACTACGGCGCCGAGGATTACCTCGCCCGGCCCGGCGAGGGCGCCGATCCGGCGGCCTGGGACGATTACCTGCACAACCGCGACAACCCCGCCGGCGTGACCCGCGACCTGTGGTACCACGACGCGGGCTGCGCCGCCTGGCTGGTGGTGGAGCGCGATACCGTCACCCACGAAGTGCTGGGCGCCGAACTGGTCGCCGGGCGGAGGGCGCAGCGATGAGGATCGAGGGCAGGGGGCTGATCGACCGGTCCGAGCGGCTGGGCTTTCGCTTCGACGGGCGCGAACTGGAGGGCTTTGCCGGCGACACGCTGGCCTCGGCGCTGCTGGCCAACGGGGTGCGGCTGGTCGGTCGCAGTTTCAAGTATCACCGCCCGCGCGGTGTGTTCACCGCCGGGTCGGAGGAGCCGAACGCGCTGGTCACCCTGGGGCGCGGCGCGAAACAGGTGCCGAACGTGCGCGCCACGGTGCAGGAGGTCTTTGCCGGGCTGGAGGCGCGCAGCCAGAACTGCTGGCCCTCGGTCGGGGTCGACCTTCTGTCGGTCAACGATCTTTTCGCGCCGTTCCTCGGCGCGGGGTTCTACTACAAGACCTTCATGTGGCCGCGCGCCTTCTGGGAAAAGCTCTACGAACCCGCGATCCGGCGCGCCGCCGGGCTGGGCGCGCTGTCGGGCGAGACCAATGACGAGGCCTATGAAAAGGCCTTCGCCTTCTGTGACGTGCTGGTGATCGGCTCCGGCCCGGCGGGGCTGGTGGCGGCGCTGGGGGCCGCGCGGGCCGGGGCCGACGTGATCCTCGCCGAGGAGGACAGCCGGATGGGCGGCCGGCTGCTGGCCGAGACCGAAGAGATCGACGGCCGGCCCGGCCATCTGTGGGCCGGCGAGGTGCTGGCGGAACTGGCGGCAATGAAGAACGTGCGCCTGATGACCCGCACCGCCGTCGTGGGCGCCTATGACGGCGGCACCTATGGCGCGCTGGAACGGGTCGGCCTGCATCGCGGCGCGGCGCCGGTGGAACTGCCGCGCGAATGCTTCTGGCGGATCGCGGCGAAGCGCGCGGTGCTGGCCGCCGGGGCGCTGGAACGGCCCATCGCCTTTCCGATGAACGACCGGCCCGGCGTGATGCTGGCCGGCGCGGTGCGCGCCTATCTCAACCGCTGGGGCGTTGCGCCGGGCAAGGCGGTCACGCTGTTTTGCAACAACGACGACGCGCATCGCACGGCGCGCGACCTCGTCGCCGCCGGGATCGAGGTGGCCGGGGTGATCGACACGCGCGCCGATGCCAAGCCTGGCGGCGATTTCCCGGTCTATCCCGGCGCGCGAATCGTCGGCACCTCGGGCCGCAAGGCGCTGCAGGCGATCGAGATCCAGACGATCAACGGCCGCAAGACCATCGCCACCGATTGCCTGGCCGTCTCGGGCGGGTTCAACCCGACGCTGCACCTGACCTGCCACATGGGCGGTCGGCCCGAGTGGCGCGACGAGATCGCGGCCTTCGTGCCGAAACCGGGCGCGGTGCCCGGCCTCGTCGCTGCCGGCGCGGCGGCGGGACGGTTCACCACCGCGCAGGCGATGGCCGATGGCGCGCGCGCCGGGGCCGAGGCGGCCGAGGCCACGGGCCATGCGCCGGTCGCGCTCGATCTGCCGGCGGCCGAGGACGCGCCCCTGCGGGTGCAGGCCTACTGGGAGGTGCGCGAACCGGGCCGCGCCTGGCTCGACCTCGCCAATGACGTGACCACCAAGGACGTGCGGCTGGCCGCGCAGGAGGCCTTCACCTCCGTCGAGCACATGAAGCGCTATACGACGCAGGGCATGGCCCCCGACCAGGGCAAGAATTCCAACATCGGCGCGCTGGCGATCCTCGCCGACGCGACGGGCCGCGGCATTCCCCAGACCGGAACGACGACGTTTCGCCCGCCCTACACGCCGGTGTCGATCGCCGCGCTGGGCGCGGGCGGGCAGGGCATGGGCTTTGCCCCGCGGCGGCTGACCACCTCGCATGGCGCCAGCCTGGCGCGCGGCGCGCCGATGATCGAGGCCGGGCTGTGGTATCGCCCGTCCTACCACCCGCTGCCGGGCGAGGAGGGCTGGGAGGAGCCCTGCCGGCGCGAGGTTCTGG
>CAYUXM010000360.1:0-2352 GCA_964448765.1 uncultured Rhodobacterales bacterium
CCGAATACGACGCCGGCGTGCTGACCGCCGAGGCCGAGAACGCCGCCTTCTTCGAAGAGGTGGCGGCGGGCCGTGACGGCAAGCAGGCGGCGAACTGGGTGATCAACGAGCTCTTCGGCCGGCTGAACAAGCAGGGCCTTGGCGTGGCCGACAGCCCGGTTTCGGCGGCCCAGCTGGGCGGCGTGCTGGACCTGATCGCGGCGAACACGATTTCCGGCAAGATCGCCAAGGGCCTGTTCGAGATCCTGTGGACCGAGGGCGGCGACCCGGCCGAGATCGTCGAGGCCCGGGGGATGAAGCAGGTCACCGATACCGGCGCGATCGAGGCCACGGTGGACGAGATCATCGCGGCGAACCCGGCCCAGGTTGAAAAGGCGAAACAGAACCCCAAGCTCGCCGGCTGGTTCGTCGGCCAGGTGCTGAAGGCCACCGGCGGCAAGGCCAACCCGGCGGCGGTGAACGAGATCGTGGCGCGCAAGCTGGGCGGCTGAGCGGCCGGGCTGTGGCCCCGCCGCACCCCTTCGCGGCAAAATCGTCCGGCACCCGTGACCGGCGCCGGGGCACGGGCTATGGTCCGGCGCGCTGCGAGGGGGATCAGGGATGCCGCAATTCGAATATCGCGTCGTGCCCGCGCCGGTCAGAGGCGAGAAGGGCAAGGGGCTGAAAACCACCGCCGAGCGGTTCGCGAAGGCGATGACCTCGCTGATGAACGAGATGGCGCGCGACGGCTGGGACTACCAGCGCGCCGAAACCCTGCCCTGCGAGGAACGCAAAGGGCTGACCGGCAAGGTGGTGAGCGAACAGCACGTGCTGGTGTTCCGACGCGCCACGGCGGAAGCCGCCGTGGTCGACTACGCGCGCCAGGCCGCCGCCGAGGCGCCCTTGCAGCTTCACAACCGCGTCATGCCCGACGAGGCGCCGCGGCTGCGGCCGGTGGAACCGGGCGAGGCGCCGCGGCTGGGCCCGGCGCAGGGCGAGGAACGCGGCTAGCCGAGATCGAGCGCCAGCGCGTGGATCCGGCCCACGAGGTCGGGGCCCAGCGCGGCATGGACCGCGCGGTGCCGGTCCAGCCGGCCCAGCGCCGCCAGTTCCGGGGCGCGCAGCACGACGCGGAAATGCGTCTCGCCGCCCTCGCGCCAGCCGGCATGGCCGCGATGCATCTCGCTTTCGTCCACCACCTCGATCCGGGTGGCCCCGAACGCCGCCTCCAGCTTTTCGCGAATCTCCTCGGTCACCGGCATTTTTTCGCGCCCCCCTCTTCAAAGCTCACCGAAAGCACTTAAACTCGCAGGCCCGAGTCGGAAAGGCTCGACCACCAACGAACCGCCGGCGCAGGCGCCGGCAGTCTGGAAGGGCAGGATGAGCAGGGACGACCCCTTCGGCTTCGACATCTCGGCGGCCTCCGACAAGAAGAAGCGCGCCCGCGGCCGGCGCGGGATGTCCGGCGCCTTCGAGACCTCGACGCGGGTCTGCGATCACGCGGGCTGCGACAAGGCCGGCCAGTATCGCGCGCCGAAATCGCCCGACCATCTCGACGAATACTACTGGTTTTGCCGCGATCACGTGCGCGAATACAACCTGAAGTGGAACTTCTTTCAGGGCCAGACCGAGGAGGATTTCCAGGAATTCGTCGACAAGGACAGGGTCTGGGGCCGCGAGACCAAGCCGTTCAAGCGCGACGCCGAGGAACGCGCGTGGTCACGGCTGGGGGTGGACGACCCGATGCAGATCCTCGGCGAGAAGGCGACGCAGAACCCCGGCCGCGCCACGACCGGCCGCAAGCTGCCTCCGACCGAAAGGAAGGCGCTGGACATCCTCGAGGCCCGCGACAGCTGGACGCGGACCGAGATCCGAAAGCAGTACAAGAGCCTCGTGAAGGATCTGCATCCCGACATGAACGGCGGCGACCGGGCCGACGAGGAACGGCTGCAAGAGGTCGTCTGGGCCTGGGACCAGATCAAGGACAGCCGCAACTTCCGCGACTGATCGCGCGGGCCCGGCGCACCCCTTGCGCCCCCGCCCGTTCTGTTCCATCAAGCAGGGGTTTTTGACGCGCCGCCCGCCGGGCGGGGCCGGGAAGGATGACAGGCATGCTCGATCACGTCGCGAAACCCACCGAGGAATACTCCGTCCGCGAGGTCTTCGGGATCGACACCGACATGAAGGTGAAGGGGTTCGAGGACCGGTCCGACCGGGTGCCCGACATCGACACGACCTACAAGTTCGACCCCGACACCACGCTGGCGATCCTCGCGGGCTTCGCCTACAACCGCAGGGTGATGATCCAGGGCTACCATGGCACCGGGAAATCCACCCATATCGAACAGGTCGCGGCGCGGCTGAACTGGCCCT
>CAYUXM010000361.1:0-628 GCA_964448765.1 uncultured Rhodobacterales bacterium
TCCCACCCGCGCCGAAGGCGCATCATCAACCACAGCCTGGGGCAACGCCCCAGGAATCATGCGGACGGACCCTTGAGCGCTGAAAGCGCGATTCAACCCGTCGATTCGCCCTAACCATCCGCCCCCTCACCGATGCCCCAATCCCTATCCAACGTCATCCTCCACATCGTGTTCTCGACCAAGGACCGTTATCCGTTTCTAAATGGCGAGATCAGGGAACGGATGCACGGGTACCTGGCCACTTTGTGCCGCGACCTGAACTGCGCCTGCTACAAGGTCGGCGGTGTGGCCGATCACGTTCACGTCGTGACGACCCTGCCGAGAACGCTGACCCAGAGTGCTCTCCTCGAGGCCATCAAGAAAAAGTCCTCCAAGTGGATCAAGGAGATCGACCGCGCCAAATACGGCAAGTTCGCATGGCAGAGAGGTTATGGCGCCTTCTCGGTCAGTTTCAGCAACTTGGATGGCGTCGTGGATTATGCCGCCAACCAGGATGAGCATCACCGGAAGCAGACATTTCAAGACGAATTCCGCAAGCTGCTTGCCAAGCACAATATGGATTACGATGAGAAATACGTGTGGGATTAGGTCCGCGGTCGAGGGCGCTCCGGTGAGTCGCGCCTTCGGC
>CAYUXM010000361.1:728-2332 GCA_964448765.1 uncultured Rhodobacterales bacterium
GCTGGTCGCCCCGGGGCGTCCGTGGTCCTGGGGCGTTGCCCCAGGCTGGTGATGACCGGGCGCCTTCGGCGCGCAAAGCCGGTGAATCGCGCCTTCGGCGCTGGTCGCCCCGGGGCGTCCGTGGTCCTGGGGCGTTGCCCCAGGCTGGTGATGAACGGGCGCCTTCGGCGCGCAAAGCCGGTGAGTCGCGCCTTCGGCGCGCCGGCCCGTCCGGCATGGATTCTCCAACCGCACCGTCAACCACAACCCAGGCCAATCCCCACGGGGGCCTGCGGCCACATCCCACCCGCGCCGAAGGCGCCTCGTCATCCACAGCCTGGGGCAACGCCCCAGGAGGGGCAGCGCCCAGGAGGCGCAGCGCCCCAGGAATCACACGCTCGAACCATCGAGCGCTGAAAGCGCGATTCGAACTCCCGATGACTCACCCGGATGCAACCTGACCACCCCCACGAAACCGACATCTTCGCCCGCATCGCCGTGCAACGGCTGAGCGATCGCCACCAGCGGCTGGCCGAACCCGAACCGGCGCCGGTGCCCGACACCGACCTGCCGGTCCGGCGGCGCGGCCGGGCGGTCGACTGGCCGGCGCCGCCGGCGATCACCAGCGCCGCCGAATTGCGTGCCGAACTCGACCGCAGCCTCAAGCGCCACCAACCGTTCCTGCGCGAGCTGGCGCCGGAGCTGGAATCCACCCGCCTCCGCAAGCCGGTGCGGCGCTTCGACTGGCGCGTGGAGTCGGCGCAGGACCGCACCGACTTCGCGTCGACGCTCGCCGGCGCGGGCGACTGGCAGCGCGTGACCGTCCCGCACTTCGGCCCGCCATTGGGGCGCGCGGTGACGTTCTACCGCACCACCGTGAAGTTGATCCGCCGGATGCTCGACCGCGGCGCGTTGTTCCTCTGCTTCCGTGGCGTCGACTACGCCTGCCAAGTCTATCTCAACGGCGTCTGCCTCGGCCGCCACGAGGGCTTCTTCGCGCCCTTCGAGTTCGACTGCACCGCCCACGCCCGCGTCGGCGACAACACGCTGCTGGTGCGGGTCGAGAACGACGCGCCCATGATGGATCACGGCGGCGGAGTCGGCCACTGCGGCGACAAGATCTACGCCGCCAGCGGCCTCGGCTACGACGACCCGGAACTCGGCTGGCACCACTGCCCGCCGGGGATGGGGATCTATCAGGAAGTCGCCTTCGAGGCGCGCCCGCGCCTGTTCGTGTCGGACGCCTGGGTGCGCACGCTGGACCTCGGCGACGGCGCGGGCGCCCCCGCCACGGTCGAGGCCTGGCTCGAGATCACCAACTGCGACCTCGATGTCAAGCCGGTCGAGCTGGAGCTGTCGGTGTTCGGGCGCAACTTCCGCCGCACGGCCGTCCGCGGCCGGCGGGTCGTCCCGCACAGCACCCAGATCCGCGGCCACGGCGACGTCGACCAGTTCAACGACCCGAGCGTGCGCCAGCACATGGGACCGGGCGTCAACTACCTGCGCATCCCGCTCGAGATCCCCGCCGCCCGCGTCTGGGAACCGGACCGCCCGTGGCTCTATCAGCTCCAGCTGCGCCTGCTCGACGGCGGGGGCCGCGAGGTCGACACCGCGGCCGAGACGTT
>CAYUXM010000362.1:0-2320 GCA_964448765.1 uncultured Rhodobacterales bacterium
TTATGGGCGCGCGTTTGGGGCGTCAACCGCGAAACGCCCGAACAAAGTGTCGCGGTGGCCAGATTTCCGGCATGATTGTTGCGCTGGCGCCGCGCCTGGGGAAAGAACCGGGAAGCGCGGGGCCTCAGCTCACCGCCATCAGCACGATGTAGGCGGCATAGGCGGCCAGCATCGCGCCGCCGGCGACCCGGCCGATCCGCCCGGCGACGGCCGACAGCCCGGCCAGCACCAGCACCGCGGCCAGCGCCAGCGCGATGTCGAGCCCGGCAAAGCGCGGATCGACCGGGATCGGCACCACCAGCGCGGTGATCCCGAGGATCGCGAGGATGTTGAACAGGTTCGAGCCCAGCACGTTGCCCAGCGCGATCTCCGACTGGCGCCGGTAGGCGGCGACGACCGCGGTGGCCAGTTCCGGCAGCGAGGTGCCGATCGCGACGACGGTCAGGCCGATCACGGCCTCCGATACGCCGTAGGTGCGGGCGATCTCGCTCGCGCTCCAGACCAGAAGCCGCGCGCCGATCATCAGCACCAGCAGCCCGCCGATCCCCTCGGTCAGCGCCCGCCACAACGGCAGCTGCAACTCGTCCTCCGGTTCGGCGGCGTCGCCCGCGCGCAGGCAGTAGAACAGATAGCCGACCAGCGCCAGCACCATCGCGCCGCCGATCCCGCGGCCGATCGTGCCCGAGGCGAGCACCGCCCAGAGCGCGAGGGTGGCCACGATCACCGCGATGATGTCGCGCCGCATCGGCGCCAGCGGGGCATGGACCGGGAAGATCACCGCGGCGGCGCCGAGGATCAGCAGCACATTGGCGATGTTGGAGCCGATCACGTTGCCGATCGCGATTTCCGGCACCCCGTCGAGCGCCGCCTCGACCGACACCAGAAGCTCCGGCATCGAGGTGCCGAAGCCCACGATCGTCAGCCCGATGACCATCGGCGGCACCCGGAAGCGCCGCGCCACGCCGACGGCACCGCGCACCAGCCAGTCGCCGCCGAAGAAAAGCGCGACGAGGCCCGCCGCGAAAGCCAGGTAAAGCACGCTTCGCCCCCGTTCTTTTGCGTCAGATGTCGGTGCCCGCCGCCCGAATGCAAGAGCGGAGTGCCGATTTCACGGCCGAGGATGCGGTTCCTCGTCATTGCGGCAACTGCGGCGATTTTGATGTTTGCATCCGCGACCTTGGCCGCTAGTGTTCCGGCCACCTTCAACGATCCGCCCGCCGAACGGGGCGGGCACAACCCACCGGGAGGAGTAACCCAATGGATCGTCGTTCGTTCCTTACCAAGGCCGCCGTCGGCGGCACCTCGGCCGCCGCGGCCGCCACGCTTGCCGCGCCCGCGATCGCGCAGGGCCGCGTGACGCTGACCATGGTCACGACCTGGCCCCGCGGCCTGTCCGGCGTGTGGGATTCGGTCGAGCGCGTGGTCAACAACGTCGCCGACATCACCGACGGCACGCTGACCATCGATGCCAAGGCCGCGGGCGAGCTTGTCGGCGCCTTCGAAAGCTTCGACGCCACCGCCTCGGGCCAGGCCGACATGTATCACGGCGCCGACTACTACTGGGTCGGCCAGCATCCGGCCTGGGCGTTCTTCACGGCGGTGCCGTTCGGCATGACCGTGCCGGAAATCATGACCTGGTACTATGGCGCGGACGGCAAGGCGCTGCACCATGAACTGGGCGAGATCTTCGGCATCCGCGCCTTCATCGCCGGCCAGACCGGCGCGCAGGGCGGCGGCTGGTTCCGCAAGCAGATCACCTCGGCCGGCGACCTGCAGGGCCTGAAGTTCCGGATGCCGGGCCTCGGCGGCCAGGCGCTTGCCGCGCTCGGCGTCTCGGTGCAGACCCTGCCGGGCGGCGAGATCTACCAGGCGCTGTCGACCGGCGCGCTGGACGGGACCGAGTGGATCGGCCCGTGGTCGGACGAGAAGCTGGGCCTGCAGGAGGTCTGCGACCATTACTACCCGGCCGGCTTCCACGAGCCCGGCGCGGCGCTGTCGGTCGGGGTCAACCTCGAGAAGTTCAACAGCCTGTCGAACGCCCACCAGCGCGCGATCGAGGTGGCCTGCGCCGATGCGCACCAGCACAACTACGCGCTGTTCACCGCCAACAACGGCCCGGCGCTGGACCGGCTGCTGTCGGGCGGCGTGAACACGCACGAGTTCCCCGCCGACGTGTGGGACGCCTTCGGCCGCGGCGCGGCCGAGGTGCTGGGCGGCTACATGGACGACCCGATCTTCAAGAAGGTCAACGACTCGGCCATGGCCTCGATGCGCGACACCGCGAACTGGCTGTCGCTGGCCGACACGCCCTATGTCGCGC
>CAYUXM010000363.1:0-2305 GCA_964448765.1 uncultured Rhodobacterales bacterium
ACCTGGAACATCAACTCGGTCCGCCTGCGCGAGGCGCTGGTGCTTCGGCTTCTGGCCGAGGAGGCGCCGGACATCCTGTGCCTGCAGGAATGCAAGAGCCCGGTGGAGAAGATCCCGACCGAGGGCTTCGCGGCGCTGGGCTATCCGCACATGGTGGCGCGCGGGCAGAAGGGCTACAACGGCGTGGCGATCCTGTCGAAACTGCCGCTGGAGGATATCGGCGACATCGACTTCGCCGGGCTGGGCCATGCCCGCCACGTCGCGGCGCGGCTGGACAACGGCGTGGTGATCCACAACTGCTACGTCCCCGCCGGCGGCGACGTGCCCGACCGCGCCGTGAACGACAAGTTCGGCCAGAAGCTCGACTACATGAGCGATCTGCGCGACCATTTCCGCGACAGCCGGCCCGAGCGCACGATCCTGGTGGGCGATCTCAACATCGCGCCGCGCGAGGATGACGTCTGGAACCACAGGCAGCTTCTCAAGATCGTCAGCCACACGCCGATCGAGGTGCAGCATTTCGGCGACGCGATGGAGGCCGGCGGCTGGGTCGATGTGACCCGCGCCGACATCCCCGAGGGGCTTTTGTATTCCTGGTGGTCCTACCGCTCGCCGGACTGGAACGCCGCCGACAAGGGCCGGCGGCTGGATCATGTCTGGGCCTCGTCCGACATCGCGGCGGCGGCGCATTCCAGCCGGATCCTGCGCGACGTGCGCGGCTGGGAGCAGCCCAGCGATCACGCCCCGGTCTTCGCGAGTTTCGACCTGTAGGCCGCCGCCCCTTGGCAGGCCGCGGCGCCGGGCGCATATAGGGCGCAACACGCTATCGAGGAGCCTCAGATGCTGGAACTGGGTCAAAAGACCGACGCCGCCGCGGGTGCGCTGATCAAGGATGTCACCGAAGCCGATTTCATGGCCGAGGTCGTCGATGCGAGCATGCAGGTGCCCGTGATCGTCGATTTCTGGGCGCCGTGGTGCGGGCCGTGCAAGACGCTGGGCCCCGCGCTGGAGGCCGCGGTCACGGCGGCCGGCGGCAAGGTCAGGATGGCCAAGGTCAACGTCGACGAGAACCAGATGATCGCCGGGCAGTTGCGGATCCAGTCGATCCCCACCGTCTACGCCTTCTGGCAGGGCCAGCCGGTCGACGGGTTCCAGGGTGCGCTGCCGGCGTCCGAGATCAAGAAATTCATCGACAAGGTCGCGGGGCTTGCCGGCGATGGCGGGCTGTCGGAGGCGCTGGACGCGGCCGACGAGATGCTGGAACAGGGCGCGGCGGCCGATGCCGCCGAAACCTACGCCGCGATCCTCGGCGAGGAGCCGGGCAACGCCCGCGCCTATGCCGGGCTGATGCGCGCACACCTTGCCACCGGAAACGACGCGCAGGTCGAGGCGATGCTTGCCGCCGCGCCGGCCGAGATCGCGACCGCGCCCGAGATCGAGGCGGTGCGCGCCCAGATCGACCTGGCGAAACAGGCCGAGGCGGCGGGCCCGGTGACCGATCTGCTGGCCACCGTCCTGGCCGAGCCCGACAACCACGAGGCCCGCTATGACCTCGCGCTGGCGCTGCATGCCTCGGGCAAGGTCGAGGCCGCGGTCGAGGAACTTCTGGAACTGTTCCGCCGCGACCGGGAGTGGAACGACGGCGCGGCGAAGGCGCAGCTGTTCAAGATCTTCGACGCGCTCAAGCCGCAGGATCCGATCGTGCTGAAGGGGCGGCGCAAGCTGTCGTCGATGATATTTGCCTGACGCAGGGCGCGGCCTAGGTTTTCGGCCATGATCACCTCTGCCGATCTGCCCGAAACGATCCCGCTGTTTCCCCTGCCCGGGGCGCTGCTGCTGCCCCGCGCGCGGCTGCCGCTGCACATCTTCGAGCCGCGCTACCTGCAGATGCTCGAAGACACGATGAAGACCCGGACGCGGCTGATCGGGATGATCCAGCCGCGGCCCGCGCCGGGCGGCGAGAAGAAGCTTTGCGCGATCGGCTGCGCCGGCCGGCTGACGGCGTTTTCGGAAACCGAGGACGGGCGCTACATGATCACGCTGACCGGGATCTCGCGGTTTCGCCTGACGCGCGAGGTCGAGGGCTTCACGCCCTATCGGCGCGGCGATGTCTCCTGGGGCGATTTCACCCGCGATCTGGGCAAGGTGGAACATGACCGGGGCTTCGAGCGGCCGGCCTTCACCGACCTTCTGGGCCGCTATTTCGCCGCGCAGCAGCTGTCGACCGACTGGGAGGCGCTGAAGGAGGCGGAGGACGAGTTGCTGATCAACTCGCTGTCGATGCTGTGCCCGTTCGAACCCGAGG
>CAYUXM010000364.1:0-2287 GCA_964448765.1 uncultured Rhodobacterales bacterium
CCGCGGCCGATCATTACCCCCGCGGCGCCCGAGGCCGCGCGCGCGGCGCGGGCGGATTCGGCATCCACGATATCGCCATTGGCCACCACCGGCAGCGGAACCGCGGCCACCGTCGCGGCAATCGCGGCCCAGTCGGCCCTGCCGGTGTAGAACTGCGCGCGGGTGCGGCCATGCAGGGTGATCATCCGCACCCCGGCCGCGGCGGCGCGGGAAGCAAGGCCGGGCGCGTTGCGGGTCGCGTCGTCCCAGCCCAGCCGCATCTTCAGCGTCACCGGCACGTCGACGGCGCCGACGACGGCCTCGATCAGCTCCAGCGCGTGATCCTCGTCGCGCATCAGCGCCGCGCCCGACAGCCCGCCGGTGACCTTCTTGGCCGGGCAGCCCATGTTGATGTCGATGATCCGCGCGCCCATGCCGGCGACGATCCGCGCCGCCTCGGCCATCGGCCGGGCCTCGCGCCCGGCCAGCTGCACCGATACCGCCGCCCCGTCGATTCCGAGGTCCGAGCGGGCGCGCGCCAGCGTCGTGGCGCGGTCGGTCAGAAGCTCGCCCGAGGCCACCATCTCGGAGACCACGAGCCCCGCGCCGAACCGCGCCACCATCCGGCGAAACGGCAGATCGGTGATGCCGGCCATCGGGGCCAGCAGCACGGGCGGGTCGAGCGGGATCTCTGCCACCTGGATGGACAAGTGCCTATTCCTTGTGCGGTTGCCCTTCAGTTAGCCCGTGACCGGGGAATTGTCCACGCGACCGCCTTGGCGAAGGGCCCGGGAACGGCCGGATGCACAAATAACAGGCGCCTTGCCCGATGGTCGCGCCATGATTGTATCGGCCAGCCTTGCCGGCCGTATCGCGGGCGGCATTGTCTCGCTGCCGCGATCCGCCTAGAGGTGAGGCGAGGAGACGCGCCATGACGACCGCCGCGATCATCACCGCCGCCGGGCGCGGCACACGCGCCGGTGGCGCGGTGCCGAAACAGTGGCGCCTGCTGGCCGGGCGCAGCGTGCTGGCGCGCGCGGTCGCGGCCTTCGGCTTCTGCGACCGGGTCGTGGTGGTCCTGCATCCCGAGGACATGCCTCGCGGGCTGGAGGAATTCGGGGGCGGCGTGACCCTCGTCGCCGGCGGCGACAGCCGCGCGGAGAGCGTGAGGAACGCGCTGGAAAGCCTTGAAGGGGCGGGTATAACCCATGTCCTTGTTCATGACGGCGCGCGCCCGTTGGTGGACCGGGCGCTGATCGACCGGGTGCTGGCGGCGCTGCGCGCCGGCGCCCCGGCCGCCGCCCCGGCCCTGCCGGTGACGGATGCACTGTGGCGCGGTGAGAACGGCCGCGTGACCGGCACCGCTGACCGCGCCGGCCTGTGGCGCGCGCAGACGCCGCAGGGCTTCGCCCATGACGCGATCCTTGCCGCGCACCGCGCCCATCCCGGCGGCGCCGCCGACGACGTGGAGGTGGCCCGCGCGGCCGGCCTGCCGGTGACCATCGTGGCCGGCGCCGAGACCAATCTGAAGATCACCTGGGCCGAGGATTTTTCCCGTGCCGAAAAGCTTTTGGGGGACGGAATGGATGTGCGCTGCGGCAACGGGTTCGACGTTCACGCCTTCTGCGCGGGCGATCACGTCACGCTCTGCGGGGTCCGGGTGCCGCATGACCGGGGTCTTCTGGGCCATTCCGATGCCGATGTCGGCATGCATGCGCTGACCGATGCGATCTACGGCGCGCTGGCCGAGGGCGACATCGGCCGGCATTTCCCGCCCACCGATCCGCAATGGAAGGGCGCGGCCAGCGAAATCTTCCTCGACCATGCCGTGAGGCTTGCCGCCAGCCGCGGCTACCGGGTGACGGCCGCGGATGTCACGCTGATCTGTGAAAACCCGAAGATCGGCCCCCATGCCGCTGACATGCAAGCCGAACTTTCGCGGATCATGGGGCTGGAGGCGGGCCGCGTCAGCGTCAAGGCGACGACGTCGGAGCGGCTGGGCTTCACCGGCCGCAGCGAGGGCATCGCGGCGCTGGCGACCGTGACGCTGGTGGCGCCGTGATCCGCGCGATCACCACTTTCTTCTACGTCGGGCTTCTGCGCCCCGCGCCGGGCACCTGGGGCTCGCTCGCGGCGCTTGGCACCGGGCTGGCGATCGATCGCTGGCTGGGCTTTCCGGCGCTGGTGGCGGCCACGGCTGCGGTCACCGCGCTGGGCTACTGGGCGGTGGCGCGCGACCTGCCGCGCTGGCGGCAGGAGGATCCCTCGGCGATCGTCATCGACGAGGTGGCCGGGCAATGGCTGGCGC
>CAYUXM010000365.1:0-2282 GCA_964448765.1 uncultured Rhodobacterales bacterium
CGGCCGACTTGCCGACATACTTGATCCGCATCACCAGCGCGCCGCGCTGGTCCGAGGTCGGCGTGTACTGAAGCCGCAGCATCTCGACATTGCCGGGCAGCAGGCCGGATTTCTGGAACATCGCGCCTTGCTGAAAGGTCGAATCCGTCCCGCCGGACCCCTGGCCGGAGGCCACGGCGAAGGCCGCGCGGATCATCTCCTGGCCTTCCCGGGAACCTTCGTCGCGCATCTCCCGCATCCGGCCGTTGACCCGGACCTTGACCTCGGTGCGCTCGTCGAGCACCCGCATGTGGATGTCCGAGGCGCCGAGTTCGGCCGCCTCCGCGATGATCCGCGCCAGCGATTTCTGGCGTTCAAGGTCCAGCGTCTTCCAGTTCGACAGGCTGTATTCCTTCGCCGGCGATCCGTAGACCCGTTCCAGCGCCGCGGCATCGACCTCGCGGATATCGCCCAGCCTGAGGCCCATGCGCCGCGCACGGTCCAGCATCAGCTTGACCTCGGGCTTGTGCCGCTGGCCCTGGGCGACGAGCGCGGTTCCGTTCTTGAAGACCGCAAGGCTCTTGCGCAGGTCGTTACCGATATCAAGTTGCTGCCCGGCGCCGGAAATCAGCCCCCATTCCCTGACCATCTCGGCAAGCTGCTCGTCGCTCATCGCGGGCAGGAGGTCGGACATTCGGCGCGCGCGTTCCATCGGGGATGTCCTCGGATCGGGTTCCGGGTGGGGCTCCGGTCGGGCTCAGTTCGGAGCGGGGTAGCTTTTCAGCCCGCCACCCGGCATCCGCAGCACGACCCGGAGGGGCTGCACCGCGACCACCGCGATCCCGCCGGGCAGCTCGGTGCCGGGCTCGGCCACCATGTCCACGCGGTCGATCCGCAGCAGCGCGCTGTAGCGGCCCGCGGCGCCGCGCAATTCGCGCACCGAGATCTCCGGCTCGGGCGGCGCGGTCGCCGGCTCGGGCTGCGCCGGCTGCGGGTCCGGCGGCGGATCAGCCGGGGCCCCGGCCGCGGGGGTCGCGGCCGGGGCGGGGGCGGCCTGCGGCGCGATGGCCTCGGGTGACGGCCGCAGGCCCAGAAGCGCCGAGAGCGGAAACCGCGCGCCGCCGGATTCGGCGCGGGCCTGCTCCACCTGCTCGGTCATTTCCAGAAGCTGCAGTTCCAGTTGCAGCTGCTGGATCCGTTCCCGGATCCCCAGCGGCGTGTCCGAGAAATCGCGAAACTCGCCCGGCGCCACCTCGACCGGCTCGTCCACGCCCAGAAGCGCGATGACCTGCTGCGCCAGTTGCGCCTGCCGAAGCTGGCGATCCATCAGCAACAGGCCCTCGCCGATCTGGGTCTGGCGGGCGATCAGGCCGGTTTCGCGCAATTGCCGGACCTGCGCCTCGGTCACCGGGTCCGCCGCTCCGGTCTCGTCCGGCGCGGGCGGCGCGGTCTGCGCTTGCGCCGGCGGTGCGGCGAGGCTCAGGGCGATCAGGGTGGCGACAAGGCGCGCGGGCTGCGATTGGGGTGGCATCTCGGCTCCTCTCCTTTCCGATGTCAGTGCCGGCCGTTCGGCGGGTGGAAGATCAGCGCCGTCAGGCTCCATGACGCGGCGTAGGGGTCGTAGCTGAGTTCGCTGGCCAGCGCGCCGGGGATATCGGCGAGCAGGCCGGCATGGCCCTTCGGCCAGGCCGAGGTGTCGATCCGGAACTCGTGGTGCGTCCAGGAGGTGCCGGGCTGCTGCGCCGCCGTCCGCGGCGCCGAACGGGCGCCACCGGCGCGCAGCGTCGCGTCCAGCGACAGCGTGTCGAGCCGGAGCCGCAGGCGGCGCTCCATCTCGTCGGGCGCAAGCGGCTGTTCGCCGCGGCGTTCCTCGACCGGCACCGGGATCGTCCGCGTCAGCGTCGCCTGGTCGAGCGCCGGGGCGAGCGTCGCGTCCTCCAGCCCGTTCTCCGCCATCGTGGCGAGGAACCAGGCCGCGCGGCCGCCGTTGTCGCGCCGCCACCGGGCCTCGACGGTGACGGCCTTGTCGCCCAGCCGGCAGGCCAGCGTTTCGATCCGCCATCCCGGAGGCAGCACCAGAACCTCGTCCATGCCGGCGGCGCAGGCGTCGATGAAGGTTTCCAGCCCGGGCGTGCCGACCCAGGGCGCGACGTTCAGCGCGGCGCGCCGGGCCGCTTCCTCGGCCATCCGGCGGGCGATCTCGGCGCGGCGCTGCTGTTCCTCGACGTAGCTTTGATAGGACAGCGTGCCGCCGACGATCCCGGCCAGCACCAGCGCCACCGCCGCCCGCGGCAGCCAGATCA
>CAYUXM010000366.1:0-2264 GCA_964448765.1 uncultured Rhodobacterales bacterium
GCCCCCGCCGGATCGTCATGAACCCGTTACATTTGCCCCATCTTGTCATACATCTGTTACAAACAGGGACGGCCGAATCATTTCCCGGCCCCCGCGACGCGCAGAACGCCCGCATCGCCACACCGCGTTTTTCAGGTCAGAGGTTTTTCAGATGTCATCCCGGATCGCCGTTCAGGCCCTTTTCATCGCATTGGCCATTGCCTCCTCGCTCGTGGCCCTGCTGCTGTCCCCCGAAAACATCATGGCGGCCGGCTTCATGCGCGGATCGCTGACGCATGCGAACGACCTGGTCCGCGAGACCGCGCTTCTGGAAGTGGCGGGCCTGCGGGTGCTGGCCGGGATCTTCGCCGCGCTCTGCCTGGCCTGGGCGATCTTCGGCACCCGGATCGCCGCGACGGGCTGGTACCGGGCGATGCTGGCCCGCCCCAGCGGCCTGCCGCCGGCCTACCACGCCTACCAGCGCCGGTCCGTGAACGCCTCGCTGCTGGCGATCCTGGCGCTGACCGGCCTTCTCGGCCTCTACGTGGTCTACGGCATGGGGCTTCTGGGCCGCGAGACGACCTTCCTGATCAACCGCGAGGACGGGGTGATCGAGACGGTGCAGGCGCTGCTGATCCTGCTGGCCGCGATCCTGTCGGCGACGATCGCCTGGCGCCTGCCCGGCCGCGGGCCGATGGTTTTCATGCACGCCTTCCTGGCCCTGCTGTTCTTCCTGATGTTCGGCGAGGAGATCAGCTGGGGGCAGCGGATCTTCGGCATCGAGACGCCCGAGGGGATGAGCGCGATCAACGTCCAGAACGAGATCAACATCCACAACAGCTTCGGCTACCTGTTCGATCACCTGTTCATCCTGTGCTTCTTCCTGTGGGGCGTGGCGGTGCCGGTGCTGGACGCGGCCGCCCCGGTCTTCCGCGGCCTGTTCCGCTCGATCGGCCTGCCGGTGCCGTCGCGGGGGCTGGCGATCGGGATGCTGCTGGCGACGCTGATCCAGCCCGTGCTGGTCCAGCCGCTGTTCGCCCAGATGCCGACGCTGCGGGTGGCCGAGGCGCGCGAACTGGTCTCGGCGCTGGCCTTCGTTCTCTTGATGCTGGAGATCCGGGCCTTCGTGACCGCCCCGAAGGCCGCCGTGGCGCGCCGGGACGCGGCGCCGACCCAGGCGGGGGCCCAGACGCCGACCCAGGCGGGGGCCCAGGCGGGGGCGCGGTAGCCCACCCGGCCCGCGCCGGCGCGGCGCGTTTCGCGCGCGAAACGCCGTCAGAGGCTCTTCAGCCAGGCCTCCAGCCGCGCCTCCAGCGCCGCGTCGATCTTCGCGCCGGACAGAACCAGCCGCCGCGCCGCGCCCTGCCCCTCGGCGGCCAGCACCAGGCCCGGCGCGATCTCGCGGCCCGGTTTCGGCCCGGTTCGGCCCGGTTTCGCGCGATCCCCGGACAGAAGCCGCGCCAGCACCGCCTGCTCTTCCACAGCATCCGCGGGCGCGGCGCGGGCCAGGTCCGCCGCCGCCCGGTCGGCGAAGCCGGCCCGCGTCTCGATCGCCTTGACCAGCGCCAGCCCCAGCCGCTCGGGGATCGCGGCGGGAAAGCGCAGCGCCTGCCCCAGCGCGCGATGCAGCACCACGAAAGACCCGATCTTCGAGCGTTTCGCGCGCGACGCGCCGGCATAGAGCCGCCTGAGCGCCGTCTGCAGATCGGGAAACACCCCCTGTTCGGCCGCGATCGCGGCGATCCGGGCGCGTTCGTAATGGCCCAGCCCGACCCGGATCTCGTTTTCCTCGACCATCGCGACATAGGCCGCGCCGGCGGTGTCGGGCCGCCGGCGCACCGCGAGGATCGTGGCGAAGCGGCTCTCGCCGGTCTCGGCCGACAGCGCGCGGATCGCCATGTAGCGCCGCCAGCCGGAAATCAGCCCGAACCGGCCGCCGCCCAGCTCGACCACGTCGACCGGGGTCTGCTGGCCGCGGGCGCGGATCGACCCGGTCAGCGCCGCCATCTCCTCGGGATCGGCGGCGACCCGGTCGCGCACCAGGTGATCGGCGACGATCGCGTTCAGCGGCAGCGCCTCGGCCAGCCGCCCGGCCTCGCGCGCCTCGGCGATCTCGCGCGCCAGCCGGTCGAGCGCGGCGCTGGCCGCCGCATCGCCCGCGACCTGGGCGATCGGGGCGGGCCGGGCGCCGAAGGGCGCGGTGAGCGATTTCGTCTCGATCCCGGCCGAAGCCGGGTCTTCGGGGGCCAGGTATTCCGGCTGCGGCGGGGTCAGGCGCACGCGCT
>CAYUXM010000367.1:0-2250 GCA_964448765.1 uncultured Rhodobacterales bacterium
CTGGCCGATCCGCAATCCGCGCCGCCCGCCTTCGCGCAGGCGTGGCGGCTGGCGCAGGCCGGCAGCTTCGCGCCGGCGGCCTGAGTCGTCGCGGCCGGATCAGTCGGTGCAGGGCACCGGCAGTTCCACCACCTCGCCGCCGCGGCGGGTGCGCACGGTGCATTCCTCGCGCAGCGTCATCAGGTTGGTGATCGACCAGCCCGGCGCGAACAGTTCGGCGATCCGCATCACCTGGCCCAGCGCCTCGGACGAACTCATCCGGCCCGACAGCACGATCGATCCGCCGACGAGCGCGGCCTCCACCGGTTCGTCGGGCACGATCTGGCGGATCTGCGCGATCATCGCGTCGATATCGATCGTCTCGGTCGAGACCAGCAGGTTCTGCACCCGGCCCGGCGCGTAGCTTTCGGCCAGCGTCGCGACCTGGTCGAGCATCGCCGCGGTCGGCACCTCGCCCGACACCACAAGACGGCCGTTGGCCAGCCGCGCCTCGATCCCGGCCTCGGGCATCATCGCGGCCAGTTCGGCCCGGAACCGATCGACCTCGATGGGCGGCGGCTGGGCGACATCCACGGTCATCAGGTTCGACACCCGCCCGGGCGCGTATCGGCCGGCAAGCTCGATCGCCTGCGCCATCTTCTGCGCGGAACTCACGGTGCCCGACAGCACGATCCCGTCATTGGCGGTCCGCGCCTCGATCGCCTCGCCGGGCAGGATCTGGTCCAGCCGCTCGCGGAACTCCGCGATGTCGGGCGTGACCTGGATGTTGACGATCGTCATCACCTGGCCCTCGCCGCTGAGCAGCATCAGCGTGGTGCGGCCCGGCTCCTTGCCCAGCACGTAGATCGCCCGGTCCGACAGGGTCGAGATGTCGGCGATGTCGGGATTGGCGATGGTCAGTTCCGCGAAGGGCAGATCGCTTTCGACGACGACGGCGCTGTCGCGCGCCAGTTCCAGCGTGGTGGTCACCCCGCGCTGCACGCTCAGCGCCTCCGCCAGAACCGGCGGCGCGCCCAGCGGAACGGCCAACGCGAGGCAGATTGCGACAGCGGTCGTTCGAAACATCTCGTCCTCCAATGTCCGGCCCTGGGCACTGAAAACACGGTCCGACCGCGGTACGCGACAGCGCGCGGGAGGGCCGATCACTTGTCGATCATGGCATCACAACGATTAAGGAACGCTAACCTTCTTTGGTCCGACGGGCAATTGCGGCGATACCGGCCCGTCATTGCCCTTGCCCCGCGGCGCGGGCCGGCTAGGCTGCCGGGCGGAAGGAGCGCCGACATGGACAAGGCGAAGGCAGATCGCGGGGCGGGGGCGACCGCATGACCGGGCCGCGCCGGATCGGCGGGGTCAGCCACTGGTATGCCGACATCGGCCTGCCGGAGGCGCGGCGACCGCCGCTGGACGGCGCCGCGCGCGCCGATGTCGCGATCGTCGGGGCGGGCTACACCGGCCTTTGGGCCGCGTGGTACCTCAAGACGGCCGATCCGGGCCTCGACATCCTCGTGATCGAGAAGGAATTCGCGGGTTTCGGCGCCTCGGGGCGCAATGGCGGCTGGCTGTCGGGCGGGTTTGCCTGGAACCATGCGCGCTACGCCCGCTCGGCCGGCCGCGAGGCGGTGCTGGCGATGGTGCGCGCGATGAACGGCACGGTCGACGAGGTGCTCGCCGTCGCCGCGGCCGAGGGGATCGAGGCCGATATCCACCGCACCGACGAACTGGTTGTGGCCGTCAACGCCCCGCAACTGGCGCGCCTGAAGGACGAGGTCGCGCATCGCAGCGCCTGGGGCGAGGCGGAGCGGGTGTTCGAGATCGACGCGGCCGAGGCCCGCGCCCGCGTCGCGGTGCCGGGCACGCGGGGCGGGATGATCGTCACCAATGTCGCCCGGATCCAGCCGGCGAAACTGGTGCGCGGGCTGGCCGAGGCCGTCGAACGGCTGGGCGTGCGGATCGTCGAGGGCACCGAGGTCACCGCGATCCGCCCCGGCGCGGTCGAGACCGCGCGCGGCACCGTCACCGCGCGGCATGTGCTGCGCTGCACCGAGGGGTTCAGCGCCACCCTGCCCGGCGCGCGCCGCGAATGGCTGCCGCTGAATTCCGCGCAGATCGCGACGGAACCCCTGCCGCCCGAGGCATGGGACGAGATCGGCTGGCGGGGCCACGAGATTCTCGGCGATTTCGCCCATGCCTACTGCTACTGCCAGCGCACCCGCGACGACAGGATCACCGTGGGCGCGCGCGGGGTGC
>CAYUXM010000368.1:0-2237 GCA_964448765.1 uncultured Rhodobacterales bacterium
ACGCTGGCGCCGATCTGGGTGCGCAAGATCCCCAAGAAGGATGCCGAGGAAACGGCGATGCATTTCCTCGAGAAGGTGAAGATCCCCGAACAGGCGCTGAAGTATCCCGGCCAGCTGTCTGGCGGCCAGCAGCAGCGGGTGGCGATCGCCCGGTCGCTGTGCATGCGCCCCCGGATCATGCTGTTCGACGAGCCGACCTCGGCGCTCGACCCCGAGATGATCAAGGAGGTGCTCGACACGATGATCTCGCTGGCCGAGGACGGGATGACGATGCTGGTCGTGACGCACGAGATGGGCTTTGCCCAGGCCGTGGCGAACCGGGTGGTCTTCATGGACCAGGGCCAGATCGTCGAACAGAACGAACCCAAGGCGTTCTTCAACAACCCGCAGTCGGACCGGACGAAACTGTTCCTGAGCCAGATTCTCGGCCACTGACGGGTGGCCGCGGCATCGCGGCCGGGCGCGCCCCGGACCCGTCCGGGGCGCTTTCCGTTTCAGCGCCGCGGCGGGACGTGGAAATCCAGCGCCGTGCCGCGGCCGGGTTCGAGCTGCGACCAGTCGCCGATCTCGAAATCCACCACCAGCGTCGCCGCCGTCGGGTAGCGGGTGAAATCGGGATCGGCGGGGGGGCGGGCCGGCAGGCGCCCGGCGAAGTCGGCGATGCCGGGATTGTGGCCCAGCATCATCACGCAGCTGCCCTCGGCCTTGCGCAGCACCGCCAGCATGACGTCCGGCGCGGCATGGTAGAGCGCGGGCAGCAGCCGCGGTTCCGGCAGCGCCGGGTCGAAGGCCGGGGCCAGCCGGTCCAGCGTTTCGACGGTTCGCGTCGCGGTCGAACACAGCACCTCGTCCGGGCGGTAGTCGCGCGAGGCGAGCCACTGGCCGAGGTCTTCCGCCGCGGCCTGGCCGCGCGGGTTGAGCGGGCGGTCGTGGTCGCGCAGCAGCGGATCGTCCCAGGCCGATTTCGCGTGGCGGATCAGGATCAGGCGGCGGTGGCCATCCGGCGTCATCGGTGAAACAGCCCCATGTGATAGGCGGATTGTTCGGGCAGCCTGCCATAGGCGCGGCTGATCGGGCAAGCGCGGCGCACCGCGCAGCCGCCGGTCAGGCAGTCGCGGCCCGCCGCGCGGTCGAGATGGGCGTGGCATGCCCCGGTCTCGTAGCCCGCGCCGGTCAGCGCGCCGGCGGGGCAGGACGTGAGGCAGGGCCGGTCGGCGCAGGTGTCACAGGGCCGGGGGCCGGGTTCGGGCAGGTCCAGCCGGTCCGGCAGCGCGATCGCGCCGCGGTAGGAGGCGAACAGCCCCATCCGGTCATGCACCAGCAGGTGCACGGGCGAGGCCCAGGCCCGGCCGGAGCGAAGCGCCCAGCTGTAGAACGGTTTCCACGGCGGGCCGGTGAACGGGAAATGCGCCTTGCCGCCAAGGTCGCAGGCCAGCCGCCCGATCACCCGGCGCGACCAGCGATCCAGCGGATCGGGCGCGCCGTCGGCCCATTCCGGCCGGGTCGTGACATGCGCCCAGAAGCCCGGTTCCAGCGGCGCGAGCAGGATCAGCGTGCCGGTGCCCTCGGGCAGGCCGTCATCGGGGCCGGGATGGAAGGCGCCGGCGACCATCAGCGCCTCGGCGCCCGCACGGGCCGCGACCCCGGCGAAGGTGGCGGCGTCGCTCACCCTGCGCGCGGCTTCACGCGCGGCTCGGTCGAGCGGATGATCGAGCCCGCGCCGTGATCGGTGAACAGTTCCAGCAGGCAGGCGTTCGGCACCCGCCCGTCGAGGATCACGACGGCGCGCACGCCGTCTTCCAGCGCCTTCAGCGCGGTTTCGGTCTTGGGGATCATGCCGCCGGCGATCGTGCCCTCGGCGATCATCCGGTGCACGTCCTCGGGCCTGAGTTCCGTCACCACCTCGCCCGCGGGGGATTTCACCCCGGCGACATCGGTCAGCAGCAGCAGCCGGTCGGCCCTGAGCGCCCCGGCGATGGCGCCCGCGGCGGTATCGCCGTTGACGTTGAAGGTTTCGTTGTCGGCCACCCCGGTGGCGACCGGCGCGACGACCGGGATGATCCCGGCGTCGTAAAGATCGCGCAGCACCTGCACGTTCATCTCCACCGGGCGGCCGACGAAGCCCAGTTCCGGGTCGTCGGCCTCGCAGACCATGAGATCGTCGTCCTTGCCGGAAATGCCCACCGCGCGGCCGCCCTGGTCGTTGATCGCCTGCACGATCCGCTTGTTGACGAGGC
>CAYUXM010000369.1:0-2214 GCA_964448765.1 uncultured Rhodobacterales bacterium
CGATCGTGCCGACGTTCACATGCGGTTTGTTGCGTTCGAACTTTGCCTTTGCCATGTCGCGGGCGCCTCATGCTCAGGGGCCCCGGCGGAGCCCGATTCAACACCGCGCGCTGCCTAGCCACGGGCGCGGGAAAAATCAAGCGTCAGTTGCCGGGCGGTTCGGCGGCCTCGGCGACATCCTCCGCCTCGGTTTCATCCGGCGGCAGCAACAGTTCGGCCAGCGCGCCGGATTCGGTGCCGGCGGCGATCTCGCCCGCGGCCAGCCGGCCCTCGAAGGCGGTCCGTTCGGCCTGCAGCGCGCGCTCGGCCACGGCCTCGATCGCGAACCAGTCCTTGTTGCGCACCATCCAGCGCTCGATCGCGCCGGCCAGCGCCACGGAGAGGTTCTCGATCTGCTGCTCGCGCGACTGGGTCAGGCCGGAACTCACCACCGTTTCGGCCGACAGCTGTTCCAGAACCGTCAGCCGCTCCGGTTCGGGGTTGACCTTGACCTGCGCGGCATCGTCCCACAGCGTGACCTGCGCCACGATCGCCGATTTCGGCGCCAGCACCACCGGGATGCCGGGGATCGCCAGCGCATAGGCATCGATCCCGATCCCGAGGTGGTAGAGCTTGCCGCCCTCCTGCCGGCCGATCCGGGCGACCACCGCGTCGCGCACCGCGGTTTCCCATTCCTCCGGGCTGGCCTCGCGCGACGGGCCGGCCATCTTGGCATTGTCGGCCACCACGATCGCGTAGCCCAGCGCCACGTCGCCGATCTGCGGCGCGGGCCGGCTCAGATCGCCGGCGCCGCAGCCCGCCAGCGCGGCGGCGGCCAGGACGAACGTCCAGAAGCGGGGGCGGGTGAGGAACATGCGGTGTCTCCGGTCCGTGCGCCCCCAGAGATAGAGGACAGCGCCGGGACTGGCAACGCCGGGGCTGTGCGGCCCGCCGGCCGGGCCTATATTGCGGGCATGACCGTCACGATGCCGCCCCCGCCCGCCGCCGAACCGCCCGCCGCCGAACCGCCCGTCCAGGTTCCGCTGGCGACCGAACCGCTGGGCGTGCTGGGCACCTTCCGGGTGGCCCGGCGCAACATCCTCGAACTGATCCCCGAGATCGCGACGCGCCAGCCGATGGTTTCGGGCAAGACCGGCGTGCGCTGGCACATGGTGATGGACCCGGGCGCGAACCGCCGGATCCTGCGCGACGCGGTGGAGGACTATCCGAAATCCGATGTCACCAAGCTGATCCTCGGCCCGGCGATCGGTGACAGCCTGTTCATCGCCGAGGGCGCGCATTGGCGCTGGCAGCGCCGGGCCGCCGCGCCGGCCTTCTCGGCCCGCAACGTCGCGGCGCTGGCGCCGGTGATGACCGCCGCCGCCGAACGCGCCGCGGGCCGGATCGCCGCGGGGGCGGGGCGGGCGGTGAACCTGCATGACGAGATGGTGGCGGCGACCTTCGAGGTGATCGCCGACGTCACCCTGTCGGGCGGCACCGATTTCGACCGCGCCGCGGTGCACCGGGCGATCGACGCCTATATCGCGCAGACCGCCAGGGTCTCGCTGCTCGACGTGCTGGGCGCGCCGACCTGGGTGCCGCGGCCCGCGCGCATGGTCTCGGCCGGCGCGATGCGCGACATGAAGCGGATCGCCGACGGCGCGATCGAGGCGCGCCGCGCCGCGCCCGGCGACGGCGTGCCCGACCTGCTCGACCTGCTGCTGGATGCCGCCGACCCGGAAACCGGGCGGCGGATGGATACCGGCGAGTTGCGCGACAACCTGCTGACCTTCATCGTCGCCGGGCACGAGACGACGGCGCTGGCGCTGGCCTGGGCGCTTTACCTTTGCGCCCACGATCCGGCGGTGCAGGACCGCGCGCGGGCCGAGGCGCAGGCGGTGCTGGGCGACCGGCCGGCGGCGGCGGCGGATGTGGAGCGGCTGCCCTATATCCGCCAGATCGTCGACGAGGCGCTGCGGCTCTACCCGCCGGCGGGCTTCGTGTCGCGCACCGCGAAAACGGCCGACACGCTTTGCGGGCGCGAGATCCGGCCCGGCGATACCGTGATGCTGCCGTTCTACGCGCTGCACCGCAATCACCTGCTCTGGCCCGATCCGCACCGGTTCGATCCCGACCGTTTCGCACCCGGCGCGAAGGTCGACCGGTTCGCCTACCTGCCCTTCGGCGACGGGCCGCGGATCTGCATCGGCGCCAGTTTCGCGATCATGGAGGCGG
>CAYUXM010000370.1:0-2212 GCA_964448765.1 uncultured Rhodobacterales bacterium
TCCTCGAGGATATCCGCCCGCAGGACGAACCCGCGCTGCAACGCGTCGAACGACCACCGGCGCCGGTGCCGCAGGACGGCGGGGCAGCGGCCGGCTACAGCCTCGGCCCCTCCGCCGCGACCTCGAGCAACCGTTCCACGTAGCCCGCGACGGAGCGGAAGGCGACAAGGCTGATCTCGTCCTCGCCGGAGCGCCACAGCGCGGCGGCGACCTGCGCCGCGCGGGTGCGGCGGATTTCGCCCTCGGGCAGGCGTTCGACGTCGACGGGGCAGAGCTTGGCCACCACGTCGTCGGCGCCCGGGCCGCGGATCGTGAACATCGCGCGGGCATCGGAGACCTCGGTGGCGAGGTGATGGGTGCCCGCCAGCGCCTCGGCCAGCCCGGCCGCCACGCCCGGCGCCTCGGCATGCGGGACGAGAAGCAGCAGTTCGTCGGGCGACATCCAGACCACCGCCTTGCCGCCCGCGGCCACGATCCGCCGCGGGCCGGGCATCGCGCAGCCGGTCGCGGCCGTCACGGCCTGGGCCACGGCCTTGTCGGAAAGGTCGGCGCGCAGGCTGACCATGCCCTGCGGCCCGGCGGATTCGATCACCGCGATCGGCTCAGACATTCTGCTTCTCCCCCTCGGGGTCGTAGAACACGGGGCTGACGATCTTCGCCCGGTAGACCTTGCCGTCGATGCCGGGGATGTCCAGCACCTCGCCCATCCGGTCGGGCCCGTTCAGCACCAGCGCCATCGCGATGCCGCGGTCCAGCGTCGGCGAATGGTAGGTCGAGGTCACGCGGCCCTGCGTGTTCTTCTGGCCGTTGGCGTTCACGCCGGTGGCCGGCACATAGGCGCCGTCGGGGATCACGCTGCCGTCCGGCGTTTCCAGCCCCACCAGCTTCCAGCGGTTCGGATCGGTCATGTGCGTCCGTTCCATCCCGCGCTTGCCAAGGAAATCGGCCTTCTTCTTCGAGATCGCCCAATCGAGGCCCAGATCCTGCGGGATCACCGTGCCGTCGGTCTCGTCGCCGATCATGATGAAGCCCTTCTCGGCGCGCATGATGTGCAGCGCCTCGGTGCCGTAGGGCATCACGCCGAAGTCCTCGCCCGCCGCGATCAACTGTTCCCAGAAGGCGCGGCCCTGCCCGGCGGGCACCGCGATCTCGTAGCTGAGTTCGCCCGAGAACGAGATCCGGAAAACCCGTGCCGAAATCCCGCCCAGCGTGCCCTCGGCCCAGTGCATGAAGGGCAGGGCGGCGGCCGACAGGTCGATATCGCCGCCAAGTTTCTCCAGCACCGCGCGGGCCTTCGGGCCGACCACGGCGACCTGCGCGAACTGTTCGGTCAGGTTGGCGGTGTAAACCTTCCAGTCCCACCATTCGCATTGCAGCCAGTCTTCCATCCAGCCGTGGATCCGGTCCGCCCCGCCCGATGTGGTGTGGCACAGCCAGGTATCCTCGGCCAGCCGCGCCACCACGCCGTCGTCGGACAGGAAGCCCTGTTCGTTGCACATCAGCCCGTAGCGGCATTTGCCCACCGGCAGGGTCGACATCATGTTGGTGTAGAGCATGTCGAGGAAGCGGCCGGCATCGGGGCCCTTGACGACGATCTTGCCCAGCGTCGAGGCATCCAGCAGCCCAAGCCCGTTGCGGGCGTTGCGCACCTCGCGGCGCACCGCGTCCTCGATCCCCTCGCCGGAACGCTGGTAGCAATAGGCCCGGCGCCAGTGGCCCACCGGTTCCCAGTAGGCGCCGTGCGCCTCGTGCCAGTCGTGCATCGGCGTGCGGCGCAGCGGCTGGAACAGCTCGCCCTTCGCCTCGCCGGCGATCGCGGCCAGCGAGATCGGCGTGTAGGGCGGCCGGAACGTGGTGGTGCCGGTCGCCGGGATCGGCTGATGCAGTGCCTCCGAAAGCACCGCCAGGCCGTTGATGTTGCTCAGCTTGCCCTGGTCGGTGGCCATGCCCAGCGTGGTGTAGCGCTTGGTGTGTTCGACGCTTTCGTAGCCCTCGCGCGCGGCCAGCTGCACGTCCGACACCTTCACGTCGTTCTGGTAATCCAGCCACATCTTGGCGCGCAGCTTCGGCCCCGCGCCCTGCGGCATGATCCAGACCGGGGCCAGCGGCGCCTCGGCCTCGGCCACCGCCTGCGGCGCCGCGCCGGTGCCGCAGGCGGCGGCATGGGCATCGGCCAGGCAATCGGCGGCCTGCAGGTGGCCGTTCGCCGCGC
>CAYUXM010000371.1:0-2195 GCA_964448765.1 uncultured Rhodobacterales bacterium
GGGGCGGCGGCCGCGAGGATCACGTGCAGGTCGACCTGTCCAGCCCGAACGACACGATCGCCGCGATCGAGGCGATCCGCGGCCGGCTGGGCGGCAGGCTGCACGCGCTGGTCAACAATGCCGGGATTTCGCCGAAAGGGCCGGATGGTGCGCGGCTGAACACGATCGACACCGACCTGCGCACCTGGGGGCAGGTGTTTCACGTCAACTTCTTCGCCTCGATCGTGCTGGCGCGCGGGCTGAAGGATGAATTGTCGGCCGCCGGCGGCGCGGTGGTCAACGTCACCTCGATCGCGGGGGCGCGGGTGCACCCGTTCGCCGGCGCGGCCTATGCGACCTCGAAGGCCGCGCTGGCGGCGCTGACGCGCGAGATGGCGCATGATTTCGGGCCGCTGGGCGTGCGGGTCAACGCCATCGCGCCGGGCGAGATCGAAACCTCGATCCTGTCGCCGGGGACCGAGAAGATCGTCGAACGGCTGCCGCTGCGGCGCTTGGGCCAGCCGCGCGAGGTGGCCGACGTGATCTGGTTCCTGTGTTCGGACGCGTCGAGCTACGTGACCGGGACCGAGATCGAGGTGAATGCCGGGCAGCATGTGTGATCGACCCTTTGTCTGGCGTGTGAACGATGATCCGAGGGCAGCGACCGGCCGCGGGCGGAAGCGAAGCGCCCGCCCGGGGGGGCGGTCGGGCGCTGCCCGGCGGTTCCCGCCGGGCGGAACATCTGTTCGGCACGGCCGCGCTTGCCCGCAGACGGTTTGATGGGTGCTTGCCGCTACACCATCGCCGCGATGATCGCCCGAAGCGTCGCGATCCCCTCGCCCTTCTCCGACGAGGTCACCACGATCTCGGGATAGGCCGCGGGATGTTTCTGCAAGGCGGCGCGAACCTGTTCCAGCACCTTGTCCGCCTCGCCCTTCCGCAGCTTGTCGGCCTTGGTCAGCACCACCTGGAACGGTACCGCGGACTTGTCCAGCAGGCCCAGGATTTCCTCGTCCACCGGCTTGATCCCGTGCCGCATGTCGACCAGCACGAAGGCCCGGCGCAGGGTCTGGCGACCGGCCAGATAGGCCTTCAGAAGCTGCTGCCAGCGTTCCACCACGGGCTTGGGGGCCTCGGCATAGCCGTAGCCCGGCAGATCGACGAGGTAATACTCCTCGCCGGCGGTGAAATAGTTGATCTCCTGCGTCCGGCCCGGCGTGTTCGAGGCCCGCGCCAGCCAGCGCCGCCCGGTGAGCGCGTTGATCAGCGTCGACTTGCCCACGTTCGACCGGCCCGCGAAACAGACCTCGATCCGGTCGGGCGGCGGCAGCCCGTCCATCGCCACGACACCCTTGAGGAAGTCGACCGGCCCGGCGAACAGCAGCCGCCCGGCCTCGCGCGCGGCGGTGTCGGGGTCTGGCGCGACGGGGAAGGGCAGCACGGTCATGCGACAAGGCCCACGGCATCGCCCGGCGCGATCTCGCCGCCTTCGACGACCTCGGCATAGACGCCGAATTCCTGGTGGCCGTAGGCATGTTCCAGCGCCGCCAGCACCGGCGCGTCGCGGCGGCCGGTCTCGGGGTTCGCCTCGATCGCGGTGCAGCGGGTGATCGGTTCCACCACCTTCAGCCGGGCCGCGCCCACCGTGATCTCGCGGCCCACCCAGTCGAATTCCTCGAGGGGCGCGATGCCCTCGATCCACAGGTTGCCGCGAAATCTGTCGGGCGACAGCGGCCGCCCCAGCCGCTGGCCCAGCGCGCGCAGCGCGGCGAGGCCTAGGATCGAGATGCTTTCAAAGGGCGAATCCGTCATCCCCCGTCCTGCGGAGACGATCCGCGCGGGCGGCGGCCGGTCGGGCGCGCAAAGCGGGCGCACCCAGTCGAGAAAGCCGGGCAGGTCCGCCGGATCGTCTGGCGAGAGCGTGATCTCGCCGCGCTCGGGATGGGCCAGCGTCACCCGCCGCGCGGCCTCGTCCAGCCGCGCGGTGATCGCCATCAGCGCGGGCGACTTGGCGGCGCGGGTGAACATCTGGCACGGGGTCCAGCCGTCTTCCAGCCGCGCCCGGGCATGCGCGACGGCCCAGAGCCGGTCGAACGGCAGGCAGCGGCCTTCGGAAAGACGAACGGACGCGAGAGCCTCGCGCCCGTGCGACTTGATCGGGTGGCGGAAGATATGGGCGAGTTGCGCCGTCACTTCTTCTCTTGCCCGCCGGCCTT
>CAYUXM010000372.1:0-2192 GCA_964448765.1 uncultured Rhodobacterales bacterium
AGGGTCGGGATCGACATGATCGCCGGGCCGTCCGAGATCCTCGTGATCGCCGACGCGGCGAACGATCCCGACTGGATCGCGCTCGACCTGCTGAGCCAGGCCGAGCATGACGAAAGCGCGCAGGCGATCCTTGTGACGACCGATGCCGCCTTCGGGCGGGCCGTCGCGGCGGCGGTCGACCGGTGGCTGGAGGTGCTGGAACGCCGCGCCATCGCCGGCGCCTCGTGGCGCGACCACGGTGCGGTGATCGTGGTGCGCGACCTTGCCGAGGCCGCCGCGATTTCCGACCGGGTGGCGCCGGAACACCTTGAGCTTTGCGTCGCCGATCCGCAGGCGCTGGCCGACCGCATCCGCCATGCCGGTGCGATCTTCCTGGGCGCCTTCACGCCCGAGGCGATCGGCGACTATATCGGCGGGCCGAACCACGTGCTGCCGACCGCGCGGTCGGCGCGGTTTTCCTCGGGCCTGAGCGTGCTGGACTTTCTCAAGCGCACGACGCTGGCGCAGATGACGCCCGGCGCGCTGGCCGCGATCGGCCCGGCGGCGGAGCGGCTGGCGATGTCCGAAAGCCTTCAGGCGCACGGGCTGAGCGTGCGCGCCCGGCTTGACCGCCTGAACGAGGGGGGGGATTGATGTCGCGCATCTGCCATATCGAGATCGACGATTCCTCGCTGCCGCCGCCGACGCCGGAGATCGAGCAGGAACGCCGCGTGGCGGTCTTCGATCTGCTGGAGGACAACAGCTTCGATCTGCCCGCCAAGGGCGACGGGCCGGCGCCCGAGGGGCCGTTCCGGCTGGCGCTGTCGATCCGCGAGGGCCGGCTGGTGTTCGACATCGCCAGCGAGGCCGGGGAAAGGCTGGCCGAGTTTCACCTGTCGCTGGGCCCGTTCCGGCAGGTGGTGAAGGATTACTTCCAGATCTGCGAAAGCTATTTCGAGGCGGTCAAACGCCTGCCGCCCAGCCAGATCGAGGCGATCGACATGGCCCGGCGCGGCATTCACAACGAGGGCGCGCGGGTCTTGCAGGAGCGGCTGGAGGGCAAGGCCGACCTCGATATCGACACCGCGCGCCGGCTCTTCACCCTGATCTGCGTGTTGCATTGGGGGGGCTGACGAGGTGGGCGGGCGGCTTCCCCATTCGGTCCTGTTCTGCTGCGACCACAATTCCGTCCGCTCGCCCATGGCCGAAGGGATCATGAAGAAGTTCTACGGCCACGACTGCTACGTGCAGTCCGTGGGCGTGAAGAGCGACATGGAGATCGACGGCTTCGCCATCGCCGCCTGCCAGGAGATCGGCGTGGAACTGTCGCGCCACCGCGCCCGCAGTTTCGACGAGATGGAGGACTGGGGCGACGACCTGTCGGGCTTCGACCTGGTGATCGCGCTGTCGCCGGCCAGCCAGCGCCGGGCCCTGGAGCTGACGCGCTATTTCCACCTCGACGTCGAATACTGGCCGATCCTCGACCCGACCGGCATCGGTGACGCGCGCGAGGCGAAACTGGCCGCTTACAGGAAGACGCGCGACCAGATTCGCGACAGGATCGTGGCGCGGTTCGGCCCGCCAACCCATGCGCCGGAACAGGAGACGGGACCATGACGACGAAAGACGTGATCGCAGCCTATTTCGACGCCTTCAACGCGGGCGATGTCGACGCGATGCTGGCGCTGCTCGACACCGAGGTGGAGCATCACGTCAACGAGGGCGGCATCCGGCGCGGCAGGATCGCCTTCGCCGAGTTCTGCGCCCACATGAACCACTGCTACCGCGAGCGGCTGACCGATATCGTCGTTTTCGCCAATGACGACGGAACCCGCGCGGCGGCCGAGTTCACCGTGAACGGCACCTATCTTGCCACCGACACCGGCCTGCCCGAGGCGAAGGGCCAGACCTACGTTCTGCCGGCGGGATCGTTCTTTTCGCTGGCGAACGGCAAGATCACGCGGGTGACGACCTATTACAACCTGAAGGACTGGATGCGGCAGGTCTCGGCATGAGCGTGGAGGTCTTCGCGCTGCGCGGCGAGGCGCTGGGCGCGGCGCTTGACGACGTGGCGCGACTGCGGATCGAGGTGTTCCGGGCCTTTCCCTATCTCTATGACGGCGACGCGGCGTACGAGCGGCGCTACCTCGCGCCCTATCGCGACGCGGCGGACGCGATCCTCGTCGGCGCCTTCGACGGCGCGCGGCTTGTCG
>CAYUXM010000373.1:0-2185 GCA_964448765.1 uncultured Rhodobacterales bacterium
ACACGCCGCTCAGCGCGATCGACATCTGGCCGAAGGATCTGGGCATCGTCACCGACATCGCGCGGGCGGCGAAGTTCAGCGCGCCGCTGACCGCCGCGGCGCTGCAGCAGTTCCTCGCCGCCTCGGGCATGGGGCTGGGCGGCGAGGACGACGCGGCGATCGCAAAGGTCTATGCCCGCAACGCGCGGCTGACCCTGCCGGGCGAGAAGGGTTAGGGCGATGCCCGCGCTGTTCGGGGCGATCGCCGACGATTTCACCGGGGCCACCGACCTTGCCGGGCTTCTGGCGCGCAGCGGCGTGCCGGTCTCGCTGCGGCTCGGTGTGCCCGACGATCCGCCGGACGGGGCCGCGGCGCTGGAGGTGATCGCGCTGAAATGCCGGACCGCGCCGGTGGATCAGGCCGTGGCCGCCTGCCGCGCGGCGCTGGGCTGGCTGAAGGCGGCCGGGGCGCAGCGGTTCTACTGGAAATACTGCTCGACCTTCGATTCGACGGCGCAGGGCAATATCGGCCCGGTGGCCGAGGCGCTGATGGACGATCTTGGGGCCGCGCAGACGATCTATTGCCCGGCCTTTCCCGAAAACGGCCGCGCGATCTTCATGGGCCATCTGTTCGTCGGCCGGCAGCTTCTGGCCGAAAGCCCGATGAAGGATCATCCGCTGACGCCGATGCGGGATTCGAACCTGATGCGCCTGCTCGCGCCGCAGGTGACGAAGCCGGTGGGGCTGGCCGACAGGCTGACCGTGGCGCGCGGGCCCGAGGCGCTGCGCGCGGACCTGGCGCGGCTTGCGGCCGAGGGCGTGGCGCATGTCGTCGTCGACGCGGTGGCCGATGCCGACCTCGAGGTGATCGCCGAGGCCTGCCGCCACCGGGTGCTGATCACCGGCGGCAGCGCGGTGGCGATGCCCTTGCCGCGGCTGTGGCTGGCCGATGGCACGCTGCACGCGCCCGCCGCCGCGCCGGAACCGCCCGCCCTGCCGCCGGGCGCGATCGTGCTGTCGGGCAGTTGTTCGGCGATGACGCGGGCGCAGGTCGATCGTTACGCGCATCGGGCCCCGGCCTACCGGCTCGATCCGCTGCGGCTGGCCGAAGAGGGGGTGGCCCCGGCGCTCGACTGGCTGGCGGAGCAGCCGGCGCGGGCCGCGCCGATGATCTACGCCACCGCCGATCCGGCCGCGGTGCGGGCCGCGCAGGCCGCGCTGGGCACCGAGCGCGCCGGCGCGGTGGTCGAAGAGGCGCTGGCGCGGATCGCCGTGGCGGCGCGCGACCGTGGCATCGCGCGTTTCGTCGTCGCCGGCGGCGAAAGCTCGGGCGCCGTGGCGCAGGCGCTGGGCGTCACCCGACTCGACATCGGGGCAGAGATCGCGCCCGGCGTGCCATGGACCTTCGCGCACAGCGGCGGCCGGCCGATCGCGCTGGCGCTGAAATCGGGCAATTTCGGCGCCGAGACCTTCTTTGCCGACGCGCTGGACAGGCTGGAGGGCGCATGACGGAGGAATCGCGCCTGCGCGAGCAGATCTGCGGGCTGGCCCGGTCGCTCTTCGAGCGCGGGCTGACGCATGGCTCCACCGGCAACATCTCGGCCCGGACGCCGGATGGCGGGCTTCTGGTGTCACCCACCGGCACCAGTTTCGGGCGGCTCGATCCCGGCCGGCTGGCGCGGTTCGACGCGGCCGGGCGCCATGTCGGCGGCGATCCCCCGACCAAGGAGATGCCGCTGCATGCCGCGTTCTACGACACGCGGGCAGGGACCGGCGCGGTGGTGCATCTGCATTCGACCCATTCGGTCGCGTGGTCGATGATGCCCGAGGCGGACGCGGAGGATTTCCTGCCGCCGCTGACGCCCTACGCGATCATGCAACTGGGGCGGGTGAAACTTCTGCCGTTCTTCCTGCCGGGCGATCCGGCGATGGGCGAGGCGGTGCGCGGGCTGGCGGGCCGACGCAGCGCGGTGATGCTGGCCAATCACGGCCCGGTCGTCGCCGGCAAGGATGTGCAGGCCGCCTGCAACGCCATCGAGGAACTGGAGGCGACCGCGAAGCTGGCGTTGCTGACCCGCGGCGCGGGCGCGCGGGCGCTGACGCCGGACCAGGTGCAGGCCGTGGTGACGAAATTCGACGTGGACTGGGACGCATGAGGTTTTCCGCCAATCTCGGCTTTCTCTGGGCCGACCGGCCGCTGCCCGAG
>CAYUXM010000374.1:0-2174 GCA_964448765.1 uncultured Rhodobacterales bacterium
TCAGCGCCTCCATCGCGTCCGACAGCCCGTCGAAGAACGGTTCGGCATTCTCGTTTAGCCAGTCGAAGGACTGTTTCGCGGTCTTGCCGACCGGGATCTTCGGTATCTCGAATCCGTCCATGCGCTGCGCCCTGGCAAAGCGCCCCGGACCGGGTCCGGGGCGCCCGCTGCCTTACTGCAGCGCCGCGGCGACGGCGGCCTTGGCGTCGCCACCATCCATCGTCGTCACCCCGTCGAGCCAGGCGTCCCAGGCGTCCGGGTTGGCGGCCAGCCAGGCCCGCGCGGCATCTTCCGGGTCTTCGCCGTCGTTCAGGATCGCGCCCATGATCTCGTTTTCCATGGCCAGCGAGAAGGTAAGGTTCTGCAAGAGCTTGCCGGTATTGGCGCATTCGGCCACGTAGCCCGCGCGGGTGTTGGTGAACACCTCGGCGCCGCCGAAGTTCGGGCCGAACCAGTCGTCGCCGCCGGTCAGGTAGGTCATTTCGAAATTGGCGTTCATCGGGTGCGGTTCCCAGCCGAGGAACACGATCGGCTCGTCGTCATCGGCCCGCGCCACGGCGGCCAGCATCCCCTGTTCGGAGCTTTCGACGACCTCGAATCCCTCCAGCCCGAAGGCGTTGCCGGCGATCATGTCGAGGATCAGGCGGTTGCCGTCATTGCCCGGTTCGATGCCGTAGATCTTGCCCTCGAGCGCGTCGCGATGGGTCGCGATATCGCCGAAATCGGCGATCCCCAGCGCCGCGCCGGCGGCATTGGTGGCCAGCGTGTATTTCGCGCCGGTCAGGTTCATCGCCACCGTCTCGACCGAGCCGGCTTCGCGGTAGGGCGCGATATCGGCCTCCATCGTCGGCATCCAGTTGCCAAGGAACACGTCAACGTCGCCCTCGGCCAGCGCGGTATAGGTCACCGGCACCGAAAGAACCTTGGTTTCGGTGTCGTAGCCCAGCGCCTCCAGCACGACGGTCGTGGCGGCGGTGGTGGCGGTGATGTCGGTCCAGCCGACGTCGGAGAAGACGACGGCGCCGCACTCGGCATGGCTTCCGGCAACGGCCGGGCCGGCGAGGGCTGTCGCCGCGGCCAGCGCGGCGAGCGATGTTTTCATGGTCATGTGCAGGCTCCCTGTTTTGTTGATTGACGAATCAATAAAAACGCACGGCCGGACCCGCAAGGCCTTTCTGGGGGCAGGCCGGTTCCGGAGGTTCGGGGCAGACTAACCGATCCCGCCCCGGCCGGATAGCCGTCGTGCCGCGCCGTTTTGTTGATTGACGAGTCAATTACCCGCCTGTAGCGCTGGGCGAGGTCCGCGAACGGGGCAGGGCGATGCCGAAACTGGGAATGGAGCCGATCCGCAAGGCCGCGCTGGTCAGCGCCACGATCGACGAGATCGGGCGCGCCGGGTCGCTGGACGTGACGGTGGCGCAGATCGCCCGGCGCGCCGGCATGTCCTCGGCGCTGGCGCATCACTATTTCGGCTCCAAGGAGCAGATCTTCCTCGCCGCCATGCGCCACGTGCTCACGCTCTACGGGGCCGAGGTGCGCGGCGCGCTGGTGGCGGCCGAAGGCCCGCGCGGCCGGTTGCAGGCCGTGGTGCGGGCCAGTTTCGCCCCCACCAGCTTCCGGCGCGAGGTGATCGGCGCCTGGCTGAACTTCTACGTGCTGGCCCAGACCGTGCCCGAGGCCAGCCGGCTCCTGTCGATCTACCAGCGGCGGCTGCGCTCGAACCTCGTGCACGCCCTGCGCCCGCTGGTCGGCGCGCGGGCCGGGGCGCTGGCCGATGCGCTGGGTGCGCTGATCGACGGGGTCTATATCCGCGAGGCGCTGGGCGGCGGCGCGCCGGACGGGGCGGCGGCGGCGCAGGTGGTGCTCGATTTCGTCGATGCCGAGCTTGCGGGCCGGGCGAATGCGAAAGGGTAGGGCGGCGATGCAGGCGGATTACGTGATCGTTGGTGCCGGGTCCGCCGGCTGTGCCATGGCCTACCGGCTGGCCGAGGCCGGGCGCAGCGTGATCGTGGTGGAATACGGCGGGTCCGACGCCGGGCCGTTCATCCAGATGCCCGCCGCGCTCAGCTACCCGATGAACATGGCGCGCTACGACTGGGGGATGAAGACGGAACCCGAACCGCATCTGGGCGGCCGCGTCCTCGTCACCCCGCGCGGCAAGGTGATCGGCGGCT
>CAYUXM010000375.1:0-2161 GCA_964448765.1 uncultured Rhodobacterales bacterium
CGGCCGGAAGCCGGCGAGATCGTCGAGGATGCGATCGGCCGCCGAGAGATCCTGCGGGGGCGAGTCGGGGCGGCGGAGGGCGATGCAGGTCATGCCGGCGGCCTTGGCGGCCCGCACCCCTGCGGAGGAATCCTCGAAGACGAGGCATTCGCCCGGATCGAGCCCGAGACGCCGCGCCGCCAGCAGGAAGCAGGCCGGGTCGGGCTTGCCGGGGGCGTAGTCCTCGCACCCGAGGAAGAAGCTCAGCTTGTCGGCGATGCCCAGCGCGGCGACCGCCTCCTCGATGTCGCGCCGGGCGTTGCCCGAGACGACCGCCACCGGGAAGCCGGCGGCGAGCCGCTCGAGCAGAGCGATCGATCCGTGGATCCGGATCTCGCGGGTTTGGCGCAGGGCGTCGAAGTGGCGGGCGAGGGGTTCCTCGAGGCTCCGGGGGTCGGGATAGGCCCCGGGGAAGCGGGCGCGGAACGACTCGTAGACCTCGTCCTTGGCGCGGCCGTAGACCATGGCGCAGGCGTCCTCGCGGGAGACCTCGCAGCCCGTGTCCCGATAGGCCCGCCGCCAGGCCTCGACGTAGAGGGTTTCGGTGTCCTGGAGGGTGCCGTCGAGATCGAACAGATAGGCCTTGATCATGGCGCCGGGTTGACCGTGATCCACCGGCGCTCGCCGGCCGAGCGCTCGACGGCGTCGAGCACCCGCTGGCAGGCCACGCCGTCGGTGAAGTCCGGCCGGTGGGGCTCGCCGGTGGCCACGGCGCGCAGGAAGTTGGCGATCTCGATGACGAAGGTGTCGGCGTAGCCGATGCCGTGCCCCTGCGGCCACGGGCCGCCGCCGTACGGGTGGCTGTCGTGGGTGGCGTTGATGCGCGTGAAGCCCTGCTCGGCCACCGGACGGGTCTTGTCGTAGAACTGAAGGTAGTTCTGGTCCTCGAAGTCCCAGAAGAGCGACCCCCGCTCGCCGTTGATCTCGATGCAGTTGCGGTTCTTGCGCCCGACCGCCAGCCGCGTGGCCTCGAAGCTCGCGGTGGCCCCGTTGCTCATCCTGCCGAGGAACTGCGCCACGTCGTCGACGGTCACCGGCGCCTTCTCTCCGTCCGGCCTCGCCGGGTCGAGCGGCCGCTCGGTGATCATGGTGGCAAGCTGCCCGACCACCTCGGTGAACTCGAGCCCGGTGATGAAGCGGGCGGCATCGATCGAGTGGGCGCAGATGTCGCCCAGCGAGCCCGAGCCGGCGACGCTCTTGTCGAAGCGCCAGACGCGGGGGAAGGCGGGGTCCGACGGCCAGTCCTGCGCGTAGCGGGCGTGCACGTGATGGATCCGGCCGAGCCGGCCGTCGTCGACGAACTGTTTCGCCAGCGCCTGGGCCGGGGTGCTGCGGTACGAGTAGCCGCAGCAGTTCGGCACTCCGGCCCGCCCGACGGCCGCCAGCATCTCCTCGGCGTCGGCCAGCGAGTTGGCCAGCGGCTTCTCGCACAGGATCGCCTTGCCGTGCCGCGCCGCCTCGAGCGAGATGTCCTTGTGCAGGGTGCCGGGCGCGGCGATGCTGACCAGATCGATGTCCTCACGCGCGACCAGCACCCGCCAGTCCCGCTCGAACGATTCCCAGCCGAACTTGCGGGCGAAGGCGGCGAGGTTCTTTTCGGTGTCCTTGGCGCAGACGGCCTTCATCACGACCTCGCAGGGCAGGTCGTACCAGAGGGCGGCGTTGCGGAAGCCGTTCGAGTGGGCCACGCCCATGAACTGGTGCCCGACCAGGCCGACGCGGATCGGCCTCCTCGGTTCTCCGGTGGTGCTCTTGCTTTCGTACATGATTGATTTCGTTGCTGGTGCTTGTTGCTGGCAAGGCGGAGACTCAGGACGGGCGAACGCCGATTGTTGATTTTCGACTGTTGATGTGGGCGTTCGCACCTGCGCCGGCGCTTCACTTCAACAATCAAGAATCGCCAATCATCAATCGTCAATCAATCCGGCGCCGCAAGACTCGGTTCATTTGCTTTGCGCTTCGGTTTTCAAGGATTCTTAAAGGATTCTTAGCCGCTCCCTTGCAGGTGGGGCGCCACCCCGAGGCAACCGGGGAGGTGGTGTTGCCGGAGCATGCGGCCCCAGCGGTATGACGGCCGGAAGGCCTCGGCCAGCGGGCAGCCCGCCTGCAGGCCCCGGAAGCG
>CAYUXM010000376.1:0-2159 GCA_964448765.1 uncultured Rhodobacterales bacterium
GGGCGGCGGCGGCCTGGCCCAGCCGCCAGGTCAGCGCCTCGTCCTCGGCGGCGGGAAAGGCCTCGATCGCATCCTCCAGTTCGGCCTCGGCGCCGCGGCGGGCGGCCAGGCGGGCCAGTTCCTCGGCCAGGCAGGCGCGCGCGAGCCCGGCATCGCTGCCCTTGCGCACCGGCGGGGCCACCGCGACATGGGAAAGCGCCAGCAGCCTGTCAAGGGTCGCGCGCACCTGCGGGTCCGGCTCGGCCCCGGTCGCGGCCTGCACCAGCATCGCGTCGCGCAGCCGCGCATGGTCGGGATCGCGGATCTCGGCGCGGTCCAGCTCGGTCTCGAATTCCGACACGAGGCCGGGATGCGCGGCGCAGATCGCAAGGATCATCGCCTCGCGCAGCCGCTCCTCCACCTGCGGGCCGGCGGTAGCCAGCAGCGAACTGCGGGTGCCGGGCATCGGCCCCGCCGGCCGGGCGAAACCACGGCCCCGGCGCGCCGCACCGTTGCCGTTGCCGCCGCCGGTTGCCCGGTCGCCGCCATAGCCGAACAGCGCCGCGCGCAGCCGCCGGATCTCTTCGCCGTAATGTGCCCTGAGGCCGGGATCGCCGATCCGCCCCAGCGCCGCCTTCAGCGCCCGGTCGAGCGCCGCGCGCCGTTCCGGGCTGTCGAAGACCTTTCCGTCCGTCTCGCGGCGCCACAACAGCGCGACCAGCGGCTCCGCCGCGTCCAGCACCGCCTGCATCGCCGCCGGCCCGCCGGCGCGGATCAGGTCGTCGGGATCCTGCCCGCCGGGCATCAGCGCGAAGCGCAGGGACCGGTCCGGCGCGATCAGGGGCAGCGCCAGATCGACCAGCCGCAGCGCCGCGCGCAGCCCCGCCGCATCGCCGTCGAGCGCGACGACCGGCTCGGGATCGATCCGCCACAGAAGCTGCAACTGATCCGCCGTGATCGCGGTGCCAAGCGGCGCCACCGCGCCGCCGAAGCCGGCCTGCACCAGCGCGATCACGTCCATGTAGCCCTCGGCCACGATCAGCGGCCGGCCCTTGCCCGCCGCCTCGCGCGCCGGCCCGTGGTTGTAAAGGCTGCGCCCCTTGTCGAACAGCTCGGTTTCCGGGCTGTTGAGGTACTTGGCATTGTCGTTCGGGTCCATCGCCCGACCGCCAAACGCGATGCAGCGGCCACGCACGTCGCGGATCGGAAAGATGATCCGGTTACGGAACGTATCATAGGGCTTGCCGCCCTTCTGCGAGGGGCGCGCAAGGCCGCAGGCAAGGATCATCTCCTCGGTCACGCCCTTGCCGGTCAGATGGTCCCAAAGGCCTTGCCATGCCTCGGGCGCAAAGCCGATCTCGAACCGGTCGAGCGCGGCGGCATCCAGCTTGCGACGCTCCAGATAGGCGCGGGCCTCGGCCGCCGCCCCGGTCTTCAGCTGCATCCGGTAGTGGCGGACGGCGGCCTCCATCACCTCGGCGAGTTCGGCGCGCCGGTCGCGCTTCTCCTGCGCCTTCGGATCGCGCGCGGGCATCTGCATCCCGGCCTCGCGGGCGAGGATTTCCACCGCCTCCATGAAGCCGACGTTCTCGGTGTCCTTGACGAAGCCGATCGCGTCGCCCTTCGCATGGCAGCCGAAGCAGTAGAAAAACCCCTTGCGGTCATCGACATGGAAGCTGGCCGTCTTTTCCTGGTGGAACGGGCACGGCGCCCACATGTCGCCCTTGCCGGGGTTCGACTTGCGCGAGTCCCACGTCACCTTGCGGCCCACGACCTGGGACAGCGAGACGCGGTTTCGCAATTCGTCGAGGAAGCCGGGGGGCAGACTCATGCGCCCAATATCGGGCGGGCCGCGCCCCGCGGCAAGGGCCGCGCGTCAAACGCCCGTCAACCGCGCGCCGCCACCGCCGTCATCGCAACGTCCAGCTCGTGCACGGCATGCGCGGCCATCGAACGGAAGGTCATCAGTTCGAACTCCGCCGCAGCGGTGCGCCGGATCACCAGCGGCATGTGGCCAAGGAGCGTGCGCGCCACCGCGCCGGTGCGAAAGCCGGTGGCGGCGCGCAGATCGATCGGCACCAGCCGCGCCAGCACCGCCTCGGCCGCCGGGCCGGCCAGCCGCAGAACCACCCAGGCGTCGGACTGGTCGGTCAGCGCGGCGATCCCGGCCAGCGCCTCGG
>CAYUXM010000377.1:0-2152 GCA_964448765.1 uncultured Rhodobacterales bacterium
GGCGGTATGAATGACGAGCCTGAACGGCGAAACTGGCGGGGGGCTTCGGCCCCCCTCTTTTTCGTGTCAGGGCAGGGGGATGGCGGGCGGTCTTCGGGTCATGCCTCGCGCCCGTGGGCGACCAGCCGGGCATGCAGGGTCGCCGCCGCGGCGTGGCCCGCCTCCAGCGCGAAGACATAGGCCTGGGTGAGGAAGAAGCAGGCCGCATCCACCGCGCCCCGCGCCTCCGCCCGGTCCCCGGCCTCGGCATACAGCGCCGCCAGCGCCGCCGCGTCGCCGGCCGCATGCGCGGCCAGCAGCCGCGCGTCGAGGGCGGCCTCCGCCGCACTCATTCCGCGGCGCGCGGCCGGCCCCGCGCTTCTGCGACCCGCCCGGCGACCCAGGCGTGGAAGCAATGCGTCGGCCCGTCCATCGCCGGCGAAAACCGGCCGCCGTCGAAGCCGCTGGCCCGGCGGCCGCGCTGCATCCCCTCGACGACGCCGATATCCTCCTCGAACACCGTCTTCCACAGCGCGGCATTGGCCTGCCGCAGGGCCGGATCGGTCGCCTCCGCGGCATAGTAGATCTCGATATGCTCCACCGTCCGGTCCGGCGCCCTGGGCTCCAGCACGATCGCGAAGGCATGGTCGCGATGCACGCCCAGAAGCACGTTGGGATAGAACGCGATGTATTCCGCGCCCTCGTTCCACCTGTCGGACAGGCCGGCGAAATCGGGGAAGGTCTCGCCGTTGCGGCCGCGGAACTGGCGATAGACCAGCGTGCCCTGGCCCGAATGGCTGCCCGGCGCCTCGATGTTGTAATGATCCTCCAGCCGCGAATAGCTGTTCAGGCCGGGATGGACCCAGGGCAGGTGGTAGGATTCGCAGTAGTTCTCCACCGCCAGCTTCCAGTTCGTCGCCACGTCCAGCGTGAAGCTGCTGTCCGCGCCGCCGTGGAACAGCGGCTGTTCGAACTCGCGCCAGCGGTCGATCACCGGGGCGGCATACGCCTCGAAGGCCGGCGCCTCGCCCGAGACATTGACGAAGATGACGTCGCGCCAGACATGGCTGCGCAGTTCGACAAGGCCCAGCTTCGCGCGGTCGACGGCGGCATGGGTGTTCTGCCCCGGCCCGCCGACATGCGGCGTGGCCACCAGCGCGCCGTCCAGCGCATAGCTCCAGCTGTGATAGGGACAGCGGATCACGCCCCTGAGCTTGCCCCGTTCGGGCACCAGGATCATGCCGCGGTGGCGGCAGATGTTCTGGAACACCCGCACCGCGCCGTCGCGGCCGCGCACCGCCACCAGCGGCAGGCCGAGAAAGTCGATCGGGTTGGCATCGCCCGGTTCGGGCACGTCCTTGCCGAAACCGATCCCGGCCCAGCTGCCGTGCAGCACCGCCCGGCTTTCCTCCTCGAAGGTGGCGGGATCGGTGTAATGGGCGTTCGGCAGGCCCGTCGCCTGCGCCACGTCGCGCAGCACCGACGACAGATCGTCATGGCGGGTGTCGGGCATCACCGTTCCTCCGGCTGATCGGGACCGGAGCAAGGCTAGAAGGCCGGCGCCGTGCCGTCCGGCCGTTTCGCGACATCCGCAGGCCGGATCGCGGCGCGTCAGTTCCCCCGCGCCAGCGCCGCGACGCCGGTGCGCGCGATCTCATGCAGCCCCAGCGGCCGCATCAGCTCGGCGAAAGCGTCGATCTTCTCGGGGGTGCCGGTGATCTCGAAGACGAAGCTTTCAAGCGTCGAATCGACCACGTTGGCACGGAAGATATCGGCCAGCCGCAGCGCCTCGACCCGCTTGTCGCCGGTGCCGCAGACCTTCAAGAGCGCCAGTTCGCGTTCCACCGAGGGGCCCTCGACGGTCAGGTCGTGGACCTCGTGAACCGGCACGACGCGCGCCAGCTGCGCCTTGATCTGCTCGATCACCGCCGGTGTGCCGGTGGTGACCACCGTGATCCGCGACCGGTGGCCCTCGTGGTCGACCTCGGCCACGGTGAGGCTTTCGATATTGTAGCCGCGTCCGGAAAACAGCCCGATCACCCGCGCCAGCACCCCGGCCTCGTTGTCGACCAGCACCGCCAGCGTGTGGCGCTCCAGCCGCTCGACGTTCGGATCGCGCAGGTCGTAGGCGGAATGGCTCGACGAGCCCTTCTTGATGTTCAAGGGCGACATG
>CAYUXM010000378.1:0-2145 GCA_964448765.1 uncultured Rhodobacterales bacterium
GGCATGTCCAAGCCCGACGCGATCAGCCTGCTTTACATGGTGGGCAGCGACGAGGGCAAGAAGAAGGGCGAGGCGATGGCCATCGTGCTTGGCGAGATCCTCAAGCAGATGCGCAACGGCAAGTCCTTCGGCGAGGCGATCCGCCCCTGGGTGCCGCCGGATGACCGGATGGTGCTGGAAGCCAGCGAGAATTCCGACGATTTCCCCGGCCAGCTGGACGGCTATTGCTGGGCGCTGCGGCAGAAGAAGAAGGTCGTCGGCACGATCGTCGGCGGGCTGGCCTACCCGGTGTTCCTGACCGCGATGGTCTTCGCGATGCTGATCTACTTCGGCCGGTCCATCGTGCCGGCGATCGGCGTTCTGCTGCCGCCGGAGGAATGGACCGGCCCGGCGGCCTTTCTCGCCTTTCTCGGCCGTTTCGCCGACAATTACGCGATGCCCAGCGCCGCGGTCCTGACCGGGCTGCTCGTCGTCGTCACGATCTCGCTGCCGCGCTGGACCGGGCGGCTGCGCCGGATCGCCGACAGGCTGCCGATCTACAAGCTTTACCGCGTCTATACCGGGATCTCCTTCATGCTGGCGATTTCCTCGCTGATGCGCGGGGGCTTGCCGCCGATCACGGCGGTGGAACGGATCCTGCCGATGTCCACGCCCTACGTGAAGGAACGGCTGACGGCGATCCGCCGCGGCATGCTCAACGGCCTCGATTTCGGCGAGGCGCTGCACAAGTTCGGCGCGTCCTGGCCGGACTACAGCATGAACCTGTCGATCAAGATCTTCGCGCGCACCCAGGACCTGTCGAAGCAGCTGGCGCGCCTGGCGCAGGATTGGCTGGTGCTGAACCAGGAGAAGATGGCGCAGCGGATGGCGACCACCCGCAGCGTCGCGCTGGTCGCCGTCTTCGCGGTCATCGTCGCCGTCGTGGGCGGCATGTATTCGGTGCAAAGCCAGATCACCGCGGCGGTGCAGCGCTAGGATGGCGGTGGCGGGGCAGGTCGAGGCCGCGCTGGTCATGGCCTTCATCGTGTTCGGGGCCTGGGCGGGGCTGGCCCGGATCGAACCGGATCCGGCGATCCGGGCGCGCACCGGCGGGCTGGCCGGGATCGCCGGGGTGGCGCTGGCCGGCGCGCTGCTGGGGCTGGCCCTGAGGCCCGGGCCGGGGCCGATGGGCTGGGTTCCGGCGGTGTTCACCGCGCAACTCGCGGTCGCCGCCTGGATCGACCGGCAGACGACCTGGGTGCCCGACCCCGTCGGTATCGGGCTGTGCCTTGTCGCGGCGCTGGCCGTCGCGGCGGAACCGGCCGCGCCGCTCAACCGCCTGCTGGCGGATCGGGGCCTTGGCGCGCCGCCGTTGGTCTTCGGGCTGGCGTGGCTGGCCGCGATCCTCGGATGGGGTGCCGGGCTTGCCGCCTGGCGGCTGCAGACAGCGCTTGGCGGCGGCTGGCTCACGCCGCCCGATCTCGTCGCCTTCCTGCTGCCGCTGGCCGTCTTCGGCCCCGGCGGCGCGGCGGCCGCCGCCTATGCGCTGACCGGCCTTCTGGCGCTGGGCACGCTGCATCTGGCGCCGCTGCGCCGTGCGCTGGTTCATCCGGCGGCGGCGGCGGAGGGCGCGCGCGATCTCGGGCTGGAGGGCGGGGTGCCGGTGCCGGCGCTCATGCTGGTGCTGCCGGCGCTTGCGGCCGTCTACCTTCTGGGCGGGTGAGCGCCGTCAGAAACTGTCTTCGATCCGGCCCAGCGTGCGCAGTTTCGCCTGATACTCCTGATCCTCGCGCAAGAGCCGGAACTTCGATTCCGCGACTTTCGTGCGCATGGCCTCGCCATTGCGACCGCGAAACGAAAGATACTCCATCCGCAGCCGCCCTTGGTCCAACTGCTGCCATACGACGCCCAGGATCGACGCGGCGATCTGGTCGTTCGCGGTCTGCACGCCGTCGATCTGGGCGGCGAATTTCGACAGGGCCATCAGCGCCTCGACCGTCGACGAGGCATGAATCGTGGTGATCACCGTGGGCCCGCCCAGCGAGATCTGCAAAAGCTCGCTCGCCGCCCGGCCGTCGCGGACCTCGCCGAGGTAGAGATAGCGATAGGCCCAGCGGCGCGAGGCCTTGATCGCCGGGCCGAACCCCTCGCCCCGGATCGGCACCT
>CAYUXM010000379.1:0-2134 GCA_964448765.1 uncultured Rhodobacterales bacterium
CAGCCCCTGGCGCATGGTGTCGAAAAAGATGATCTCGTCCATCACACCGGCATCCGCAGGATTTCCTGGTAGGCCTCGACGACGCGGTCGCGCACCGTCACCGCGGTTTCGACCGCAAGCTGCGAGGAGGCGAGCGCCTGGACCAGCGCATGCGGATCGGCATCGCCGACCATCGCGGCCTTGGCCGTCTCCTCGCCCGCCTTCAGGGTCTGGGCGAAATCGCCGATCGCCTGGCTGAAGGCGGATTTCTCGCCAGACCCGGCCGGCGCGACGCTGGGCGCCGTCGCCGGACGAGCCTGCGCGTAGGTCTGTGCAGCGAACGAGGTTTTCATGTCCATTCTGGACCTCCTCTATTCAGGTTATCGGCGAATGAGTTCCATCAGGGCCGACGACATTTGCCGTGCCTGATCGAACATCTTCAGATTCGCCTCGTAGCCGCGCTGCGCTTCGCGCGCGTCGGCAAGTTCGACCACCAGATCGACATTCGAGCCGTCGTAGTAGCCGGTTTCATCGGCCAGCGGGTGGCCCGGATCGTAAATCCGCGTCAGTTCCTTCCGGTCGAGTTCCACGGGGCCAAGCTCAACCTTCCCGGTATTGCGGCCGCCTTCGATGACCTCGTCGAAGGACACCGTCTTGCGCTGGTAGCCGGGGGTGTCGGCATTGGCGATGTTTTCGGACACGTGGCGCAGGCGCATCGCCTGGGCCTTCATCGCGCTGGCCGAAAGATCGAGGGCGTTGGAAAGATCGCTCATGTCTCAGCCTCCCGTCAGCGCCCGCGCCCGAGCGAGGTGCGCAGCATGTCCAGAGAATAGCGGTAGATCGTCAGCGCCCGGTCGTGCTGGCGCTTGACCTCGACGGCATTGACCATCTCGAGTTCCAGCGACACCGAGTTGCCGTTCGGCGACATGGTGCCCGTGTCGGTGCGCTCGACGCTGCGCACCTGCGACTTGAAGTCACCGGACCCCATCGCGACATGGCCCTCGCGCGTGGCGCGCTGGGTCCAGTCCCCGCTCATCTTCTCGTAGGTATCGGCGAAAGAGGCGACATCGCGCGCCCGGTAGAAGGGCGTGTCGGCATTGGCGATATTCTGGGCGACGGCGCTTTGGCGCACGGAAGCGTGCGACGCCATCGCCTGCGCCATCTGCAATATCTCTAGCTTGTCGAACATCGGGGTTTCTCCTCCGAAGCTTTCAATCAAGCCTTAACCCCCAAACCTTTAGAAAGCGTAATCGGGAAACAATGGAGGCCAGAATGGCTTACGGTGGCTTCGATCGGCTTATCGGCGAAATCGCGGGAATGGATGCGGTGCATCGCGCCGGGCGCGTCGTCAGCCTCGGGCGCGGCACGGTCGAGGTCGCCGGCTTCGGCAGCCACGCCGCGCTTGGCGACCGGGTGCGAATCCACGGCGCGCGCGGCGACAGCCTTGAGGGCGAGATCGTCAGCCTGACCCCCGGCCGCGTCACCGTATTGCCCGACAGCGCCGCCGACGGCGTCGGCCTCGGCTCTGCCGTGGAACATGTCGGCCAGGCCGGGATCAGCCCGGACTCGAGCTGGGTGGGCCGCGTCGTCGATCCGTTCGGCCGGCCGCTCGACGGCCGGCCGCTGCTGCGCGGCAAGGCGGAGCGCGCGCTGCGCGCCAGCCCGCCCGCCGCCGCGCAACGCCGGCGACTGGGGGAGCGGCTGGAAACCCGCGTCGCCGTGTTCAACACGCTGTTGCCGCTGGTGCGTGGCCAGCGGATCGGCCTTTTTGCCGGGTCCGGCGTCGGCAAGTCCTCGCTGCTGGGCAAGTTCGCGCGCGGGGTCACGGCCGATGTCGTCGTCGTCGCCCTGATCGGCGAACGCGGGCGCGAACTGCGCGAATTCGTGGAAAAGACGATGGGGCCCGAGGGCATGGCGCGCTCCGTCATCGTCGCCGCCACCTCCGACCAGTCGCCGCTGGTGCGCCGCCGCTGCGCCTGGGCGGCGATGTCGGTGGCCGAGCACTTCCGCGACCAGGGCAAGCACGTGCTGTTTCTCGCCGATTCGATCACCCGCTTCGCCGAGGCACATCGCGAGGTCGCGCTGGCCGGGGGCGAACCGCCCAGCCTGCGCGGCTTCCCGCCCTCGACCTCGCACCAGATCATGTCGCTGGCCG
>CAYUXM010000380.1:0-2099 GCA_964448765.1 uncultured Rhodobacterales bacterium
GTTTCCGAGTAAGGCCGCGCGGTTGCGGCGCCTTGCACCCCGACAGGGTGGCGAACGCCCGCCGCGGCGTGACGCTGACCGAGGCGGTGCTGTTCATCTCGGTGGCGCTGGGGATCATCGTCGGCGGGCTGGTCTACTTCCAGCAGGCGCGCAATTCCGACAAGACCATGGAATTCGTCCGCCTGGCGAGGATGGTGCAGACCGGGGCGCGCGACATCGCGCGCGGCGGCGACCTTGTGGGCTGCATCGAGGAGGATACGTTGGCCGCGGGGCAATACGTGCCGGCGGCCTATCATCATGACGCGGACGACGACGGGGTGATCGATGCCTTCCGCTCGCCGAGATATGACGACGTGGGGATGGATGTAAGCATCTGCGGCGCAGGGTATGGCCATCACTCCAGTATTCAGAATTTGCAGGTCAATACCCTGTTCTTCGAGTTGAGGGAGATCGACGAAACGACCTGCACCCGGGTGCTGCCGGTCACGGCGCAGGGCAAGGGCCTGTTGGGGGACGATATCGTGCTGGTCGGCGTCACGCTTCTGGATTTGGGCACGCAGCCCCCCAGCGTCTCCAACCTGTTCGTCTCGCCGGCGGCGGGGCAAGAGATCACGCCATCGGATGCGGCGTCCTATTGCGGGATTGCCGGGACCGATCTTCTTGCCATAAACCCGCCCGGTATCGCCGTGCGGTTCTGACCGGCGGCGTGCCGCGCTACATCCCGTGATCGATCGGGTGGTCGACCTTGCCGCCGGCCTCGGCCCAGTCCTTCAGCCCGCCAAGGTTGTAGACCCGCTGATAGCCCATGTCCCTGAGCACCTTGCCCGCCAGCGCCGCGCGCCCGCCCGAGGCGCAGTAGATCACCACCGGCCGGTCATGCCGGAACTCGGAATCCTGGAAGGCGGTGGCCGGATCGGCGCGGAATTCCAGCATCCCGCGGCTGACGTGATGCGCCCCGGCGATCAGGCCGGTCATCGCGATTTCCGGCGCGTCGCGCACGTCCAGCACCAGCGCGCCCTCGGCGATCAGCGCCTCCGCCTCGTCGCGGCCGATCTTCGGCACGGCGGCGTGCGCGGCTTCCAGCATGTCCTTGACGGTGATCGGCATCCGGCTCTCCCCTGTTGTGGCGGGCGGATGCTAGCGCGGTGCGGCGCGCGACGGAAGGGCCGGGCGCGGTGTCAGACCCGCGCCATCCGCGAGACCGGCCGCTGCGGCGGCTCTTCGAGGATCGTGTCGGAGGCCGCGGGCAGATGGTCGCGCAGGATCGCGTTGACATGGTCGATACCGCGCGCGGCGGTCACGACGATCAGCACCTGAAGCGAGATCAGGAACAGCACCAGAAGCTTGAATTCGGTCCGCGCGGCGGGCGCGGGGTGGGGCATGGCTTGGGCCTGGGTCTTCATCCGGTCGTCCTTCCTCGTCGTGGCGGCGGCCGTTACATCCCGGCCGCCCGTTTACACGCGGTTCATAAAGACGGCCGAATTGTGGCGACATTGTGGCGGCGGGGACCAGACGAAGGGATGGTGCGCCCCGACATTCGCAGGGGCGGCGAAACGATACGCCCCGGCACGGGCGGATCGGTCGCCGGAGGGAAACGATCACGGGCCACGGAAGCGCCGCGATCCGGCCACAATCGCAGGAGAAGGGGCTTGCGGGGAATCAACCCCGGCGCGCCCCGGTCGCGCGGCGAACCCGAAGGGGGCCGCCGCCCGCCATCGCGGATCAGCGGGTGAACTTCTTGTACTTCACCCGCTTCGGTTCCACGCTGTCCGGCCCCAGCCGGCGGATCTTGTCGTCCTCGTAGGCCTCGAAGTTGCCCTCGAACCATTCGACATGCGCCTCGCCCTCGAAGGCGAGGATATGGGTGCAGAGCCGGTCGAGGAAGAAGCGGTCGTGCGAGATGATCACCGCGCAGCCCGCGAAATCGTCCAGCGCCGCCTCAAGCGCCTGCAGGGTTTCGACGTCGAGGTCGTTCGTCGGTTCGTCGAGCAACAGCACGTTGCCGCCCGAGCGCAGCAGTTTCGCCATGTGCACCCGGTTGCGCTCGCCGCCCGACAGCAGCCCCACCTTCTTCTGCTGGTCGCCGCCCTTGAAGTTGA
>CAYUXM010000381.1:0-2079 GCA_964448765.1 uncultured Rhodobacterales bacterium
GCAAGAACCGGATCCGGGTTCTTGCCGGCGACCGCGTTCAGGTCGAGATGACGCCCTATGACCTGACCAAGGGGCGGATCAATTACCGCTTCAAGTGACGGCGTGGCGGCGGCCGTCGGCCGGCCGCGGCTGATCCTTGGCTCCGCCTCCCCCCGGCGGCGGGAGCTTCTGGCGCAGCTCGGTATCGTCGCCGACGCGGTGCGCCCGCCCGAGATCGATGAAACCCCGGTGCCGGGCGAACTGCCGCGGCCCTATTGCGCCCGGATGGCCGCCGAGAAGGCCGCCGCCGTGCCGGTCGCGCCCGGCGAGATCGTGCTGTGCGCCGATACCACCGTCGCGATGGGCCGGCGGATCCTGGGCAAGCCCGCCGACGCCGGCGAGGCCGCGGACTTCCTCTTGGCGATGGCCGGCCGGCGGCACCGGGTGATCACCGCGGTGGCGGTGGCGCGCGACGGCCGGCTGTGGGAACGCGTGGTCGAGACGCAGGTTAAGATGAAGCGGCTGTCGGATAACGAACTCAATGCCTATCTCGCCTCGGGCGAGTGGCGGGGCAAGGCCGGGGCCTATGGCATCCAGGGGCTGGCCGGGGCCTTCGTGCCGTGGATCCAGGGCTCCTATTCCGCGGTCATGGGGCTGCCGGTGGCCGAAGCCGCGGCGCTTCTGGCGGCGGCGGGCTACCCGGTCTGGGGGGCGGGGGCATGAAGGGCCGGGTGGTCGTGCTGGGCCAGCTTTCCGGCCGCGGCGCGGCGGCGCTGATGGTCGATGGCCGGCTCGACGACCTGCTGATCGACCCGCCGGAGGAGGTGGGCCCGCTGCCCGGTGCGATCTTCCGCGCACGGGCCGGGCGGCCGATGAAGGGCCAGGGTGGCATGTTCGTCGATCTGCCCGGCGGCGCGAAAGGGTTCCTGCGCGACCCCCGCGGCATCGCGCCCGGCGCGCCGCTGCTGGTCCAGCTTTCCGCGCCGGGCGAACCCGGCAAGGCGCCGCCGGTGAGCCGGCGCATCCTGTTCAAATCGCGCCACGCGATCGTCACGCCCGGCGCGCCGGGGCTGAACATCTCGCGCCGGATCGACGAGGCCGGGGCCCGCGCGCGGCTGACGGCGCTGGCCGGGGCCGCGATGGAAGGTGCGCCGGAAGGGATGGGCCTGATCCTGCGCTCCGCCGCCGAATGGGCCGGGGACGAGGCGGTGCGCGACGACATCGCGCGGATGCGCGACCTCGCCGATCGGGTGATGGCCGATACCGCCGGCCCGCCCGAACTGCTGGTCGATGGCCCCGATGCCGCCGAAACCGCCTGGCGCGACTGGGCCGACCCGCCGCCCGACGCGGTGGAGGAGGGTGAGGGCGCCTTCGCCCGATCCGGCGCGGCCGACGCGGTCGAGGCCCTGCTCGACCCCCGCGTCGCGTTGCCGGGCGGCGGCGCGATGTGGCTGGAACCGACCCGCGCGCTGATCGCCGTGGATGTGAATACCGGTGGCGACACTTCGCCCGCCGCGGGGCTCAAGGCCAATATCGCGGCGGCGCGCGATCTGCCCCGGCAGTTGCGCCTGCGCGGCCTCGGCGGCATGGTGGTTGTCGATTTCGCGCCGATGCCGAAACGCGACCGCGCGACGCTGGAACAGCAGCTGCGCACCGCCTTCCGCGGCGAGGCGGCGGAAACGACGCTGGCGGGCTGGACCCCGCTGGGCAACATGGAACTCCAGCGCAAGCGCGACCGCTGGCCGCTGGCATGGCTGTTGGGGGAGGGTGCGGGATGAACTGCCCGATCTGCGGCAAGGCCACCGATCCGGCCTGGCGGCCGTTCTGCTGCAAGCGCTGCGCCGACATCGACCTCGGCCGCTGGCTGACCGGCGGCTACGTGATCCCCGGCGACGCGCCGGAGGCGGCGGACGAGGAACCGCCCGCGGACCCGCCGCAGCGCCCGCATTGAGCCGGATCGGGCCGCGCCGGGCGCGCAAAGGCACTGGACAGCGCCCGTCGCCTCGAATATTACCCGTCGGGCTGCCCCTCGGGGCGGCGGCAACGGTGCCCAGATAGCTCAGTTGGTAGAGCAGCGGATTGAAAATCCGCGTGTCGCTG
>CAYUXM010000382.1:0-2077 GCA_964448765.1 uncultured Rhodobacterales bacterium
CTGGCGCCGCGGCCGCGGATCATGCTGATGGACGAGCCGTTCTCGGGCCTCGACGAGCGGCTGCGCGACGGCATCCGCGACGACACGCTGTCGCTGCTGAAGGAAGAGGGCGCGGCGGTGCTGCTTGTCACCCACGAGCCGCACGAGGCGATGCGGATGGCCGACGAGATCGCGCTGATGCGCGCCGGCCGGATCGTGCAGCGCGGCGCACCCTACAACCTCTACAACGCCCCGGTGGACCGGGCCGCGGCGGGCTTCTTTTCCGATCTCAACGTGCTGCGCGGCACCTCGCGCGGGGCGCTGACCGACACGCCCTTCGGCCAGTTCCTGACGCCGGGCCATGCCGACGGGGCCGAGGTGGAGATCGTGATCCGCCCGCAGCACCTGAAGATCGATTTCGACCGGAACGGCCGCGGCCCGAACCCGACCCCGCTGGACGGCACGCCGGCGCGCGGCGTCGTCACCCGCGCCCGGTTCATGGGCCGCGACAGCCTGGTGGAATTCGCGATGGATCACGACGGGTCGATCCTGAAGGCCAGTGTGCCGGCGGTGTTCCTGCCCAGCCCCGGCACGGTGCTTTGGCTGATGATCCGGCGTGATCGCTGTTTCGTCTTTCCGGCCCAGGCTTCGGATGACAGCCGCGCCGGGATCGCGGCGGGGGGCGCCTAGCGGCCCTCCCGCGCCTCGACCGAGGCAAGGTAATCGTCCAGCCCGCGGCCGGGCTCGGCCGCGAAACCCTCGCCGGTCGGGTCCAGCCCGGCGATCCGGTCAAGCCGGAAGCTGCGGAAATCGCCACGCAACTCGCACCAGCCCGCCAGTGTCCAGACCCGGCCCCAGAATTGCAGCTGCAGGGGCCGCACCCGGCGCGACACCGGCCGGCCGTCGGCATCGCGATAGTCGATCCGCAGGGTTTCGCGGTTCGCCAGCGCCCGGCGGATCGCCGGCAGGTGGCTTGCCCCGGCCGCGGTCTCCACCCCGGTGAAGACGTAGGGCAGCGGCGTCCGGGCATCGGCCAGCCGGCGGTCCGGCAGCACCGCCTCGATCTTGCCGCGCAGGCTTTCGGCGGCGCGGCCAAGGCCGGGGTCGGCCCCGCGCGCGACCAGTTCCGCACCCAGCCGCAGCGCCTCCAGCTCGTCGGGGGTGAGCGTCAGGGGCGGCAGGTCGATCGTCTCGCGCAGCATGTAGCCCAGCCCGCGGGCGCCCTCGACGGGCAGGCCCGAGGCCTGCAGCACCGCCATGTCGCGCCAGATCGTGCGCACCGAAACCTCGAGCCGTGCGGCAAGGTCGCGGGCGGCGTGAAGCCGCCCGTCGCGCAGGATCTGGATCAGGTCGAACAGGCGGTCGGCGCGGCGCATGGCCAAGGCTCGCCGGGCCGCGCGCCCCGGTCAAGGCCGCGGCGCAAGCGGCAGAACCGTCTCGTGCCGCATCACCACGCTGTCCATGTCGATCGCGGCGATGAACGGCGCGGCCGCCGGATCGGCCATGACGGTGGCCGCCGCGGCCTCGGCGGCGGCGCGGTCGGCCCAGAGCACGTGGTCCGTCCAGCGGCCGTCGTCGCCGCGCGACAGCGTCCGGGCGATGAAGCCCGGCTGTCGGGCGGCCAGCGGCACGGTCGCGGCGGCGGCGGCGCGAAACGCCGCCTCGGTCACCCCGTCGGCCAGCCGGAAGGTCACCACCTCGGCCACCGTGAGGGCCGGGGCGGACCCGCCGGCCCCGGCCGCACCGGCCGGGGCGAGGGCGAGCATGGCGCCCGCGCAGAGCGGGCGGAAAGGCGAATGGCGCAGCATCTTCGATCTCCTGTCTTGGCGTTGCAGGCCCCTTCTGGCATGACCCAACCGACAGCGTTGTGGCAGTTGCCTGCGCCCGGTCGGCACCCTTGCGCGCGCCGCGCGGGCGGCGTAACACCGGCCGGGGCCAAAAAAACGGCCCCTCCGTCCGGAATCGGGCTTTGATTGCGGCGGGGGAGACAATACATCTGAGCCGTTGACAGGCAGCCAGGGGCGTGGCCCGCTCGCGCCCGAAGGGAGATTGAGATGCTCAACAATATCGGCCTTCCGGGGCTTCTGCTGATCGCCGT
>CAYUXM010000383.1:0-2067 GCA_964448765.1 uncultured Rhodobacterales bacterium
TGGATGTCTCGCTGCTGGGCATGAGCCTGCTGAACCGGTTCGAGGCGGTGGAACTGAGGCGCGACCGGCTGGTGCTGACGCCCTGACCGGGGTCAGCCGCCCGCGCGGCGCTCGGTCTTCATCGCCCAGCGCCCGTCCTCTTCCGACCAGTATTGCAGCGTGAACCCGGTGTCGGCCAGCGCCCGCCACTGGTCGCGCGCCCGCGCCACCGCCGCCGGATCGGCCCCGTCGAACAGGATGCACAGCCGTTCCAGCCCCGCGCAGTCGGCCGGTGTCACCTCGGCCCCGTCGACCGCCATCAGGCAGACCGCGCCGTTCGGCCGCTCCGCCCCCAGCGTCAGAAGGATCGGCTGATCGGCATCATGGTCGCCACCGGCCCGGCCATGTGGCAAAAAGCCGGTGTCCGGCCCGTGCCAGAGCCGGTCGTCCAGCCAGTCGAGCCGCGCCTCCTCCACCGCGCGCACCGCCACCCGCCATCCCGCATCGAGCGACCGGGCCAGCAGCGCCGGCAGCGTCGCCTCCAGCGGCGAACGCGTCATGTGGTAGAACATCGCCTTCGGCGCGTCGGTCATCTGCCTTCGCAAAGATCGCGGACCAGCCGGTCCAGCGCCATGACGCCCCAGCCGCTCGCGCCCTTCGGGGCCAGCGCGGTTTCGGCCGGCGGCATCGCCACGCCGGCGATGTCGAGATGGATCCAGGGGGTTTCGTCCTTCACGAAGCGGGCGAGGAACTGCGCCGCGGTGATCGAGCCCGCCGGCCGGCCGCCGACATTCTTCATGTCGGCGATCCGCGATTTCAGCTGCCGGTCGTAGCCCTCGCCCAGCGGCATCCGCCAGGCGCCCTCGCCCTCGGCCCGCGCGGCGGCGAGGAAGGCGTCGCAGAACCCGTCGTCGTTGGAAAACACCCCGGCGTTCTCATGCCCGAGCCCGATGATGATCGCCCCGGTCAGGGTGGCCAGATCGACCATGCCGCGGGGCTTGAACCGCTCCTGCGCGTACCACATCACGTCGCACAGGACGAGCCGACCCTCGGCATCGGTGTTGATCACCTCAACCGTGTCGCCCTTCATCGTGCGCACCACGTCGCCGGGCCGCTGCGCACTGCCCGAGGGCATGTTCTCGACCAGCCCGACGAGGCCGACGACGTTGCAGCGCGCCTTCCTCAGCGCCAGCGTGCGCATCACCCCGGCGACCACGCCGGCGCCGCCCATGTCCATCGTCATCTCTTCCATGCCGGCGGCGGGCTTGATCGAGATGCCGCCGGTGTCGAACACAACGCCCTTGCCGACCAGCGCCAGCGGCGCGTCGCCCGTCGCGCCGCCGCGCCAGTGCATCACCACAACCTTCGACGGGCTGTCCGATCCCTGCCCGACGGCCAGCAGCGCCCGCATGCCGAGCTTTTCCAGCTCCGCCTCCTCGAGGATCTCGATGTCGAGGCCAAGCTCCTGCATCGCGGCGAGCCGGGCGGCGAAATCGTCCGTCGTCAGCACGTTGGCGGGTTCGTTGATCAGGTCGCGGGTGAAGAACACGCCCTCGGCCAGCGCCGCCATCGGCGCGGCGGCAGCGGCCATCTTCTCGGGCTGGGCGACCATGATCGCCACCGGCCCGGGTTCCGACCGCTCGCCGGTGCGGTGTTCGGCATAGTCGTAGGCCCGCAGCGCCAGCCCCAGCGCCACCTCGGCGGCCCGCGGGTGCGCCCCGGCCAGCACCGTCACGCCCGCCTTGCCCAGCGCCCGGCCGATCGCCGCGCCGGCCTTGCGCGCCGTGGCCACGTCGGTCTTGCGGTCAAGCCGCACGACCTGCACCGCCTCCGCCGCCAGCCCGGCGGGCCAGGCGAGATCGGCGGCCTCGCCGGGCTTGAGCTTGCCGAAGGCGTCGGAGCCGAGAAACCGCGCGATCGCGCCCCTCATCGCCCGGTCGAGCCGCCGCGCGGCCGGGTCGAGCCGGCCCTCGCCGCCGACGAGAACGGCGATCCGCCCCCCGGCCTCAAGCAGGGCGGCGGCATCGACGGGCAGGAATCGGATCGCGGCGGGCGTGGTCATTCTGTCTCACTCCGGGCTGGAACGGC
>CAYUXM010000384.1:0-2050 GCA_964448765.1 uncultured Rhodobacterales bacterium
TTCGACACCGCCGACCAGGCGCGGCCCTGTTCGGATTTCTCCGGCGGCTGGCGGATGCGGGTGGCGCTGGCCGGGGTGCTGTTCGCCCGGCCCGACCTGCTGCTGCTGGACGAACCGACCAACTACCTCGACCTCGAGGGCGCGCTGTGGCTGGAGGGGTATCTGGCGCGCTATCCGCATACCGTGATCATCATCAGCCACGACCGGGGCCTGCTGAACCGCGCGGTCGGCGCGATCCTGCATCTGGACAGCCACAAGCTCACGCTGTGGTCGGGCGGCTACGATGCCTTCGCCGCCGCCCGCGCCGCACGGGCCGCCGTGCAGGCCGCCGAGGCGAAGAAACAGGAGGAGCGGCGCGCCCATCTGCAAAGCTTCGTCGACCGGTTCCGCTACAAGGCGTCGAAGGCGGTGCAGGCGCAATCGCGGCTGAAGATGCTGGAACGGATGGTGCCGATCGCCGCGCCGGAAGAGGCGAAGGCCCGCGCCTTCACCTTCCCCGCGCCCGAGGAACTCGCGCCGCCGATCCTCGCGATGGAGGGCGCGAGCGTGGGCTACGGCGGCACGCCGGTGCTGCGCCGGCTCGACCTGCGGATCGACCAGGACGACCGGATCGCGCTTCTGGGCCGCAACGGCGAGGGCAAGTCCACCCTGTCGAAGCTGATCGCCGGGCGGCTTTCGCCGATGGGCGGCACGCTGCGGCGCGCGAACCGGTTGCGCGTGGGCTATTTCGCCCAGCACCAGGTCGACGAACTGGAACTGGGCGACACGCCGCTCGACCACCTGCGCCGGCTCTGGCCCGACGCGGCCCCGGCGAAGCTGCGCGCCCGGCTGGCCGGTTTCGGGCTGATGGAGGCGCAGGCCGATACGGTCGTGGCGCGGCTGTCGGGCGGCCAGAAGGCGCGGCTGTCGCTGTTGCTGGCCACCGCCGAGGCGCCGCACCTGCTGATCCTCGACGAACCGACGAACCATCTCGACATCGAAAGCCGCGAGGCGCTGGTCGAGGCGCTGACCGCCTATTCCGGCGCGGTGATCCTTGTCAGCCACGACATGCACCTGCTGTCGCTGGTGGCCGACCGGCTGTGGCTGGTCAAGGGCGGCCGCGTCGCGCCCTACGACGGCGACCTGGAAGCGTATCGGCGCGAGTTGCTGGCCGGCGAACCCGCCGACAGGCCGGCGGAGAAACCGAAGGCCCGCGCCGACAGGCCGGCGCGCGAGGCGCTGGCCGCGCTGCGCAGCGAGGCGCGCAAATGCGAGGACCGGGTCGCGAAGCTGGCCGAGATGCGCGAGAAGCTCGACGCCCGGCTGGCCGATCCCGATCTCTACGGCCCCGACCGGGCCGACGAGGCGCAGGCGCTGGCCGCCAAGGACCGCGAGCTGGCCGAGGCGATGGACCGGGCCGAGGCGCTGTGGCTTGAGGCGATGGAACGGCTGGAGGCCGCGACGTCGTGAAATCGTGACCGCGCGAGGGTGACAGGCCGGGCCGGCGCGCCTAAGTGACGGGCATGAGCGACGATCAAGCCGCCCGCCTCGTCTATCTCTCGCTGATCCTGCTGGTGATCGGCGGGGCCTACGTGCTGTCGCACCGCCAGCGGATCGGCCAGATGCTGCGCCACGCGGCGATCTGGGGGCTGATCTTCATCGGCGCGCTCGCCGCCGTGGGGCTTTGGCAGGACATCCGCCGCGACGTGCTGCCAAGGCAATCGATGCTGGCCGACGGACGGATCGAGGTGCCCGCTGCCGCCGACGGGCATTTCTACGTGATGGCCGAGGTCAACGGCGCGCCGGTGCGCTTCGTCGTCGATACCGGCGCCACCCATGTGGTGCTGACCCGCGCCGATGCCGCCCGCGCCGGGATCGACCCCGAGGGGCTGGCCTATCTCGGCCAGGCGCGCACCGCCAACGGCACCGTCCGCACCGCGCAGGTGCGGCTGGACAGCCTGCAACTCGGCCCGGTGGCGATGACCGACCTGCGCGCGGTCGTGAACGACGGCGAGATGGATGTCTCGCTGCTGGGCATGAGCCTGCTGAACCGGTTCGAGGCGGTGGAACT
>CAYUXM010000385.1:0-2044 GCA_964448765.1 uncultured Rhodobacterales bacterium
ATGTCGGCTGCGTGGGCTATCCCGGCAGCGCCGAGGTGGTGAACATGCAGCCGCCCGACGCGCTGATCCGGGCCGGCATCAACCACCTGCCGACGGTGGGCGACGGGCGCCAGTCGGGCACGTCGGAAAGCCCGTCGATCCTCAACGCCTCGCCCGAGGCGGTGGTCGGCGGCGGGCTCGCGCTTTTGCAAACCGGCGACCGGGTGCGGCTGGATCTCAACGCCAGCCGGATGGACGCGCTGGTGGACGACGCGGAATGGCAGCGCCGCCGCGCCGCCTGGACCGCGCCCGAGATCGTCAGCCAGACGCCGTGGCAGGAGATTTACCGCACCCATGTCGGCCAGCTTGCCGACGGCGGCTGCCTGGAACTGGCGACGGCCTATCAGCGGATCGGCCGCGACCTGCCGCGCGACAACCACTGACGGCCGGGCCACGACTTTTCGCCGAAGACACGCGACAGGAAGGAACACAGGGCAATGGCAAGGACGATCATCATCACCGGCGCGGCGCGCGGCATCGGCAAGGCCTGCGCCGAGGCCTTTCTGGCCGCGGGCTGGCGCGTGGGCATCGTCGGGCGAACGGCCGAGACGGTCGCGGCGATGGCCGATGCGCACGAGGCGGCGCTGGCCCTGCCCTGCGACGTGGCCGACGAGGCGCAGGTGGATGCCGCTTTCGACAGGGCGCTGGCCGAATGGGGCCGGATCGACGCGCTGTTCAACAATGCCGGCGTCTCGGCATTGGGCGCGACGATCGACGAGGTCAGCGTGGCGGACTGGCGCCGCTGCATCGACATCAACGTCACCGGATCGTTCATCTGCGCCCGCGCGGCCTTCGCCCGGATGCGCGCGCAGGATCCGCAGGGCGGCCGGATCATCAACAACGGCTCGATCTCGGCCCATGTGCCGCGCTGGGGCTCGGCGCCCTACACCGCGTCGAAACACGCGATCACCGGGCTGACCCGGTCGATCAGCCTCGATGGCCGGCCCTACAACATCGCCTGCGGCCAGATCGACATCGGCAACGCGCTGACCGACATGGCCGCGAAGATGACCAAGGGCGTGCCGCAGGCCGACGGCAGCATCGCGGTGGAGCCGGTGATGGACGTGGCGCATGTGGCAAGCTCGGTCCTGCACATGGCCTCGTTGCCGCCGGAGGCGAACGTGCAGTTCATGACCGTGATGGCGACCAACATGCCGTTCATCGGCCGCGGCTGAGCCGCGCCGCGGCCGTGCCCGGCGTCAGCCCGGCACCGACCATTCGGCCAGCGCCGCGCGGTCGATCTCTATGCCAAGGCCCGGCCCCTGCGGGATCGCGACGCGGCCCTCGGAACAGGTGATCGGCTGTTTCAGGATCGCCATGCGGAACGGGTTGTCGGTGCGGTCGAATTCCAGCCACGGGTCCGAGGGCGCGTGGCGCTGCGGCACCGGCGGCAGGATCGCCAGCATCTGCAGCGAGGCCGCGACGGTGATCCCGGTGCCCCAGACATGCGGAACGAGACGGATGCCCGCGGTCTCGGCCATCGACGCGATCTTGCGCATCTCGGTGATGCCGCCGCAGGCGGCCACGTCGGGTTGCAGGATGTCGACGGCGCGGGCCGCGATCGCCTCGGCATGGGCGGCGCGGCCCTGCCATGTCTCGCCGCCCGCCACCGGGATCGGCTGGCCGGCGCGCACGTCGCGATAGGCGGCAAGCTGTTCGGGCACCACCGGTTCCTCGAACCAGTCGATATCGTGTTCGGCGGCGGCGCGGCCCAGCCGGATCGCCTCGATCGCGTCGTAGCCGTGGTTGGCATCGACCATCAGGCGGCGTTCCGGCCCCAGCACGTCGCGCGCGGCGCGGATCGCCAGAAGGTCGATCGCGTGGCCGTAGCCGATCTTGATCTTCGCCGCCGTGAAGCCGTCGGCGACGTGCCGCGCCATCTCTTCCTCCAGCGCCGCGATCCGGTCGCGGCCGGGCTGGCGGAAGCCGCCGGTGGCATAGGCCGGCACACTGTCGCGATAGGCGCCGCCGGCCAGGACATGGACGGGCTGGCCGAAATGCTTGC
>CAYUXM010000386.1:0-2043 GCA_964448765.1 uncultured Rhodobacterales bacterium
CTGATGTTCGCGCTGATCTTCATGTGGACGCCGCCGCATTTCTGGGCGCTGGCGCTGTTCATGAAGGACGATTATTCCAATGCCGGCGTGCCGATGCTGACCGTCACCCACGGTCGCCGGGCGACGCGCAACCACGTGTTCGTCTACACGCTGCTCCTGGCCCCCGTGGCGCTGGCGTTGGCCGCGACGCCGATCGGCGGGCCGGTCTACCTTGCCGCCGCGCTGGTCCTGAACGCGCGTTTCGTGCTGGGCGCCTGGCGGATCCGGGCGCGTGACGAGGCGCAGGCCGAGGCCGACGGTTACCGCGCCGAGAAGGCGTTCTTCCGCTTCTCGCTGAGCTACCTGTTCCTGCATTTCGGCGCGCTGCTGGCGGATGCCGCGCTGCGCGGCCTCGGCTGGGGGATCTGGTAGCATGGCGATCGGGCGCGAGCACGACCTGCACCGCCGCCGCTTCGGCCGCAACCTGGGGCTTGGCCTCGTCCTGGTCGGCTTCGCGGCGATCATCTTCGGCCTGACGGTCGTCAAGGTGTCGAACGGCGGCATGATCGAGGGCTACGATCACCAGCCAAGGGCAAGCCTGCTGCCCGGGACGGAGGAGAACTGATGGACAAGTCGACCCAGAACGGCCGAACCGCCCTGCGCCTGATCGGCGTCGTCGTCACGATGGGCGCGCTGGCCTGGGCGGCGGTGCCGTTCTACGACTGGTTCTGCCGGGTCACCGGCTACGGCGGCACCACCAACGTGGCCGAGACGGCCTCGGACCTGGTGCTGGACGAATACGTCACCGTCCGGTTCGACGCCAGCACCGAGCGCGACATGCCCTGGCAGTTCCGCCCGATGACCCGCGAGATGAAGCTGAAGATCGGCGAGACCGGGCTGGTGTTCTACGAGGCCTACAACCCGACCGACGTGCCGGTCGCCGGCACCGCCAGCTACAACGTCAGCCCCGATCTCGCGGGCTACTACTTCTCGAAGATCGAGTGCTTCTGCTTCACCGAACAGGTGCTGGAGCCCGGCCAGCGGGTCGAGATGCCGGTGTCGTTCTTCGTCGATCCCGAACTGGTCGACGATCGCGACGCGGGCCACATCCGCCACATCACGCTGTCCTACACCTTCTACCAGACCGATCTGTCCGAGGAGCACGCCGCGGCGGCGCTGCCGGCACAGACAGACGCAACGACCAACTGATCCCCGCAAGAGGGAGCCGACGAGGGAACCGACATGGCGCACGAGAAGAACCACGACTACCACATCCTGCCACCGTCGATCTGGCCGTTCCTCGGCGCGGTCGGCGGCTTCGTCATGCTGTTCGGGGCGGTGCTCTGGATGCGCGACATCACGCCGTGGATGTTCCTGATCGGCCTTGTTCTCGTGCTCTACACGATGTTCGGCTGGTGGGCCGACGTGGTGCGCGAGGGCGAGACCGGCGATCACACCCCGGTGGTGCGGATCGGCCTGCGCTACGGCTTCATCCTGTTCATCATGTCCGAGGTGATGTTCTTCGCGGCGTGGTTCTGGTCGTTCTTCAAGCACGCGATGTATCCGATGCATCCCGACGGGATCAGCCCGGCGGTCGACGGCGTCTGGCCGCCGGCGGGGATCGAGACCTTCGATCCGTGGCACCTGCCGCTGATCAACACCCTGATCCTGCTGTGTTCCGGCGCCGCCGCGACCTGGGCGCACCATGCCATCGCGCATGAGAACAACCGCAAGGACATGATCAATGGCCTGATCCTCGCGATCCTGCTGGGCATCATCTTCACCGGCTTCCAGGCCTACGAATACACGCATGCGGCCTTCGGTTTCGCCGGGAACATCTATGGCGCGAACTTCTTCATGGCGACGGGGTTCCACGGCTTCCACGTGATCGTCGGCACGATCTTCCTGGCGGTCTGCCTGTTCCGCGCGACGAAGGGGCATTTCACGCCCGAACAGCATGTCGGCTTCGAGGCGGCGGCGTGGTACTGGCACTTCGTCGACGTGGTCTGGCTGTTTTTGTTCTTCGCGGTCTACGTCTGGGGCGGCTGACGCCCGACCGGCCAA
>CAYUXM010000387.1:0-2032 GCA_964448765.1 uncultured Rhodobacterales bacterium
GCTTCTCCTGCTGCACCAGCGCCCGATCGGCCTGCTTCAGCGCCGCCTCGAAGGCTGCGGCGTTCGCTCGGAAGTCGATCGTGACAGGCATGGGCGCTTCGCTTCAAATCCGAAATCCGAATGACCAAACCGCGCTAGGGCGTGGCCAGCAGCATCAGGTCGGCGAACGTGGGGCGGTAGCCGGGGGCTAGTCCGCGGCGCCAGCGGTCGTGGCGGGCGCGGCGGAGGCCGTTTTTTTTTGCAGCTCGATCCAGCCCGGGAAGTCGATCAGCCAAAGAAGCACGTGCTGCTGCTCGGGGCCGTCGAACGTGAACAGGCCCAGCTCGCACAGCTCGACCCGCCCCAGCCGGTAGTTGGCTTGCAGCACGCGGAGCGCGGCGTCCGTCTCGTTGAAGGTGAAGCTCTGGGGCCGGCCCTCGCCGTCGAGGCTTTCGCGGAACTGGTCGAGGAACGCTTCGGCCAGCGCGTTGAGTTCGGCGTAGCGGGGCAGCACGGGGCCGGGGGCGTATTCGCCCCGGTCGTCGAGCGCCAGGCTGCGGGGCAGCCGGGGCTGCCACGAGTCGGGCGGCGAGCCGTCGGCCGTCTCCAGGGCGAGCGGCACCCGCCACAGCCGCCCGTCGGCCAGCCGGAGCGGGTAGCCGGGGAGCAGCTCCGGGCGGGCCAGGTCGTCGGGCCCGGGCAGCGGCCGGTCGGTGTAGCGGCCCAGCCAGGCGCCGCTGCCGGGGATCGTGCCCCACTTTTGCCGCTGCGGAAAATAGCCCACGCCGGCCGGGTCGCCGACGCCCACGACCGTGCCGGGCCGCCCGCCAGGCCCCTCGCGGCAGGCGCTCGGCACGGCGTCGGAGGCGTCGGGCGCGAAGGCGTGCCCCACGCCGGCGGCGGCCAGTATTTCCGGCGAAATATCGCCGTGGTGGTCGGGCAGGAAGTGAAGGAATCCGGGCATGGGGGCGTGGGGGGCGTCGGGGTTGGGTGTGGGTGGAAAGTCGGAGGGTCGAGGGTCGAGGGTCGAGGGTCAAAGGTCTAGGGTCAAGAGTCTAGGGGCTAGGGGCCGCGCTGCCGCGGCTGGCAACCTCCCGCGTAAGCGTTTCCCCTAGACTCTAGACCCTAGACTCTTGACCCTAGACTCTTGACCCTTGACCCTACGCGGCGGCGACGGTGATCGGGGCGTTCGTGCCGTCGAACGTGACGGCGACGGTGATGGCGAACTGGGCGGCGCCCCGCTGGCCGGCCTGGTAGGGATTCGAGACGTGGGCCAGGCCGGTGGCCGACAGGGTGAGCGTGTCGGCCGTGAACGTGCCCCGGTTCTGCCGCTTGCGGAAGGTGATCGAGCACGTGGCGCTTTCGCCCAGCAGGGCCACCGCGTCGGCGTAGGCGGGCGTGACGCCCATGATCGTAAGCCGCGGGTCGAGCTGGTAGCTGATCTGATTGTCGTACAGTTCGGAGTTGCTGCCCTCGGTCTGCACCCGGAATCCGAAGTCGACCTCGGCGTTGCGCAGGTCGGTGGCGCCCACGCCGGAGAAGCTGGCCGACTGGAGCGTCCACACGTTGTTGTCCGCGCCGGTCGGCAGGGAGACGGTGGTGGGCCCGACGATCGGCGCGTTGCCGTCGGCGTCGGCCACGGCCTGGGCCTCGTAGCTGAGCTGGGCCTGCCCGCGGTGGTCGCAGGTGAGCCGCGTCGGGTACAGGAGCCCGCCGCGCAAGAGCCACTTCGTATGGGCGGCGCCCGAGGCGATCGCCCCGGCGGCGGTCCGCTTCGTCGCGAAGACGTGCAGGTTCGCCGTCGAGAGGTCGGTGCCCAGCGAGCCGCAGGCGGCCAGGGCTACGGCCAGGTCCATCGTGGTGAACGACGCGCCCGGCTTCAGGGCCGTGATCGACTGCGTGCGGACGCCGATCTCGCCCGACACGGGCTCGCCGTAGATCTCGTGGCCGTTGTTCACGGCGGCGGCCGTGATGCCGCCGATAACCGTGCTGTTGATCTGGACGGGCCCGAGGACGTGGTAGTCTGTGATGCCGACGGTCATGGTCGCTGCGC
>CAYUXM010000388.1:0-2021 GCA_964448765.1 uncultured Rhodobacterales bacterium
CCCGGCGGGCAGGGATAGCGGTTCGGCCCGGTCAGCGCGCCGGTCAGGAACGCCAGTTCGATCCAGCCCCAGATCGCCAGCGCCGCGGCGAAGCCCAGGTAGGCCGCGCCGGGATCGGCGCGGCCGAGGCTGGCCCAGAGCGCCCAAAGACCAAGGCCCAGGATCGGCAGGCCGCAGACGGCGACGGCGGTGCCGCCGATGCCGCGCCGGTCGGCCAGCCGCACCGCCACCAGGATCGCCCCGGTGGAGGCCCACCAGGCAAAGAGCGCGACAAGCGCGGCGATCCAGGGCGAGGTGGGCATCAGTAGCACGGCTCCATCCGCGTGCTTTCCGGCACCTCGTGGCGATGCGCGGGAATCGCCAGCAGCGCAAGGAAGGCCCGCGCCGCCCGCGCCCGCGCCACCGCGGCCTTCGCCGCGCCCGCGGCCCCGCCCTGCTCCAGCGCCGCGGCGAGGTCGACATTGGCCTCGGACAGCGCCTTGCAGTTCTTCCACCAGCGCGGGTTGTCGATATCCAGCGTGATCGGGAAGATCTGCCGCGACAGCGCCGAGGTCTTCTCGAACACCTCGCGGGCATACCAGTCGGGATCGACGCCCAGCGCGGCATGGAAGGCCGGGCGCTGGTGGTCACGCACGTACATCGTGGCGTAGACGGCGGTGAGGAAGAACTTGATCCACCAGACGTTCACGCCGCTGGTCAGCTTCGGATCGGTCTTCATCAAGAGCGCGAAGGCCTCGCCGTGGCTGAACTCGTCGTTGCACCACTCCCTGAACCACTTGAAGATCGGGTGGAACCGGTGCTCGGGATGCTTTTCCAGATGCCGGTAGATCGTGATGTAGCGCGCGTAGCCGATCTTCTCGCTCAGGTAGGTGGCGTAGTAGATGAACTTCGGCCGGAAGTAGGTGTATTTCTTCTTCTGCGTCAGGAAGCCGAGGTTCACCGCCACGCCCGCCTCGCGCAGCGCGTCGTTGATGAAGCCCGCGTGCCGCGCCTCGTCGCGCGCCATCAGCTGGAACAGCTGCGTGACATCGGCGTTGTTGCCGCGCCGCTTCATCTCCTTGTACAGAACGCAGCCCGAGAATTCGGCGGTGCAGGACGAGATCAGGAAATCGATGAATTCCTTGCGCAATCCCGGTTCCATCCCGTCCCAGTCGATATGGTCCCAGTCCTCGTTCTTGCGGAAATGCCCCTTGTTGGGATCGGCCACCATCTGCGCGATCAGCGCGTCCCAGTCCTTGCGGACCGGGCTAACGTCGATCGCGTCGAGCGCGTCGAAATCGGTGGTGTAGAACCGCGGCGTCAGCAGCGTGTTCTGCATCGCGACCTCGGTGGCGCCGCGGCTGTCGACGACGGCCTGCGCCTCCTGGATCGCGAGCCCCTCCTCGACGGTGGTGGCATCGGCGGTGTGGGTGGCCCGGACATTCATAGCGCGACCTCCTCGGAGAACGAGAACTCGCACAGTTCCATGACCTCGAAATCGCCGGTCAGGCGGGTCCAGAGCCGTTCGAGCAGGCTGGCGCGGGCGATCGTCGCCTCGCGCTGTTCGATCACGATCTCGCCGAACGGCGCCATGATCTCGGGCCCGTGCACGGTGACCTCGTCGCCGGGGTACACGACCGCCCCGTTGTCGAAGCGCACATGCGCGTGCAGGCTTTCAAACTTGTGGCTGACCTCGACCGTGCAGGGCACGCGTTCGAAGTCTTTCGTCAACAGTCCCATTTCCGCCCCTCCCTTCGTCAGAACCCTGCGAGAAGCCGGGCGAAGGCCTCCGCATTGTCACGCCCGAACCCCATCAGGTCCGCGCTCCATCCCGTGCTCGGATCGGTGATCGCCAGCCGGCCGGACCGGCTTTGCGTCAGGATCACCGGCCCGTCCGGCGCGGCCCGGTGCTTGGTGCGTTCGCGCGCCACGACCCGCGCGACACCGGCAACGAAGCCGCCTTCCTCGTCGGTCAGCGCCAGTTCGGCGCCGGTCGCGGCGTCGCGCACCGTCACGCTGCCGCTCAGATCCTCGGTTTTCAG
>CAYUXM010000389.1:0-2011 GCA_964448765.1 uncultured Rhodobacterales bacterium
GGCCTGCCGGGCCGCCAGTTCGGCGCCTACCTGCTGGAACGCGCGAAGGGCGGCGCGGCGATGATCGTGGCCGAACCGATGCCGGTGCATCGCACCGGGGTGCTGACGCGCGGCAACTTCCGCCATTCCGACGACAGCGTGATCCCCGCCTTCCGGCCGATCACCGAGGCGGTGAAGGCCGAGGGCGCGGTGATCCTGCAGCAGCTTTACCACATCGGCGCGCATGGCGATTCCGACCTTTCGTTCGCGCCGCACTGGTCGCCCTCGGGCGCGCCCAGCTACCACGACAGCGACGGCTCGCACCGGATGACGGTGGCGGAGATCGAGGAGATGATCGCGGCCCATGTCGCCGCCGCGGTGCGCTGCAAGGCGGCGGGTTTCGACGGGGTCGAGGTCTGGGCGGCCTATCATTCGCTGCTGGACCAGTTCTGGACGCCCTGGTCGAACACCCGCGACGATGACTGGGGCGGCAGCCTGGAGAACCGCACGCGGTTCTCCCGCCGGATCGTCGAGGGCATCCGCCGGGACTGCGGCGAGGATTTCGTGGTTGGGCTCGCGGTGTCCACCTCGGACAGCCATGACGTTCTGTTGTCGGTCGAGGCGCTGGCCGAGATCGTGGCGCTGCATGACGCGACCGGGATGATCGACTACGTCACCTGCGGGCATGGCGGCTACCTGGATTTCGAGCGGCTGATGCCGACCTTCCTGTTCGCCGAAAAGCTGACCGCGCCGGTGACCGAGGTGCTGAAGGGGGCCGTGCGCCACGCGCTGGTGACATCCGAGGCGCATGTGCGGACCCCGGAGAATGCCGAGGCGGTCATCGCCTCGGGCCAGGCCGATCTGGTGTCGATCGTGCGCGGGCAGATCGCCGATCCCCATCTGGCCCGCAAGACGGCCGAGGGGCGGGCGGGGGACGTGCGCGGCTGCATTTCCTGCAACCAGATGTGCTGGGGGCGAAGGTCACGCGACTACTGGATTTCCTGCCTGATCAACCCGTCCGCCGGGCGGGAATGGGAATGGGGCGGCGACCGTTTCACGCCGGCCGAGGCGCCCCGCGACGTGCTGGTGGTGGGCGCCGGCCCGGCGGGGCTGGAGGCCGCGCGGGCGGCGGCGGAACGCGGCCACCGGGTGGAGTTGCACGAGGCCGCGGCCCAGATCGGCGGGCAGTTCCGGCTGGCCGGGATGCAGCCGCGCCGCGCGCAGATCCTCGACCTGCTGGACTGGTACGAACGCCAGTTCGCCCGGCTGGGCGTGGCGTTGCACCTGAACTCCTATCTCGACGAGGCCGACATCGCCGGGCATCCGGCGCAGGATGTCGTGATCGCCACCGGCAGCCAGCCCGACGAAGACGGGTTCCAGCGCTGGATGCCGGGCGCGGCGCGGCTGCCGGGGATCGACTTGGGCGGCGTCTGGTCGCCCGAGGCGGTGATGCGGCGCGAGGCGAAGCTGGGCGATACCGTGATCGTTTACGACGAGGGCGGCACCTGGCGCGGCGCGGGCACCGCCTGGCACCTGGCCGAGCAGGGCCGGCAGGTGGTGCTGGTCACGCCCGATGCCTACGTGGGCAAGGAGATCACCCGCACCTCGGCCGACATGCCGCTCAGGCAGCGGCTGGGGCGGCTGGGGGTGCGGATGCTGGCCGAGCATTGCATCCGGCGCTGGCACGGCAACGGCGCCACGGTGGCGAGCTTCCTGACTGGCGCGGAAGAGGTGATCGAGGCCTCGGCGCTGGTGATGGCCACCACCAACCGCGCCTTCGATCCGTTCCCCGAGGCGATCCCCGGCAAGCGCCTGCACCGGGTCGGCGATTGCGTTGCGCCGCGGCAGGCACCCTATGCCTTCCACGAGGGGCGCAAGCTGGCGCTGGGACTCTGACCGCGCCGTCTTGCAGGGGCAGACGCCCCAACCCGCTCCGGTCGGGCGACGCCGCAGACTTGCCGAACCGGACCAGTGGCCGGGTCTAGATGAAGATCGTGTCCTCGATCATGATATCGGCGAACGTGCTGTCGGC
>CAYUXM010000390.1:0-2004 GCA_964448765.1 uncultured Rhodobacterales bacterium
GCGGCGCCGGGGCCACCACCGCCACCGCGGGCGGCTGCCACCGGCCGCGGATTGACCAAAGGAACGGCCCGGCGGCGCGGGGGGATGCGCCACGGGGCCCGGTTGAAAGACGAGTTCACACAAGGGTTTCGCCCATGCACCCGACCGTGCCGCACCGGCCGCCCCCGGCCGTCCCCCGCCCCCGCCGCACGGCGCGCGCGGGTCTTGCCCTGGCCGCGCTTCTTGCCACCCTCGCCGCCGCCACCCCCGCCGCCGCCGACGGCCCCGGCCTGCCCGGCGCGCGCCCCGCCGCCGCCACTGCCGGCCCCTCCGGCTCCGGGGCCTGGGCCGTGCTGTCGGGCGGCGACCTGCGCGGCACGCTCGAGGCCTGGGCCGAGGGCGCGGGCTGGACCGTCGTCTGGGACAGCCCGCTGAACTACCGGCTGCGCGCCTCGGCCCGCTACAACGGCGGTTTCGAACAGGCCGTCGCCGGGCTGATCGACGCGATCCACCTGTCGAACCCGGAACTGCGGGTGACGATGTATCGCGGCAACCGGGTGCTGCATGTCGAGAACGCATTGGTGGAAACCCGATGATCCGCCGCCGCCTTGCCCCGCTGGCGCTTGCCGCCGCGCTTAACCTGCCGCTGGCCGCCTGCGACGGCATCATGCGCGATACCGAGGCGACGATCGGCACCGCCAACCAGCGCGTGGTCAACGCCGGGCGCAGCTATGCCGGGCAGCGCAGCTTCCGCGCCGGCGGCACGCAGGTGTCGTCCGACCGGTTCGTCGCGCCCATGGCCGAACGCATGGCGCCCGCCCGCGCGCTGCCCGCCCGCGTGCAGGGCGATGACGCGGTGGTGCTGATCTCGCGCGATCCCCTGCGGCTGGCCGATATCGCCGACAGGCTGGCCGACGCCACCGGCGTTCCCCATGCCGTCGATCTTGGCCCGGTCTCCGGCGCCGGGCGCGACGCCGCCGCCCCGGTGGGCCGCGCCGCCGCCCCCGCCGGCGCGGTCAGCGCCACCCGCGCCGCCACCATGGCGATCCGCCCCAGCCTGAAAGGCCCGCTGGGCGAGGTGCTGGACAGGGTCTCCGCCGCCTTCGACGTGGAATGGAGCTATGCCGGCGGGCGCGTGGTGTTCCGCGACTACGTGACCCGGCAATACCAGATGTCGATCCTGCCGGTGACCTCGTCGCTGAGTTCCGGTTCCGCCGGCATCTCGTCTTCCGCCGCGGTCGACCTGTGGACGGAATTCGAGGCCGGGATGCAGGGCGTGCTGGGCGAGGGCGCGCGGGTGAGCGTGGGCCGGTCCACCGGCATCCTGACCGTCACCGCGCTTCTGGCCGATCACGCGCGGCTGGAGGAGTACCTGGCGCGGATGAACGCCACGATGGGCCAGCAGATCGCCTTCGACGTCAACGTGCTGACCGTGGATGTCAGCCGCAACAAGGGCTTCGCGCTGGACCTCGACCTCGCGCTGAACGTGCTGGACAACTTCGCCTATGCCGGCGGGTCGTCGCTGGAAACGCCGCTGGGCGGGCTGAACTTCTCGATCTACGAGGGCGACCTGCGGCTGGACGCGGTGATCGGCGCGCTGTCGTCGCAGGGCGACGTGGCGCTGGAAAACCGGATCGGCGCGACCACGATGAACTTCCAGATGGTGCCCGTCGAGATCGTCGACGAGATCGCCTATATCTCGGAAATCTCGGAGGAAACCGAGGTCGACGACGCGGGCAACGAAACCACGACCGTGTCGTTCACCGCCGAGACGCTGACCGTGGGGATCGAGTTGCAGCTGCTGCCGCGGGTTCTGAACGCGCGCGAGGTGATGCTGCGCTTCGGGGTGCGGCTGAACGACCTGACCGCGCTGCGCAACGTCGACATCTTCGCCAATGCCGGCGCATCGGTGCAGCTGCCCGAGGTGGCGCGCACCGCCTTCGAACAGCAGGTGGTGCTGGCCGCGGGCCAGACGCTGGTGCTGGCCGGGTTCGAACGCACCCGGTCCGAGGCGCGCAGCGAGGG
>CAYUXM010000391.1:0-2003 GCA_964448765.1 uncultured Rhodobacterales bacterium
GTCAGCGGCACCTGCGCCATCGGATCGCCGGGGGCGAGTTCGAGCAGCAGGAAGATCACCAGGCTGATGAACAGCAGCGTCGGGATCGAGATCAGCAGCCGGCGGTAGGTATAGGTCAGCATTGGCCCGTGCGTCCGCGTCGGTTCGGGGGTGCCCGCCCCGGCGGACCGGGGCGGGCGATGTCGGGGCCGGCGCCCGGGGCGCCGGCCGGTCAGCGCCGGATCAGTCGATCCGGTACCAGTCGGCCACGTTCCACAGCTCGCTGTCCCAGACGTTCAGCACGACGCCGCCGAGCGAGTTGGCATGCGCCGAAAGCCGGCCGCGGTGCACCAGCGGGATCATCCCGCCGTTGACCACCATCATGTCGTTGAGCTCGCGGCCGATGCGCGCGCGCTCCGCCATGTCGGCGGTCTTGGCCAGTTCCGCGTGCAGCGCGTCGAATTCCGGCATGCAGAAGCGCGAGATGTTCTCGCCCTGCCACTGCGTCGCCGGGCTCGGCGCCTTGTCGCACAGCCCGTTGCCCAGGTAGGCCTGCGGATCGGTGCCGCTGAAGGTGTTGGCGTACATCTCGACATCGGCATAGAACTTCTGGAACGTGTCCGGGCTGCCCGGATCGCCGCCGAAGAACACCGAGGCGTCGATGTTGCGCAGCTCGGTCTCGATGCCGATCTCTTCCCACCACTGCTTGATCAGCGCCTGGAAGTCCTGCCGCACCGCGTTGGTCGAGGTCTGGTAGAGGACGCGCAGTTCCACGCCGTCCTTCTCGCGCACGCCGTCGCCGTTCGAATCGACCCAGCCGGCCTCTTCCAGCATCGCCTTGGCGCCCTCGATGTCCTGCTGGTCGCAGGACAGCGTGTCGGAGTTGAACGCCGCCGGCGCCGGCACCCAGTTGCAGGTCACCCGGCCGGCCTGGCCATAGCCGATTTCCACCAGCAGCGGCCGGTCGATCGCCAGCGACATCGCCTTGTAGACCGCCGGATCCTGCAGGAACGGATGCGGCCGCAGGACCGAGCGGTCATCGGGGCCGAGCGCGGGATCGGGGTTGGTGTGGTTGAGCATGATCCGCTCGACCAGCGGGCCGAAACCGGCGACCGGGGTGCCCTTGCCGCCCGCTTCCATCTGCGCGATCACGTCGGGCGCAAGCTGCAGGTTCCAGGCGTAGTCGAATTCGCCGGTCTCCATCACCGCGCGGCCCGCCGCCGCCGCGTCGCCGCCGCCCTTGAAGGTCACGCTGGCGAAGGCCGGCTTGGCCGGGTCACGGTAGTTCGGGTTGGCCGCCATCGTGATGACGTCGTTGGGCTTGAACTCGGTCACCACGAACGGGCCGGTGCCGATCGGGTTGAAGTTCGCCTCGGTGCAGGACGGCGCCGCGGCGCCGAGGCAGTCGGCGAACTGCGCGGCCTGGATGATCGGGCTTTCGCCGCCCACGAACGGGCCGTAGGGGTTCGGCGTGGGGTTCTCGAAGGTGACGACCACGGTCAGGTCGTCGGGCGTGTCGACCGAGGCGACGCCCTCGAACTTGGTCAGCTGCGCGCAGCCGCCTTCGGGATGGGTGCAGTAGTCGTAGGTGAACTTCACGTCGGCCGCGGTGAAGGGCGTGCCGTCCGACCACAGGATGCCGGGCGTGATCTTCCAGGTGATCTGCGTCAGATCCTCGCTGACGCCGCCGTTGCCGACGGTCGGAACCTCGTCGACGAGCCAGGGCACGATCTCGCCCTTCTCGTTGTAGCGGGCCAGCGGCTCGATGATCATCGACGCGGATTCGATGTCCTTGGTGCCGCCCGACAGGAACGGGTTCAGGATCGAGGGCGCCTGCCAGTAGATGATGCTGACATTGCCGTCCGAGGCCCGTTCGGCGAAGGCCGCGGGGGCCATCACCGCCGTGGCGGCGGCGCCCATCAGGGCTGTTCTGAGTCGCATGTCACTCTCCTTGTTGGATAGGGATTTCGGTTGTGCCCGATGCCTCGGATGCCGCCGCTTGACCGGCGGTCTGGCTTGCTTGG
>CAYUXM010000392.1:0-1957 GCA_964448765.1 uncultured Rhodobacterales bacterium
GGACGGGCCGGGGGCGGAGCATCGGCTGACGGTGGCGGTGGTGAGCGACGCGGCGGGTTTCGCGGCGGCGAAGGCGGCGGCGGCGGCGGTCGTCGCCGCGCTGACGCAAGCGCCGCTGGACCTGTCGCCGGCGCGGGCGGTCGGGCTGTGGTTCGACCGGGCGCAGGCTTATCGGGCGGCGGATGGCGGCGGGCGGCGGATCGACCTGCGGTTCCGGCTGCGGGTGGACGGCTAGGAGAACGGAGAGCGAGATGACGGCACAGAACGGCAAGGACCTGCTGATCAAGATCGACCTGACCGGCGGCGGGCAGTTCCAGACGCTGGCGGGGCTTCGGGCCACGCGGATCGGCTTCAACGCGGAGACGGTCGATGCGACGAGCCTGGAGAGCGCGGGCGGCTGGCGCGAGCTTCTGGCCGGGGCCGGCATACGCTCGGCCGCGGTGACCGGATCGGGGGTGTTCAAGGATGCCGATGCCGATGCGCGGGCGCGCGCCGTGTTCTTTTCCGGCGAGATCCCCGCCTTCCAGGTGATCATCCCCGATTTCGGGATCGTCGAGGGGCCGTTCCAGATCGCGGCGCTGGACTATGCCGGCAGCCATGACGGCGAGGCGACCTACGAGATCAGCCTCGCCTCGGCCGGGGCGCTGAGCTTTGCGGAAATCTGATGGGCAATCCGTGGCGGGGCGAGGTCGACATCGAGATCGACGGGCAGGTCTGGCCGGCGCGGCTGAGCCTGGGTGCGCTGGCGGAGCTGGAGGCGGCGCTGGGGGCCGGCAGCCTTGTCGCGCTGGCCGAGAGGTTCGAGACCGGCGGCTATTCGGCGCGCGACGTGCTGGCGGTGCTGCTGGCCGGGCTGCGCGCGGCCGGCTGGGCGGGCGATGCGGCGGCGCTGGGCCGGGCCGAGATCGGTGGCGGGCCGGTGGGCGCGGCGCGGGCGGCGGCGGGGCTGCTGGCGCGGGCCTTCGCGCTGCCGGAGGAGGCGGGGCGATGAGCGGGGCGGGGACGGACTGGCCCGCGCTGTTGCGCGCCGGGCTGGGCCGGCTGGGTCTGCGGCCGGCGGAATTCTGGGCGCTGACCCCGGCGGAACTGACGCTGATGCTGGGCCGGGGCGGCGGGACGGGAGCGATGGGGCGGGCGGCGCTGGCGGCGCTGGAACGCGCCTATCCGGACCAATGCGGGGAGGCGCGGGATGCGTGAGATCGAGGGGCTGGGCGAGCTGGCCGACGAGGCGGCGGCGCTGGAACGCGCGCTGGGCGGTGCGCGGGGCGTGACCGAGGCCTTCGGGGCGGAGGTGACGCGGCTGGGCCGCAACGTGGCGCTGACCGGGCGCGAGGTGGCGGGCCTGTCCACCGGGTTCGGATCGGGCCTGCGGCGCGCCTTCGACGGCGTGGTGTTCGACGGGATGCGCCTGTCGGACGCGCTGAAGGGGCTGGCGGCGAGCATGGCCGACAACGTCTATTCGATGGCGATGAAACCGGTGCAGGGCGCGCTGGGCTCGGCCCTGGCCGAGGGGGTGGCGGGCCTGTTCGGCGGCGGGTTCGCGCAGGGCGCGGCGTTCAGCCGGGGCCGGGTGGAGCCATTCGCGAATGGCGGCGTGGTGCAGGGGCCCACGGCCTTCCCGATGGCCGGCGGGCGGCTGGGCCTGATGGGCGAGGCCGGGCCCGAGGCGATCCTGCCGCTGGCGCGCGGCACCGACGGGCGGCTGGGGGTGCGGGCCGAGGGTGGCGCGGGCGCGCGGCCGGTGTCGGTTGTGATCAATGTCACGACGCCGGACACGGCGGGGTTCGCCCGCGCGCAGGGGCAGATCGCGGCCGAGGTCGCGCGGCTGGTCGCGCGCGGCCAGCGCAACAACTGAGGGACAGATGGGATTCCATGACGTGCGGTTCCCGCCGCGGCTGAGCCTTGGCTCGGCCGGCGGGCCGGCCTGGCGCACCGAGATCGTGACGCTGGCCAATGG
>CAYUXM010000393.1:0-1948 GCA_964448765.1 uncultured Rhodobacterales bacterium
CGCCCGTGCGCCAGCACGGGCACGCGCCCGCCCGCCCCCAGGCGGGCGCGTTCCGCGCCCACCCGGTCGGTCGCGCGCCCGTGCATCTGATGGCCCCGGACTGCAGAATTGTGGCCGAGTTTCCCGCCAGCCAAGGACATGCCGGACGATCCTTGGATTACCGCCCCCGCTTCCCCCGCTGCGGCCGTGATCCGGCGCGCCCGGCGGTCGACCGGCCCTTGACCTTCTGCGCCGCCTCCACCGCCTCCTCGATCACCGACTGCCGCGCCAGCGGATCGTCGTGGACGGCCAGGTCCACCGCCTCCAGCCGCTTCACCTCGTCGCGCAGCCGGGCCGCTTCCTCGAATTCGAGGTTCTCGGCGGCCTTGCGCATTTTCAACCTCAGATCGTCCAGATGCGCCGCCAGATTGGCCCCGACCATAGGTTTTTCAACCTTCGCCGTCACGCGGGCCATGTCGGTGTCGCCCTGCCACAGCCCCGCCAGAACATCCTCGACATTCTTCTTCACGGTGGTCGGCGTGATCCCGTGTTCCTCGTTGTAGGCGATCTGCTTCGCCCGCCGGCGGTTGGTTTCGGCCAGCGCGCGTTCCATGCTGCCCGTCACCCGGTCGGCATACATGATCACCCGGCCTTCCGCGTTTCGCGCCGCCCGCCCGATCGTCTGGATCAGCGAGGTTTCCGAGCGCAGGAAGCCCTCCTTGTCGGCATCGAGGATCGCCACCAGCCCGCATTCGGGGATGTCCAGCCCCTCGCGCAACAGGTTGATCCCCACCAGCACGTCGAACGCGCCCAGCCGCAGGTCGCGCAGGATCTCGATCCGCTCGATCGTGTCGATGTCGGAATGCATGTAGCGCACACGGATGCCCTGTTCGTGCAGGTATTCCGTCAGATCCTCGGCCATCCGCTTGGTCAGCGTCGTGACCAGCGTGCGGAACCCGTTGGCGGCGACCCGGCGCACCTCGTCCAGAAGATCGTCGACCTGCATCGCGACCGGGCGGATTTCCACCTCCGGGTCCAGAAGCCCGGTGGGGCGGATCACCTGTTCGGTGAACACCCCGCCGGCCTGGTCCAGCTCCCACGCCGCGGGCGTGGCGGAAACGAAGATCGACTGCGGCCGCATCGCGTCCCACTCCTCGAACTTCAGCGGCCGGTTGTCCATGCAGGACGGCAGCCGGAACCCGTGTTCGGCCAGCGTGAACTTGCGCCGGTAGTCGCCGCGATACATCCCGCCGATCTGCGGCACGCTGACATGGCTTTCGTCGGCGAAGACGATGGCGCTGTCGGGGATGAACTCGAACAGCGTCGGCGGCGGTTCGCCCGGCGCACGGCCCGTGAGGTAGCGCGAATAGTTCTCGATCCCGTTGCACACGCCGGTCGCCTCCAGCATCTCGAGGTCGAAATTGGTGCGCTGCTCCAGCCGCTGCGCCTCCAGCAGTTTTCCCTCGTCCGTCAATTGCCTGAGCCTGAGCGCCAGTTCCTTGCGGATGCCCTGGATCGCCTGTTGCAGCGTCGGGCGCGGGGTGACGTAGTGGGAATTGGCGTAGATCCGGATCTTGTCGAATGTGTCGGTCTTCGCGCCGGTGAGCGGATCGAATTCGGTGATCGCCTCCAGCTCCTCGCCGAAGAAGGAAAACCGCCAGGCCCGGTCCTCGAGGTGAGCGGGCCAGAGTTCCACCACGTCGCCGCGCACCCGGAAGCTGCCGCGCTGGAACGCCGCGTCGTTGCGGCGGTACTGCTGGGCCACCAGTTCGGCGATGAACTTGCGCTGTTCGAAAAGCCCGCCAACGGCCATGTCCTGCGTCATCGCCGAGTAGGTCTCGACCGAGCCGATGCCGTAGATGCAGGAGACCGAGGCGACGATGATCACGTCGTCGCGTTCCAGAAGCGCCCGGGTGGCCGAATGGCGCATCCGGTCGATCTGTTCGTTGATCTGGCTTTCCTTCTCGAT
>CAYUXM010000394.1:0-1938 GCA_964448765.1 uncultured Rhodobacterales bacterium
CTGGCGGAGCGCGGCTGATGGCCGATATCCACTGCCGGATCGAGGGCCGCGCGGGCCGGATCACCTTCACGCGCCCGCAGGCGCTGAACGCGCTGTCGCATGACATGGCCCGCGCCATCGCCGCGGCGCTGGCGGCCTGGCGCGACGATCCGGCCGTGGCGCTGGTGCTGATCGATGCCGAGGGCGAGCGCGCCTTCTGCGCCGGCGGCGACATCGCCTACATGCACGAGGTCGGGACCGCCGGCGACTACGAGGGCCCGCGCCGGTTCTGGCGTGACGAATACCGGATGAACGCGACGATCGCCGAATATCCCAAGCCGATCGTGGCGCTGATGCAGGGCTTCGTGATGGGCGGCGGCGTCGGCGTGGGCTGCAACGCCTCGATCCGCGTTGTCGGCGACAGCACCCGGGTCGCGATGCCGGAATGCGGCATCGGGCTGGTGCCGGATGTCGGCGGCTCGCTGATGCTGGCGCGGGCGCCGGGCCGGGCCGGCGAATACCTCGCGCTGACCGCGGCGCGGATGGGGCCGGCGGACGCGATCTTTGCGGGCTTCGCCGATCATTTCCTGCCCGAGGCCGACTGGGACGCGCTCAGGGCCCGGCTGGTCGAGACCGGCGACGCGGGCCTTGTCGCCGGCGCCGCGCGGCCCGCCCCGGCCAGCCCGCTCGCGGCCGAGGCCGAGGCGATCGACCGGCTGTTCGCCGGGCCCGACCTGGCCGCAATCCATGCCGCGCTGCTGGCGGCACAGGGCGATGTCGCCGCCGCCGCGCTGAAGGCGGTGAACCGCAATTCCCCCCTGTCGATGGCCTGCGCGCTGGAGATGATCCGCAACCTGCGCGCGCCCGGCACCGGCATCCGCGACGCGCTGGCGCAGGAATACCGCTTCACCCACCGCGCGATCCCCGAGGCCGATTTCCTCGAAGGCGTGCGCGCCCAGATCATCGACAAGGATCGTACCCCGCGCTGGAAACACGCCGGCCCGGCACAGGTGACGGCGGCCGAGGTCGCGCATATGCTGGCGCCGCTGGGTGACGCGGAACTCTGGCAGCAGGAGGACACGGCATGAAGATCGGCTTCATCGGACTGGGCAACATGGGCGCGCCGATGGCGCTCAACCTCGTCAAGGCCGGCCACGCGGTCACCGGTTTCGACACCGCGGCGGCGATGCCGGAGGGCGTGACGGCCGCGGCCAGCGCCGCCAAGGCGGCCAGCGGCGCGGAGGTGGTGATCACCATGCTGCCGAACGGCGCGATCCTGCGCGCCGTCGCGGCCGAGGTGATCGGCGCGATGGAACCGGGCGCGGTGCTGTGCGACTGTTCCACCGTCGATGTCGACAGCGCCCGCGCGGTGGCCGGGATGGCCGAAGCGGCGGGCAAGGCGGCGCTGGATGCGCCGGTGTCCGGCGGCGTCGGTGGCGCGGCGGCGGGCACGCTGACCTTCATGGTCGGCGGGCCCGACGCGGCCTTTGCGACCGTGAAGCCGCTCTTCGACATCATGGGCCAGAAGGCGGTGCATTGCGGCGGCGCCGGCGCCGGCCAGTCTGCCAAGATCTGCAACAACATGATCCTCGGCGTCACGATGATCGCCACCTGCGAGGCCTTTGCCCTGGCCGACAAGCTGGGGCTGGACCGCGCGAGGATGTTCGACGTCGTCTCCACCTCGTCCGGGCAATCCTGGTCGATGACCACCTATTGCCCGGCCCCCGGCGTCGGGCCGAAATCGCCCGCCGACAACGATTACACGCCCGGCTTCGCTGCCGACCTGATGCTCAAGGATCTGCGGCTCAGCCAGCAGGCCGCCGAAAGCGCCGATGCCGACACGCCGATGGGCCAGCTCGCCGCCGAGCTTTACCGCCGCTTCGTCGAGGACGAGGGCGGCAAGGGGCGCGATTTCTCGGCGATGCTGCCGCGCTTCGAAACCCGGCGCCGGGGCTGAGG
>CAYUXM010000395.1:0-1936 GCA_964448765.1 uncultured Rhodobacterales bacterium
TTGAACTCTCCAAGAAACCTGTCGAGGCTGTCGACTACATCGTTTTGCATGAGATGGCGCACCTGATCTCGGCCCGGCACGACGCGCAGTTCCTCTCGTTGTTGGACGAGCACATGCCAACCTGGCGCCAGGTTCGGGCAGACCTGAACGCCATGCCGCTTTCAGCCTGGTCGGCATAGGTTATCTGGGACGCCGGCAGGAGGCGGCGGTATGCCCCACCAAATACCAGATGCAGCCCAATGGACACCAATTGCCTGCCAAAATGGTCAAATATCCGGCCAAAAGGACATTAATTGGTGGTCAAATCAACCACTCGCCTCGGGCCGCAGCTACTGACACTTCGAATGGCCGCAGTCGGCGCAGGTCATGCAGCCCTCGATCATCCGCATCGCGTAGGAGCCGCAGGCCGGGCAGGACGGGCCGCGCGGGCGGTCGTCGCCCACCGCCATGGCCAGTTGCTGGGGATCGGTCTTCAGCCCCAGCCCCTCGCCGTCGATGAAGCCGATCGAGACGAGGTGGCGTTCGATCACGCCGCCGATCGCTGCGAGGATCGAGGGGATGTACTTGCCCTGCATCCAGGCCCCGCCGCGCGGGTCGAACACCGCCTTGAGTTCCTCGACCACGAAAGACACGTCGCCACCGCGCCGGAACACCGCCGAGATCATCCGGGTCAGCGCCACGGTCCAGGCGAAATGTTCCATGTTCTTGGAGTTGATGAACACCTCGAAGGGCCGGCGCTTGCCGCCCTGAACGATGTCGTTGATCGTGATGTAGATCGCGTGCTCGCTGTCGGGCCATTTCAGCTTGTAGGTCGCGCCCTCCAGCGTGGCGGGCCGGTCGAGCGGGTCGGACAGGTAGATCACGTCGGCGCCGCTGTCCTGTTCGGGCGCGGCCTCCTGCGTCTCCGACACCGACAGGACCGAACCGGTGACCGCGTTCGGCCGGTAGGTGGTGCAGCCCTTGCAGCCCATGTCCCAGGCCGCCATGTAGACATCCTTGAACGCGTCGAACGAGATGTCCTCGGGGCAGTTGATCGTCTTGGAGATCGACGAATCCACCCATTTCTGCGCCGCCGCCTGCATCCTCACGTGATCCTCGGGGGCCAGCGTCTGGGCGTTGACGAAATGCCCGGGCAGGGCCGCGTCGCCGAATTTCTGGCGCCACAGCTGCACCGCGTAGTCGACGACCTCCTCCTCCGTCCGGCTGCCGTCCTTCTGCAGAACCTTGCGGCTGTAGGCATAGGCGAAGACCGGCTCGATCCCCGACGAGACGTTGCCGGCATACAGGCTGATCGTGCCGGTGGGCGCGATCGAGGTCAGCAGCGCGTTGCGGATGCCGTGCTGGCGGATCGCGTCGCGCACGTCCGCGTCCATCGCCTTCATGTGCCCGGTGGCGAGGTACTTTTCTGCGTCGAACAGCGGGAAGGGGCCTTTTTCCTTCGCGATCTCGACCGAGGCGAGGTAGGCGGCCCGCGCGACGCGGTGCAGCCAGCCTTCCGTCACCTGCGCGGCCTCGTCGGACCCGTAGCGCTGGCCGATCATCAACAGCGCATCGGCCAGCCCGGTCACCCCCAGCCCGATCCGGCGCTTGGCCTGCGCCTCGGCGGCCTGCTGCGGCAGCGGAAAGCGCGAGGCATCGACGACATTGTCCATCATCCGCACCGCCGTCGCGACCAGCGCGTCCAGCGCGTCCTCGTCCAGCCGCGCCTCCGGCCCGAACGGGTCGGCGACCAGCCGGGCCAGGTTGACCGAGCCCAGCAGGCAGGCGCCGTAGGGCGGCAGCGGCTGCTCGCCGCAGGGGTTCGTCGCCGCGATCGTCTCGACGTAGTTGAGGTTGTTCATCGCGTTGATCCGGTCGATGAAGATCACGCCGGGTTCCGCGTAGTCGTAGGTGGCGCGCATGATCCGGTTCCACAGGTCGCGCGCCTGAAGCGTGT
>CAYUXM010000396.1:0-1915 GCA_964448765.1 uncultured Rhodobacterales bacterium
ACACGCTCGATCCCCGGCCCGAGACCGAGGCGCTGATCGCCGCGGCGCTGGAGGAGCCCTTCGCCCGGCTGCTCGATCTTGGCACCGGCACCGGCTGCATCCTGCTCACGCTGCTGGCCGAGCGCCCCGGCGCGACCGGGCTTGGCACCGACATCAGCGCGGCGGCGCTGGCCGTCGCGGCGGAAAACGCCCGCGCGCTGGGCCTTGCCGACCGGGCCGCACTGCGGCGGGGCGACTGGTTCGACGGCGTCGCGGGCCCGTTCGACCTGATCGTGTCGAACCCGCCCTACATCGCCGCGGCCGAGATGCCCGGCCTTGCCCCCGAGGTGCGCGACTGGGAACCGGCCGGCGCGCTCAGCCCCGGTGGCGACGGGCTGGCGGCCTACCGCGCGATCCTTGGCGCCCTGCCGGCGCATCTGGCGCCGGGCGGGCGGCTGATGCTGGAAATCGGTGCCGCGCAGGGGCCGGCGGTGGCGGCGCTGTGCCGCGCCGCCGGGCTGGACGCCGTGCGGGTGCTGCCCGACCTCGACGGGCGCGACCGGGTGGTGACCGCCCGTCTGGGTTGAACCGGCGCGCGCGATGGCAATCCACGGGCCACAATCCCGCGAGTCCCGCCATTTGTCGGCAAATTTCCCCTTGTGTCCCCGCGCCGGGCATGGTTAGCAAGGGTTGTGAGGCGCGGATGGCTGCATCCCCCCACGGTCCGCCGACAACGCTGAACCACTCGTTAACCGCGTTCCCGGTAGGCCTAGCGAAAGATCGCCCGTTTCCACGACAGGTTGCCCGCAGGCGCGGCGGCCCGGCCGGGCAGAAAAGCACGAAAGCACATGAGATCTTCCAAGTCCCGTTCGCGTTCGAAGTCGAACCGCCAGCGCTCGATCGGCAACATCGTCAATCGCGTGTTCGATTCCTCCGGCCCGGAGGGCAAGGTGCGCGGTACGCCGCAGCAGATCATCGACAAGTACCTCGCGCTGGCGCGTGACGCGCAGCTGTCGAACGACCGCGTGGCCGAGCAGAATTTCCTGCAGCATGCCGAGCATTACACGCGCATGCTGGGCGAGGCGCAGCGCGAGTTGCAGCGCGAACAGGAACAGCGGCAGGCGCAGCAGGCCCAGCAGGGCGGCGGCGGCGGCGGCGGGCAGGGTCAGCCCGCGCAATCCGCCCAGCCCGATCGCGGCCGGGCCGAGGAACCGCGGCGCGAGGCCACCGGTGCGGCGGATGTGATCGACACCTCCGAACCGGGCGAAAGCACGCTGGTCGAAACGCCGGAAAGCGCGCCCGCGGGGGATCAGCCCGCGGCCGCGCCCGCCGGGGCCGGAACGCCGGCCGACGCCTCCGGCGAAGCCAGCGGGAGCGGGGAACGCGACCGCGCGCCCCGGCGCGAACGCCGCCCGCGCGGCCCGCGCAAGCCCAAGGCGCAGGATGGCGAGGCGCCGAACCCCGAACCCTCGGCGGCCGAATAGGCCGGCCGGGGGTCAGCCCGCCCGGTCGCGCGCCAGTTCGCGCGCCAGCGCGCAGAAGCCTTCCAGCGAAATCTCTTCCGCCCGCGCGGTGGGTTTCAGGCCCGCCGCCTCGATCCGCGCCTCGATCTGCGGCGCGAGCCCCTTCAGGCTGGCGCGCAGCATCTTGCGGCGCTGGTTGAACCCGGCGGCGACCACCCGTTGCAGCACGGCCGGATCGGCGGGAAACCGCGGCCCGGGCAGCGCGGTGATCTGCACCACCGCTGATTGCACCTTCGGCGGCGGCGTGAACGCCTCGGCCGGCAGGGTCATGACGATCCGCGCCTCGGCCCGCCACTGCGCGAGGATCGCGAGGCGACCATAGGCCTTGCCGCCCGGCCGCGCCACGATCCGGTCCGCCACCTCGCGCTGGAACATCAGCGTCAGGCTTTGCCATTGCGGCGGCCAGGCGGGCG
>CAYUXM010000397.1:0-1915 GCA_964448765.1 uncultured Rhodobacterales bacterium
GGATGCCCTTGAGGATCGCGGCCCAGAACCCGGCCTCGTGCGTGCCGCCCTCGGGCGTCGGCACCGTGTTGCAGTAGGACTGGATGAAGCCGTCGCGCGCCGGCGTCCAGTTGATCGCCCATTCGACCGATCCGGGGCGGCCGAACTTTTCCTCAAAGCTCACCTTTCCCGCGAACGGTCGGTCGGCATAGCTGGCCGAACCGGCGAGTTGCTCGCCGAGGTAATCGGCCAGCCCGCCGGGAAAGCGGAACGTCGCCTCCAGCGGCGTGTCGCCGTCGGCGAGCGCGGATTTCCAGCGAATTTCCACGCCCGAGAACAGGTAGGCCTTGGACCGCGCCATCTTGAACAGCCGCGCCGGGCGGAACCGGTGGTGGCCGAAGATCTCTTCGTCGGGATGGAAGGTCACGGTGGTGCCGCGCCGGTTCGGGGCCGGGCCGACATGGGCGACGGGGCCCAGCGGCACACCGCGCGAAAACTCCTGCACGTAAAGCTCGCGCCCGCGCGCGACCTCGACCCGCATGCGGTCCGACAGCGCGTTGACGACCGACGCGCCGACCCCGTGCAGCCCGCCCGAGGTCTGGTAGGCCTTGCCGGAAAACTTGCCGCCGGCGTGCAGGGTGCACAGGATCACCTCCAGCGCGGACTTGCCGGGAAACTTCGGATGCGGATCGATCGGGATGCCGCGGCCGTTGTCGCGGATCGTGATGCTGTGGTCGGCATGCAGCTCCACCTCGATGCGGCTGGCATGGCCCGCCACCGCCTCGTCCATCGAATTGTCCAGAACCTCGGCCACGAGATGGTGCAGCGCGCGTTCGTCGGTGCCGCCGATATACATGCCCGGCCGCTTGCGAACCGGTTCCAGCCCTTCGAGCACCTCGATGGAATGTGCGTCGTAACCATCCGCCGCGCCACTCAACAGATCGTCGGCCATGCCCGCCTTGCCCCCATATCTTGCCTTGCGCGCGACTATCCCATGCGGGCCGGGCCGGGGCAAGGCGGCGGGGCCATGCGGTCTTTCGGCGAAGGCCCGGGGCCGGCGGCAGACCTGGGGGCAATGTGACAGTTTCTTGACGCATCTCAAGGACGGCGCGGTGCGGGCGCGATATCATTGCGTTTGCAATGAAAAGGAGAGCCCCGATGGAAGACGCCGCCCAGTTGCCGGAGGCCGCCGCCGCCACCGCCGGCCAGACCGCCAAGCCCGCCGCCGCGCCGGCCGCGGACTCCGCTGCCCGGCCCGCCGCGGATCCTGCCACGCCCCGGCCTGCTCCGGCGCTGTCCGACGCGGTCGCCCGGGCCTTCCCGAAGGTCGATTCCAACATGATCCGCGAGGCGTTCGAGACCGGGCGCTACCCCTACAGCCGGCCGATGGCCCGCGCCGCCTACGAAAAGGAGAAGCGCAAGCTTCAGGCGGAACTGCTGAAGGTCCAGCTTTGGGCGCAGGAGACCGGGCAGAAGTTCGTCATCCTGTTCGAGGGGCGCGACGCGGCCGGCAAGGGCGGCACGATCAAGCGCTACACGGAGCATCTGAACCCGCGCTTCGCGCGCGTGGTGGCCTTGCAGAAACCCTCGGAAATCGAGCGCGGGCAGTGGTTCTTCCAGCGCTACATCGAGCATCTGCCGACCTCGGGTGAAATGGTGTTCTACGACCGGTCTTGGTACAACCGCGCCGGCGTGGAGCGGGTGATGGGCTTTTGCTCGCCCACCGACTATCTCGAGTTCATGCGCCAGGCGCCGGAACTGGAGCGGATGCTGGTGCGCTCCGACATCAAGCTTTACAAGTACTGGTTCTCCGTCACCCAGGAGGAACAGCTCCGCCGCTTCAAGGCGCGCGAGACCGATCCGCTCAAGCGCTGGAAGCTGAGCCCGATCGACAAGGCCAGCCTCGACAAGTGGGACGACTACACCGAGGCCAAGG
>CAYUXM010000398.1:0-1912 GCA_964448765.1 uncultured Rhodobacterales bacterium
ATATAGTCCTCGCGCAGGCCCTTTTCGACCATCGTGTCGATCACGACCTTCATGTAGGGCATCGTCGTGGTCAGCAGCGCGGACATGCCGAGGATGTCGGGCTGTTCGCGTTCCAGCGCCTCGAGGTAGTTTTCCACCGGGTTGTTGATGCCGAGATCGACGACCTCGAAGCCGGCGCCCTCCATCATCATCGCGACGAGGTTCTTGCCGATGTCGTGGATGTCGCCCTTGACGGTGCCGATCACCATCTTGCCGACGCGCGGCGCGCCGGTTTCGGCCAGAAGCGGCTTGAGGATGAACATCCCCGCCTTCATCGCGTTCGCGGCCATCAGAACCTCGGGCACGAACAGGATGCCGTCGCGGAAGTCGTTGCCGACGATCGTCATGCCGCCGACCAGCGCCTTGGTCAGCACGTCGTAGGGCGCCCAGCCGCGATCCAGCAGGATCCGCACGGCTTCCTCGATCTCTTCCTTCAGACCGTCGTAGAGATCGTCGTGCATCTGCAGCACGAGTTCCTCGTCGTCGAGCTCCGACAGGATGATGTCGTCTTCCTCGGCCATGGCGCGTTCCCTGAAATCCACCGGCGCGTGGCCCGCGCCTCGGCCGAGTGATGCGACGTTTCGCGCGGCCCGACTGTCGGGATTGCGACATGGCCGGGGTTCGAAACGACGTTCGCCCCGCGGCAAGACCCTGCCGGGCCGACGGAGTCGGCCGCGCCACTTGTCGATGTTCGCATTATGTTCTAGCCTGCGCGAATGGATCGTCCGCCTGTCCGAACCCCCGGCCGCGCCGCCGGGTTCAACCCGCCCAACCGGTTCGACCGGCTGGCCGCCGAGGCGGCGGCGGACGGCTGGCCGGGCGACGGCGCGGACCTGCCGCCGCTGCGCACCGAGGTCACGCTGGAGCGGCCGCGCAGCGTGATCACCCGCAACACCTCGCCCGATATCGGCTTCGACCGCTCGATCAATCCCTACCGGGGCTGCGAGCACGGCTGCATCTATTGCTTCGCCCGGCCCAGCCACGCCTATCTGGGCCTGTCGCCCGGTCTCGATTTCGAAACCCGGCTGATCGCCCGGCCCGGCGCGGCGGAGGTGCTGGCGCGGGAACTGGCGCGACCCGGCTACCGCCCGGCGGTGATCGCGATCGGCACCAATACCGATCCCTACCAGCCGATCGAGCGCGAGCACCGGGTGATGCGCGGCCTGCTGGAGGTGCTGTCGGATCATCGCCACCCGGTCGGCATCGTCACCCGTGGCACGGGGATCGAGCGCGACCTCGACATCCTGTCGAAGATGGCGGCGGAAAACCTTGTCCGGGTGGGGATATCCGTCACCACGACGGACCCGGCGCTGGCCCGCCGGCTGGAGCCGCGGGCGCCCGCGCCGGAGCGGCGGATGACGACGATCGCGCGGCTGGCGGCGGCCGGGGTGCAGGTGCGGGTGATGGTGGCGCCGGTGATCCCGGCGCTGACCGATGCCGGGATCGAGGCGGTGCTGGGCCGCGCGGCCGGGGCCGGCGCGGTGGCGGCGAGCTGGGTGATGCTGCGGCTGCCGCGCGAGGTCGCGCCGCTGTTTCGCGACTGGCTGGCCCGGCACTATCCCGACCGCGCGGCGCGGGTGATGGCGCGCGTGCGCGAGATGCATGGCGGGCGCGACTATTCCGCCGACTGGGGCCGGCGGATGCGGGGCGAGGGCGAATATGCCCGGATGATCGGCGCACGGTTCCGGCTGGCCGCGGCGCGGCTGGGGCTGGCGCGCGACCTGCCGGCGCTGGAGACCGGCCGGTTCCGGCGGCCGCCGCGGCCGGGCGAGCAGCTGTCGCTGTTCGGCGCGGATGGCTGAGGCCGGCACGGGGGGCTGTCTGCCCCCCGGCCGCCGCCCGGGGCGGCGGCGCCCCCCGAGGATATTTCACG
>CAYUXM010000399.1:0-1903 GCA_964448765.1 uncultured Rhodobacterales bacterium
TGGTGCCCAGGAAAACATCCGACATCGCCTGCAGGATCCGCTGCCCACTGACCACCCGGTGGCCGTGCCCGAGCGCCGCCTCGGCCACCCGCAGGGCCTCGGGTTGCGTTCTGCCGCCGTACTCCTCGAGCACCGAGCGGTTGGCCTCCTTGATCTGCAGGATCAACGGCGACCCGTCCGGTCCGGTCAGGATCACCAGGTAGGACCGGGTTCCCACGCTGCCGACGCCGACCACCCGCGCCGCGATATCGGCGACCCGGAACCTGGAGACCAGCAGCGCGACGTCGACAGGAAGCACGGTGAGGTACTCCTCGAAGGACCTGATCAGCGCCGACTCCGATGCCGGTTCGAGGTGAGTCAGCACTGGCGGCGCCTCACGCAGCCGCAGCGCACCGCCCGGTCCGGGCTCGGTGATGCGCTTGAACACCCGTTCCGACGTGCGTTTGCGGGCCTTTCGCGCGGTGCGCTCGATGATCGCGGCGAGATCCGCGGACACCTGCTGCGCGTAGCGTTCCGGTTCCAGGCGCAGGTAGTAACGATCCAGCACATCCATATCCAGCATGACGTGCAGACCGTCGCGATAGCTGCCCATCGCGCTCTGCGCGATATCGCGGAGCGCGCCCTCCGGATATCCGGCATGGCGGCCGCCGATGATGGCGCTGGTGACCAGGCGTTTGACGTCCCATTCCGCCGGCGCCACCGCCGCCTCGTCGAAGTCGTTGAGATCGAAGACCAGCTCGCGATGCGGCGCGGCGAAGATGCCGAAGTTCGAGATGTGGGCGTCGCCGCTGCACAGCACGTCGATTCCCGAGGAGGGGCCGGCCGCCAGGTCCGCGGCCATGACCGCCGCGGATCCCCGGTAGAACGAGAAGGGGTCGGCCAGCATCCTGGCGAACCGCAACGGCACCAGACCGGGGAGGCGGTGGCGGTTCTGCTCGACGAGTATCTCGGTGGCGCTGCGTGACGCCGGGACCAACTCGGCCAGCGATCGCCGCGGAGTGGTCTTGCGCAGCGCGCGACCGCGGGCGAAGTCCTCCTCGCTGTCCTCCAGCTCGATGATGCGCTGCCGCAGCGGACGTTCGACGGTGGACACCGCGTCAGCCTAATCTCAGCCGAGGTAGCGGGAGAACCACTCCTGCAGACGTTTCCAGGCGTCGGCGGCGGCCGCCGGGTCGTACCGCTTGCCGGTGTCGTTGAAGAAGGCGTGACCGGCGCCGGCCTCGGTGACCAGCTCGAAGGTCATCCCGGCCTTCTCCAGTGCGGCGCGGGCCACCGGCTCGGAGGCGTTGACCCGGTCGTCGAGGGCGGCGTAGATGCCCAGCACCGCGGCGTCTCGGGATCCGGCGAAGTCGGCGTCCTCGGGGGTGGGTCCGTAGAACGGGACCGCCGCGGACAGCCGCGGCTCCCCGGCGGCCAGCAGCTGCCACACCATGCCCCCGCCGAAGCAGAACCCGACCGCGGCCAGTTTGACCCCGGGGGCTCGCCGGGCCACTTCGTCCAGCGCGCTGCGCAGGTCGGCGATGAAGCGTGGGCGCTCGACCTTGGCCAGCGCGGCGGTGGCCTCGGCGGGGTCGGCGAAGGTGGCGGTGCCGCCCTCCTCGGAGAGCAGGTCGATGGCCAGCGCCGAATAGCCGATCCCGGCCAGCCGGCCGGCCACCGAGCGCACCCAGTCGTTGAGGCCCTTGTTCTCGTGGATCACCAGCACCGCGCCGCGCGGATCGGCGGCCGCCGCCCAGGCGCCTTGTAGCTGCCCGCGCGGGCCGGCCCAGCTGACCGGCTCGGTGGGCAGCGCGGCACCCATCCCCGGTGGCGGGCCGGCCGGAGCGCCGGGCACCGAAGTCGTGGTCGTCGCCGCCGCGGGCGGGCGTCTCTCGCCGCAGGCGGAGATCAGCGCGGCCGCGGC
>CAYUXM010000400.1:0-1903 GCA_964448765.1 uncultured Rhodobacterales bacterium
GCCGGCCGGTTGTCGAGCACGATGACCTTCAGGCGCAGCGGCTCGTCCTTCTCCAGGATGGTCCGCTTGGTGGGCACGATGAGCCGCGGCTCGCCCTGGTACTCCGCCGGCGCAACCGCATCGGCCGGCAACGGGGCGCCCAGCGCCTTCGATATCGCGCGGCCGGTCTTTTCGATGCCCAGCAGGTCGTTGTGCCCTTCCCAGTTCAACACGGTCTGAATGCCGCCGATGTCGGTCACGGTCGACAGCAGCAACCGGTAGGCTTCGCCGACCGAGGCGACCAGCTCCCGGTAAGGCGGCAGGACTTTCTCCTCCAACACGGCCTTGCGTTTGACGGGGTCCTTTTCCGCGGCGGCGGCTTTCAGCACCGTCTGCAACCGGCCCCAGGCGCAGCGCGCCTTCGCGGTGGCACGGGTGTAGAGAAGCTGGTTGCACCAGAAATCGAAGCGCTCCAGGTTTGCGGCGCCCCGGACGGCGGGCCGCAGCTCGGCGAACTCGCCGGCGAACGCGTACTCCCGGGACACCAACTCCCAGGGGCGGCCGTCCGGCGCCAGCCCGCCGGCGCCCTGGCCGTTCAGACCGGCCTTGTAGGAGGACGGCAACGGGATGTTGTTGTCGATGGCGACGAAAATGGCTGCCGCCGCCTCCGCCACTTCCGGTCCGAAATTGGCTCGCGCCCAGTCGCCATAGAGATCGTCGACCGGCAGGCCGCGCCGCGGAAACGACCCTTTGCCCCACCCGAACCTGGGCGTCGGGGGGCATTTCGGCTTGTCGGCATTGTCGGCCGCTCTGGCGCCCGGCGTGGCCCGCGGTCGGAACGTGCTGGGCGGCGGCGCCGGATTCGGCTTGCCGAACTCGGGATTCCAGCCGCTCTGGTCCCAGCCGGCCCGGGCCACCGCGGTCGCCGCCGGCTCGTTGATCAGCGTTCGCCAGTGCAGGGTCAGCAAACCGGTGCAGCCGTAGGCCAGGGCATCGGCGGCGTCCTTGCGCACGCGCCCGGCCCAGAGCTGCGGGGTGAGGATCGGCGAGTCTTCCTCAATCCAGGGGATCGCCCATTTGTGCCGGCCCTCGATCCGCGCGAAGGCCCCGTTGACCGGCGCGTTATAGGCCCGGCTCATCTCGCTGACCGCCACGTGCTTCGGCAGCGCCTTGTCGAAGGCGGCGTGATCGAAATCCGGGCCGAGCACCCACCCGCAGACGGCCAACTCGAACGGCGGCTTGACCTTTTCCCACGCCTTCAAGGCGATGTTCCATTCCTCGACGAACGAATCGAACATCGGCCGGGTGAATCCATGCCAGTACCAACCCTCTTGGGTGTGGATCACGTAGTAGTCCAGCGGGTGCGTGTTGGCGATGCGCTTGAAAATGCCCTCGTAAAGCTCCTGCAGCACCGCCGGGTCCCTCGGATCCTTGCCCAGGGACTTGAGGCGTTCGCGGATCTCCCTGGTGACCATGATCGGCGGGCCGTGCGTCTTCAGACTCGGATTGGCTTTCTTCCACGCGACGACGACCCCGCCCTCGGCGCCCAGCGCGGTCTTGACGCCCAGTCGCCGGGCAAACGCGAAGGCCTCGCGGAAGCGCTCTCCCGCGCGGTGGAACACCTCGTTGCGACCCTCCGGCGTGGTGGGGACGGGAAACTGCCCGCCCATCACGTCGGCGCCCCACCGGCCGGTTTCGAACAACCGGGCGCCTCCGAAGCGATACCGGCTCGTTTCTCTCGGCTTGTAGCCCCAGTTCGACTCCTGGGTATTCCAGTAATGCGAGGTGGGACTGAACAGAACCCGCCCCTCCTCGTCCACGTCCCGCGGCAGTCCGACCCAGACGGCCGGCTCGATGTTCCCGCCAGCGTCCTTGCAATAGGAGTGGATCAGCATCATGTTCATCCGCATCTTCGTCATCTGGG
>CAYUXM010000401.1:0-1897 GCA_964448765.1 uncultured Rhodobacterales bacterium
ACCGAGCCCATGTAGAAATGGTCGTCGTCGTAAAGCGCCACGCGGCCGCCCGCCGGCCCGTCGCCCGCCATCAGGTCGTCGGGCGTGTATAGCGGCATCGCCGGATCGGTCGGGATCGGGTGCAGGTGATGCCGCGCCACCGCGTCGCGCCGCCAGCGCGCGCCGGTGGCGATGGCGACGTGATCGGCGCCCATCGCCAGCACGTCATCGGCGGTGAGCGGGCTGTCGCGGTAGATCTCGACGTTCGGCAACGGCGCAAGCTGGCCGGTGCGATAGTCGGCCACCCGGCCCCAGGCCGACAGGCCCGGCAGCGCGCGTTCCGCCGTCACCCGCCCGCCCAGATCGCGCGTCGCCTCGGCCAGCGTCACCCGGTAGCCGCGCCGCGCGGCCTGCAACGCCGCCTCCAGCCCGGCCGGCCCCGCACCCACCACCAGCACGCTGTCCGAGCCGCCCTTCGGCCGCACCCGTTCGGGATGCCAGCCCTTGCGCCATTCCTCCATGAACGCGGTGTTCTGGGTGCAGCGCGAAATCGCGCCGGTCATGTCGCCCGACACGCAGATGTTGCAGCCGATGCATTCGCGGATGTCCTCGATCCGGCCCTGTTCGATCTTCGCGGGCAGGAACGGATCGGCGATCGAGGGCCGCGCGGCGCCGATGAAATCCAGCACGCCCTGCCGGACCATCCGCACCATCGTGTCGGGCGAGGTGAAGCGCCCGACGCCGACCACCGGTTTCGTGGTCAGCGCCTTCATCCCCGTGACCAGGTCTTCCTGCGCGGCCTCGTCCTTGAACCGCGAGGTGCCCGAACACTCCTCCCAGGTGCCATGCGCCAGATCCCAGATATCCGGCAACTCGCCATGCATCGCGATGAAATCGCGCAACTCGGCGTTGGAAAAGCCGAAATCCCCGCCCTCGTCGAGCGACATGCGCAGCGAGATCGCCATCTCGCCCTTCGTCTCCTCGCGCGCCTCCTCGACGATCTCGCGCAGAAACCGCGACCGGTTCTCCAGGCTGCCGCCATAGGCGTCGGTGCGGTGGTTGGTGGCGCGGCTGAGGAAATGCTGCAGGATGCCGAAGCCGTGCGCGCCGTAAAAGCACACAAGGTCGAACCCCGCCGCCTGGCTGCGCCGCACCGCGTTGCGGAACCAGCGGCGCAGGTCGCGGATATCCTCCAGATCCATCGTGCGGGCCTGCACCGGGTCGGCGGTGAAGGTCAGGATCGGCCCGCCGGTGACGGCCAGCGGCACCTCGCGGGAATAGAGGTTGGGGCCGTTGATGCCGGAATAGGCCAGCTGGATGCCGGCCAGCGCGCCGTGGCTCTTCATCGCCTCGGCCATCGCGGCCAGCGCGGGGATATCCTTGTCCTCCCACAGGTGCTGTTCGATGAACGGGGTGATTTCCGACGACGGGTGAATCTCCGTCTGCTCGGTGAAGATCACGCCCCAGCCGCCTTCCGCCTTCGCCCGCCGCATCTCGGCCACCGCCGAGGGGTCGCGGTAGCCGCCGCCGTTGCAATGCGGCACCTGGTAGAACCGGTTCTTCGCCAGTTTCGGGCCGATCCGCACCGGTTCGAACAGGATGTCGTAGCGGCTGCCGCCGTCCTTCGGCATGTCAGATCCTCCTGAAATCCTCGGCCTGGGTCGACAGCCGCGCCGGATCGGGCGCGGGCAGGTCCGCCACCAGCAGCGCCGGCCCCGCGCCCGCCTGCGCCAGAACCTCGCCATGCGGCCCGACGATCACCGAGCCGCCGACATAGGCCAGGTCGCCCTCCGCGCCGCAATAGTTGGCGTAGACGATCGAAACCCCGTGGTTGGCGGCCTGCGCGGGCACGGTGCGGCGGCCGACATGGGTGAAGGGCATCATGTTGGCGGTGGGCACCAGCACCGCCTGCGCCCCG
>CAYUXM010000402.1:0-1883 GCA_964448765.1 uncultured Rhodobacterales bacterium
CCGAGATGGAGCAGCGCACCTACGACCCGGACAAGGCCAAGTTCCACATGCAGCAGTCGGGCTACGACGGCGCGATCCTGCTGCGGACCTCGGAAAACTCCTTCCCCGGCGCGCCGGATGCCTCGGCGCTGTTCCAGCAGTCCTGCGCCGCGGCGGGGATCAACCTGGAGATCAAGCGCGAGCCGAACGACGGCTATTGGTCGGAAGTCTGGAACGTGCAGCCCTTCTGCACCAGCTACTGGGGCGGTCGCCCGACGCAGGATCAGATGTACACCACCGCCTACCTGTCGACGGCGGACTGGAACGACACGAAGTTCAACAACGAGCAGTTCGACCAGCTGTTGTTCGCGGCGCGGGCCGAACTGGACGCCGGCAAGCGCAAGCAGATGTACGCCGACATGGGCACCATCCTGCACAACGAAGGCGGCCTGATCTGCCCGATGTTCAACGACTTCATCGACGCGTCGAGCGATCGGATCGCCGGCTGGATCGACGACACCGCCGGCTTCGCGCTGATGAACAGCTACGCCCCGCACCGGATGTGGGTGGTCTGAGGCGTGTCGCCTGTCGTCAAACTCCTGGCCCAGCGCATCGCGCTGGGCCTCCTCCTGCTCTTCCTCGTCTCGATCCTGATCTTCGTCGGGACGATCATCCTGCCCGGCGACGTCGCGCAATCGATCCTCGGCCAGTCGGCCACGCCCGAGGCGCTGGCGAACCTGCGCCGTGACCTGGGCCTGAACGACCCGCCCGTGACGCGCTATTTCAACTGGCTGTTCGGGGTGCTTCAGGGCGACCTCGGCACCGCGCTGACCTCGGGCCAGGACATCGCCACGCAGATCGGCGCGCGGCTGGGCAACACGCTGTTCCTTGCCTTCTGGGCGGCCGTCATCTCGGTCCCGTTGGCGATCTTCCTGGGGCTTCTGGCGGTCCGCTACCGCGACCGCTGGCCCGACAAGCTGATATCCGGCGTCACGCTCGCCTCGATCTCGGTGCCCGAATTCGTCATCGCCTACGTGATGATCTTCTTCGTGGCGGTGAAGCTGCGCTGGGGCGTGTCCGTGGCCACGATCAACGATTCGATGTCGCTGGGCGACAAGCTGTACGCCATCGCGCTGCCGGTCGCGGTGCTGACGCTGGTGGTGCTGGCGCACATGATGCGAATGACCCGCGCGGCGATCCTGAACGTCATGCAGTCGGCCTATATCGAGACCGCCGAGCTGAAGGGCCTGACGATGTTCACGATCATCCGGCGGCACGCGTTCCCGAACTCGATCGCGCCGATCGTCAACGTGGTGATGCTGAACCTTGCCTACCTGGTCGTCGGCGTCGTGGTGATCGAGGTGGTCTTCGTCTATCCCGGCATGGGGCAGTACCTTGTCGACCACGTGTCGAAACGCGACGTGCCGGTGGTGCAGGCCTGCGGGCTGATCTTCGCCGCGGTCTACATCGGGCTGAACCTTGTCGCGGACGTCGTGTCGATCCTGACGAACCCGCGCCTGCGGCATCCGAAATAGGGGAGGGGAGATGCGCATACCGCTCGCCGCCCTGATCGGGCTGTTCTTCACCGCGCTGTTCTTCCTGACGGCGATCTTCGCGCCGTGGATCGCGCCCTATGGCATGGCCGAGGTCGTCAGCCGCGACATCTGGGCGCCATCCTCGGCGGAGTTCCTGCTGGGCACCGACAACCTTGGCCGCGACCTGCTGAGCCGGATGATCTACGGCGGCCGAACGACGATCTTCATCGCCACGGCCGCCACGATCCTGTCGTTCACCACCGGCTCGGTTCTGGGCTTTCTCGCCGCGGTGGTGGGGGGCTGGGTGGACCAGGTGCTGTCGCGCTTCGTCGACCTGCTGATGTCGATCCCGTCGCTGATCTTCGCGCT
>CAYUXM010000403.1:0-1841 GCA_964448765.1 uncultured Rhodobacterales bacterium
TAAGTCATGAGGCAGGTTTCATACAGGCAAGAAACCTATCGAGCAGTGCCCCAACTTATACGCGCAACGCGCCGGTGGGCCAAGCCAAAAGTTTGAAAAGACATGCAGACCCGACTAGCCTTCGGCGAAGCCGGGCAACCGGGCAACGGAACGGAGGGGCGGATGCGACGGATCGGGGCGGCAATCTGGGGCGGGCTGATGGCGGCGGCGCTGGCCACCGGCGCGGCGGCACAGCCCGGCCATGGCATAGCTATGTATGGCGACCCGGCGCTGCCACCGGATTTTGTGGCCCTGCCCTATGCCAACCCCGACGCGCCCAAGGGCGGCCGAATCATTTTCGGCGAGTCGGGCGGCTTCGACAGCCTCAATCCCTGGATCCTGAAGGGCGCCGCGCCCTGGGGCATGCGCATCCATGTCGCCGAGTCGCTGATGGCCCGGTCGATCGACGAACCCTTCACGCTTTACGGCCTGCTGGCCGAATCGGTGGAAACCGATCCCGACCGGACATGGGTGGAATTCACCCTGCGCGAGGGCGCGCGATTCTCCGACGGCAGCCCGGTCACGGTCGAGGACGTGATCTGGAGCTACGAGACGCTGGGCACCGAAGGTCATCCGCGCTACCACACCGCCTGGAACAAGGTCGCCGGGATCGAGGCCACCGGGCCGCGCAGCCTGCGGATCACCTTCAACACCGCCGACCGGGAACTGGCGCTGCTGATGGGGATGCGGCCGGTTCTGAAAAAGGCGCAATGGGCCGGCCGCGACTTCGCCGAAAGCTCGCTAGAGGTGCCGATCGGCTCCGGCGCCTATGTCGTCGACGATTTCGAACCCGGCCGGTTCATCAGCTTCCGCCGCGATCCCGATTACTGGGGCGCCGACCTGCCGGTGAACCGCGGCCGGCACAATCTCGACGAGATCCGATACGACTATTTCGGCGACGCCGGCGTGGTGTTCGAGGCGTTCAAGGCCGGCGAGGTCACGATCTGGGCGGAATGGAACGCCGCGAAATGGGACAGCCAGTACGATTTCCCCGCGGTGCGCGACGGCCGCGTGTTGAAAAGCACGATCCCGCATCGCCGCCCCTCGGGCATCTCGGGCTTCGTGATGAACACCCGCCTGCCGGTCTTCGCCGACTGGCGCGTGCGCGAGGCGATGACGCTGGCGTTCAACTTCGAACTGATCAACGGCACGCTGAACAACGGCACCGATCCCCGCATCACCTCGTATTTCTCGAACTCCGTCCTGGGGATGGAACCGGGGCCGGCCAGCGGCCGGGTGGCCGCGCTCCTGGCGCCCTGGGCCGACGGGCTCGTGCCCGGCACGATCGAGGGTTACGCCCTGCCGGTGGCCGACGGCACCGAGGTCAACCGCGCCAACATGCGCCGCGCCACCGCGCTGCTGGCCGAGGCCGGCTGGACGGTCGATGCCGCCGGCGTGCTGCGCGACGGCGCCGGCGCGGCCTTCGCCTTCGAGATCCTGCTCAACCAGGGCGCAACGGAAATCGCCGCGATCACGGATATCTACGTCGAATCGCTCAAGCGGCTGGGGATGCAGGTCACGGTCACCGCGGTCGACAGCGCGCAGTATTCCGAACGCACCAAGACCTACGATTTCGGCATGGCGCATTACACCCGCGCGCTGTCGCTTTCACCGGGCAACGAACAGCTGCTGTACTGGGGCCGCGCCGGGGTCACGGAACCGGGCACCCGGAACTGGATGGGCGTCGACAGCCCGGCGGTCGAGGCGGTGGTGAACGAGATGCTCAACGCCGACGGCCGCGAGGAGTTCATCGCCGCCACCCGCGCGCTCGACCGGATCCTCACCGCCGGGCGCTACGTGAT
>CAYUXM010000404.1:0-1835 GCA_964448765.1 uncultured Rhodobacterales bacterium
TGCTGACCGCGGCGGCGATCGGCGGGCTGATCAAGCACAACGCCTCGATCTCGGGCGCGGAATGCGGCTGCCAGGCCGAGGTCGGATCGGCCGCGGCGATGGCGGCGGCGGGGCTGGCCGCGGTGCTGGGCGGCACGCCCGAACAGGTCGAGAACGCCGCCGAGATCGCGCTGGAACATCACCTTGGCATGACCTGCGACCCGGTGAAGGGGCTGGTGCAGGTGCCCTGCATCGAGAGAAACGGTCTGGGCGCGATCAAGGCGGTGTCGGCCGCCTCGCTCAGCCTGCGCGGCGATGGCCAGCACTTCGTGCCGCTCGACGCCGCGATCGAGACGATGCGCCAGACCGGGGCGGACATGCACGAGCGCTACAAGGAAACCTCGCTCGGCGGGCTTGCCGTCAACGTGCCGAACTGCTGAGGCCGCCGCGGCGGGGGGCTGTCTGCCCCCCGGCCGGCTGCGCCGGCTCCCCCCGAGGATATTTCGCGACCAAAACGGGCTCAGGCGCGATCGGCGGAGCCGAAGAGGCCGGTCAGCGCGCGGCCGGTCAGCCGGCTCACCCGCGGTTTCGGCAGGGCGGCGAAGGGCAGGGGCCGGCAGACCTCGATCGCGGCGATGCCGACACGGGCGGTCAGGGCGCCGTTCACCACGCCCTCGCCGAAGCGGCGCGAGAGTTTCGAGACGAGCCCGCCGCCGGCGACCGAATGGATCAGGTCGTCGCCCACCGCCACCGCGCCGGTGGCCGCGAGATGGGCGAAGACGGTGCGCGCCAGCCGCCAGCTGCCGAAGGTGCCGGCGCGGCCGCCGTAGATCTCGGCGATCCGGCGGATCATCCGCAGGTTGGCGACCAGCGCCGCGGCGACGTCGGCCAGAGCCAGCGGCACCACGGCGGTGACCGCCGCGACCATCCGCGCCGCCGCCTCGACCTCGGCCCGCGCGGCGGCGTCGAGCGGCGCCATCAGTTCGCGTTCGGCCAGCGCCAGAAGATCGGGCGCGTCGATCATCTCGACCTCGCGCTCGGCCAGCCGGGCCCGGCCCCAGGCGAGATCCGCGCGCCCGGCGTAGAGCCGGCCCAGCCCCTCGGTCACCCGTCGCGCGGCGGCGAGATCGGTGGCCGAGAGCGCCGCGCGATGGAGGCCGTCGAGCCGGCGCAGCCGCGCCCAGGCCGCGGCCTCGCGCAGGGTCAGAACCAGCGCCGCGGCCAGCGCCAGCGCCGCCAAGCCCGCCGCGGCACCGCCGAGCCAGGGGCTGCGGGCGATCAGGCCGGTGACGAAATCCCAGGCCGCGACCGAGACGGCGAGGCCGATGAAACCCGCGAGACCGGCCCAGAACGCCCGCGCCAAGGGCGAGGACGGCCGCGCCGCGAGCGTGGCCGCGGCCTGCATCGCGCGGCCCTCCGCGCCCGCGTCCGGTTCCGGGATCGGGGGCGCGGTGTCGGGGCCCTCGCCGGCCGCGTCCAGCGGCACGATGACGGGGCCCTGCCGTTGTGTCGGGTCGGTCACAGGCGGTCTCCGATCAGGAAGTCGGCGGCGCGGTCGAGCCGGATATGCGGCAGGCCGTCGCCGGGCTTGCGGGTGATCTTCGCGGGGGCGAAATCCATCGCGCCGTAATCGGCGTCGAGCCAGCGGTCGGCGCCCGCGCGGGCCGGGACCAGGAGTTGCGCGGGATCGGCGGGGAGTTCGCCGGGCCAGTAGGCCGCATGGCTGCCGTCGGCGCGGCGGCCACGCACCGCGGGCAGGGTCCGGCCGCCATGCTCGACCTCGGTCTCGGTGGTCGCGCGCAGCGCGGCGATCGCCATCGCCCGGGTGGCCGCGCCGGCGAAATCGGCGCGATCCC
>CAYUXM010000405.1:0-1830 GCA_964448765.1 uncultured Rhodobacterales bacterium
GCGTCAGCGCCAAGGACAAGGGCACCGGCAAGGAGCAGAAGATCACCATCCAGGCCTCCGGCGGCCTGTCGGAGGACGAGATCGACAAGATGGTGCGCGACGCCGAGCAGAACGCCGAGGCCGACAAGCAGCGCCGCGAACTCGTCGAGGCGAAGAACCAGGGCGAAAGCCTCGTGCATTCGACCAAGAAGTCGCTCGAAGAGCACGGCGACAAGCTTGACCCCTCGACGGTCGAGGTGATCGAACTGGCCAGTTCCGCGCTCGAAGAGGCGCTGGCGACCGAGGATCTTGGCAAGATCAAGGGCGCGATCCACAACCTCACGGACGCCGCGATGAAACTTGGCGAGGCGATCTACAAGGCCGGCCAGGAAGAAACCGAGGCCGCCGGCGCCGAGGAAGAGAGCCCGCGCGGCGTGGACGACGACATCGTCGATGCCGATTTCGAGGACCTGGGCGACAACAAGCGCGGCTGATCGCGCTGCTGGAACCGGGCGGCCGGCCGGGCATGACCGGGCCGGCCGTCGTGGTTCCCGAGGGGGTTCATCATGGCCAAACGCGACTATTACGACGTTCTGGGCATCTCGCGCGGGGCCTCGTCCGACGAGATCAAGAAGGCCTACCGGGGCAAGGCCAAGGAACTGCACCCCGACCGCAACAAGGACAATCCCGACGCCGAATCGCAGTTCAAGGATGTCAACGAGGCCTACGAGGTTCTGAAGGACGCCGAGAAGAAGGCGGCCTACGACCGGTTCGGCCATGCCGCCTTCGAGGGCGGGATGGGCCCGGGCGGCGGCGGCGGTCCGCGCGGGCAGGCCTATGGCGGGGGTGATTTCGCCTCGGCCTTCTCGGACGTGTTCGAGGACCTGTTCGGCGATTTCATGGGCGGCCGGGGCGGCGGGCGCAGCCGCGCCCAGCGCGGCTCCGACCTGCGCTACAACCTGCGGGTGACGCTGGAAGAGGCGTTCCGCGGCGCGCAGAAAACGATCAACGTGCCCACCTCGGTCGGCTGCACCGCCTGCGGCGGCAGCGGCGCCGAAGGCGGCGCCGAACCCGCGACCTGCCCGACCTGTTCGGGCATGGGCAAGGTGCGCGCCAGTCAGGGGTTCTTCACCGTCGAACGCACCTGCCCGACCTGCGGCGGCGTGGGCCAGATCGTCAAGAACCCGTGCCGGTCCTGCCAGGGCGCCGGCCGGGTGGAGAAGGAGCGCACGCTGTCGGTCAACATCCCCCCGGGCGTCGAAACCGGCACCCGGATCCGGCTGGCCGGCGAGGGCGAGGCGGGCCTGCGCGGCGGCCCGACGGGCGATCTTTACATCTTCATCGAGGTCAAGGAACACGCGCTGTTCCAGCGTGACGGCGTGACGCTCTACTGCCGGGTTCCGGTCTCGGTCACCGCGGCCGCGCTCGGCGGCGAGGTCGAGGTGCCGACGATCGACGGCGGCCGCAGCCGGGTGAAGATCCCGGTCGGCGCACAGACCGGCAAGCAGATGCGGCTGCGCGGCAAGGGCATGCCGGCGCTGCGCGGCGGCGGCGCCGGCGACATGCTGATCGAACTGGCGGTGGAAACGCCGGTGAACCTGACGCCGCGGCAGAAGGAACTCTTGCGCGAATTCGAGCGGCTGAGCGAGGACAACAACCCCGAGGGTTCGTCGTTCTTCTCCAAGGTCCGCGGCTTCTGGGATGGTATGAAGGGGTGAGCGCCGGTCGCGGCCGCAGGCCGCGATGAAACGCTCCGGTGGAGCGTTTCAAGGCGCGAACGCCCGAAGCGCGAGCGGAGGGCCGGGCGCGGCAACGCGCGAACGCCCGAAGCGCAAGCGAAGGGCCGGGCGC
>CAYUXM010000406.1:0-1814 GCA_964448765.1 uncultured Rhodobacterales bacterium
CCATCATCGTGCGCCCGGCGGTGTCGAAGCTCATCGTGCCGCACCAGGGCATGGCCGCCAGCCGCGCGGCCTCGGCGGCGGCGGCGAATTCCTCTTCGGCGCTGATCGTCTCGACCCAGAGCACGTCGGCGCCGCCCGCCTTCAGCCCCTCGGCCTGTTCGTGGAACATCTCCACCGCGATCTCGTGGGTCAGCGTGCCCATCGGTGCCATGATCTCGCCCGTGGGGCCCATCGATCCCGCGACGATCACCGGCCGGCCGGCGGCATCGGCGATTTCGCGGCCCAGTTCGGCGGCGACGCGGTTGAGGTCATGCACCCGGCCCTCGGCGCCGTGCAGCTTCAGCCGGCTGGCGTTGCCACCGAAGCTGTTGGTCAGGAAGATGTCGCTGCCGGCCTCGACCGCGCCGCGGTAGAGCGCGCGGATGTTGTCGGGCCGGTCGGTGTTCCACAATTCCGGCGGTTCGCCGGATTCCAGCCCCATGTTGAACAGGTTGGTTCCGGTGGCGCCGTCGGCCATCAGCCAGTCGCGGGTGGCCAGCAGGCGGGAGAGGGGATCGGTCATCGGCGGGCCTCGCGGGCGGATGTCGTCGCGCCCCTGTGCCACGGGGCGGGGGGTTTGGCAAATCGATCCTGCTCAAGATCATCATGAGCCGGGCGGACGCCGGACCGCGCGATCGGGGCGCGCGCGCGGTCCGGCTGCCGCCCGGGGCCTCAGGCCTCGCCCAGCAGCTGCCGGCGCGCCTCCTCCATCGCCTCGGCCAGCCGGGCGCGGATCGTCGCCGCGTCGCTGCGCGCGCCCAGGTCGGCGGCCAGCCGGCGCGCGACGCCGTCGCCGCCGGGCGCCTCGACACCGGCGATCGCGACGGATCGGGCATAGTCCTGCGCCGCGACGCCCTCGAGGCCCAGAAGCCCGGCGGCCCAGAGCCCGGCGATCCGGCCCTGCCGGACCTCGCAGCGAAATCTCAGATTGGCGTCATGGACGAAGCGCGCCTCGAAGGCGGCCTCGCGTTCGTCTAGGGGGGTCATACTGGTACTCCGTCACCGTGCAACGGGGCGAGCATGGCGCGCCGGGGTTCACGGAAGGTTGACGGAGACGCGAAAGCCGCACGGGACGGGCGGGGCGGAACGAAACGGGCCGCCCGGTGCGGGCGGCCCGCCTGCGGATCCGGCGGCCGGGCGCGATCAGCTTTCGCTCATCACCTGGCGCTTGGCCTCGGCCATCAGTTCGACCATCTTGGCGCGGATCGTCGTCTCGTCGGCGCGCCCGCCCAGGTCGCCGGCGACCTTGCGATAGACATCCTCGTCGCCGGCCTCCTCGAAATCGGCGGCGACGACTTCGCCGGCATAGGCCCGGGCCTCGTCGCCCGATTTGCCCAGCAGTTCCGCGGCCCACAGGCCCAGCAGCTTGTTGCGCCGCGCCTCGCATTTGAAGCGCAGTTCCTCGTCATGGGCGAACTTGGATTCGAAGGCGTTTTCGCGGTCGTCGAACGTGGTCATCCGGGCATCCTTTCACTCGGGCCATTCGCGATCCTGTTGCCACAGAAGGCCTCGCGCGACAAGACGAACCGGCCGGTGCCTCGCCCGAGGCCGGCCGCGCGGCCTGCCGCGTTCTTGCGGGCGGGCCCCGGTTCGGCTAGGACGGCGCCGGCGGGCGCACGAGGCCCCGCCCGCATCGGGAAGGACCGCCCTCATGGCACCACGGCGCAAGAAGGTCTACGAAGGCAAGGCCAAGATCCTCTACGAAGGCCCGGAGCCGGGGACGCTGGTGCAGTATTTCAAGGACGACGCCACCGCCTTCAACGCCCAGAAGAAGG
>CAYUXM010000407.1:0-1797 GCA_964448765.1 uncultured Rhodobacterales bacterium
AGGTCGGGCGCGAATTTCAGCCCCAGGTCGCGGGCCATGGCGCGGCGCAGTTCCGACCGGTTGCGCGCCAGCGCCGCGATCGCCTCGTCCCGGCCCTCGCCGCCCAGCGGCAGCACGAAGACGGTGGCGACCTTGAGATCGGGGGAACAGCGCACCTCGCCCACGGTGATCGGGATGCGGTTCAGATCGGGATCGTGCACCTCGCCGCGCTGCAACACCTCCGACATCCGCCGGCGGATCAGTTCGCCGACGCGCAGCTGGCGCTGCGACGGGCCGGGGCCTTCGTGGGTGCGGTGCTTCGCCATGGCCCGGATGTAGGCGTTTCGCGCGGCGACGGCAACGGGCTTTGCCAAGCCGCGCGGGCCGGGCTACACCGGCGCGACAGCCGAAGGAGGGCGCGATGACGGACAGGCCGGGCGTGGTGATCACCGGGGTATCGGGCCGGATGGGCCGGATGCTGGCAACGCTGTGCGCCGGCTCGGACCGGCTGCGGCTGGTGGGCGCGCTGGAACGGCCGGGCCATGACTGGATCGGCCACGATCTGGGCACGGCGATGGGCGGCGCGGCGCTGGGCGTCGCCGTCACCGACGATCCGGTCGCGGCCTTCGCCAAGGCCCGGGCGGTGATCGATTTCACCGCCCCCGCCGCGACGGTGGAGTTCGCCGCGCTGGCCGCGCAGGCCCGCGCGGTGCACGTGATCGGCACCACCGGGCTGGATCCGGCGGATCTGCGGAAGATCCGCGCCGCGGCCCGCCACGCGGTGATCGTGCGGGCCGGGAACATGAGCCTTGGCGTCAACCTGCTGGTGCAGCTCACCCGCCGGGTGGCCGCCGCGCTGGACGCGGAGTGGGATATCGAGGTGGTCGAGGCGCATCACCGGATGAAGGTCGACGCGCCGTCGGGCACCGCGCTGATGCTGGGCGAGGCGGCGGCCGAGGGCCGCGGCACCACGCTGGAGGCGCTGCGCACCCCGGCGCGCGAGGGCATCACCGGCCCGCGCGCGCCCGGCAGCATCGGCTTTTCCGCGATCCGCGGCGGCGATGTCGTGGGCGAGCATGACGTGATCTTCGCCGCCGAGGGCGAGCGGGTGGTGCTGCGCCATCTCGCGACCGACCGCGCGATCTTTGCCCGCGGCGCGCTGAAGGCGGCGCTCTGGGGACAGGGCCGCGATCCGGGCGAATACGACATGCTGGATGTTCTGGGACTTTAGCGGCCGCGACCTTCACGACCGCGTGAACCTTGGTCGCCGGGTGATCCGGCCGACGCGGTGACGCGTATGCCGCACAGATCCCGCGCGACCTGTAACGAGCCCCGCCATGCGACGCACCGACCTCTGCAAGCCGTTTTTCCTCGCCGCCGCCCTCGGGGTGACCGGTGCCGCGCCCGCCGCCGCCGAATCGGTGGCGCGGATCGAGAAGCGTGACGACTTCGTAAGCCTTGTCTCGGGCCGGGCGCTGACCCGCTTCGGCATCTCGCTGACCGTCACGCCGGACGGCGCGATCGAGGGGCGGGCGTTCGGCCGGAAGGTCACCGGGGCGTGGCGCTGGGACGGCGGATTCTTCTGCCGCGATCTCGCCTTCGGCGACGAACCGCTCGAGCCGAATTGCCAGGTGGTGGAACGGCGTGGCGAAACCCTGCGCTTCATCGCCGACCGCGGCGCGGGCGACCACGCCGACCTGCGGCTGCGCTGATCGCCTAGAAGTCGATCGCCAGGCCCTTCCGCTCCCAATCGCCGTAGCGCACGGGTTCCGGCCCGTCACGCCCGCCCAGTTCCGGCGGCAGATCGGGCGCGGCGGC
>CAYUXM010000408.1:0-1777 GCA_964448765.1 uncultured Rhodobacterales bacterium
GCGCGAAGCAGATCGAGATGTTCTTCGCCGACGCGGCGCTGCCGATCCGCGAACCGGCCGACATCTTCACGCTGGCGGCGCGCGACGCGCAAAGCCTTGGCAAGCTGAAGAACCGCGACGGCTGGGGCGAGAAATCGGCCGCCAACCTCTTCGCCGCGATCGAGGACCGCCGCCGCATCCCGCTCGACCGGCTGATCTTCGCGCTGGGTATCCGCCATGTCGGCGAGGTCGTGGCCGCGGACCTGGCGCGGCACTACGGCAGTTGGCCCGCCTTCCTTGCGGCCGTCGATGCGGCCGGCCCGGCGCTGGCCCGGCACCTCGCCGCCGAGGCGGCGGTGGAGGCGGAACGCGCCGCGGCCGAAGCGGAGGGCCGGCGCGCCGCCGTGAGCGACACGCGCGAACGGATATGGCAGGCCGACCCGCCGCTGCCGGAGGGGGCGCGCGCTGCCTGGGCGGACCTGGTGAATATCGACGGGATCGGCACGACCGTCGCGGTCTCGCTCGTCACCACCTTCCACCAGCCCGCCGAACGCGCCTCGATCGACCGGCTGGCCGCGCATCTGACGGTGGCGGATGTCGCGGCGCGCGGGGCGGTGGACAGCCCGGTGGCCGGCAAGACCATCGTCTTCACCGGAACGCTGGAAAAGATGACGCGGGCCGAGGCCAAGGCGCGGGCCGAGGCGCTGGGGGCCAAGGTTTCCGGCTCGGTCTCGAAGAAGACCGACCTTGTGGTGGCCGGACCGGGCGCGGGATCGAAGGCCAAGGCCGCGGCGGAACTGGGCATCGAGACGATCGACGAGGATGCCTGGCTTGCCCTGATCGGGGGCTAGGGCGATGGCCGGCCGCCCACCCGCGCTGTTCCCGCTGTTCGCCGGGCTCGACACGCTGCCCGGCGTCGGGCCGAAGGCGGTGCAGGCCTTCGCGCAGATGGCGGTGGACAAGCCGCGCGACCTGTTGTTCACCCTGCCGCATTCGGGGGTGGACCGGCGGCTGCGCGCCTCGATCCGCGAGGTGACGCCGGGCAGCACCGTCACGGTCGAAGTGGAGATCGGCGGCCATGTCCCGCCGCGCCGCAAGGGCGGGCCGGCCCGCGTGCATGTCCGCGACAGCGAGACCGAGTTCCAGCTGGTGTTCTTTCATGCCCGCGGCGACTGGCTGGACCGGCAGTTGCCCACCGGCCAGCGGCGGGTGATCTCGGGCAAGCTGGAGCTGTTCGACGGGGTGGCGCAGATCGTTCATCCCGATCATGTCCTGCGGCCGGAGGAGGCCGGCGACCTGCCGGCGTTCGAGCCGGTCTATCCGCTCTCGGCCGGGCTGACCCAGCGGCTGGTGGCGAAGGCCGCGCAGGCCGCCGTGGCCCGCGCGCCCGATCTGGCCGAATGGATCGATCCGGCCCTGAAGGCGCGAGAGGGCTGGCCGGACTGGCGCGAGGCCGTCGCCGCCGCCCATGCGCCGACCGGGGCAGAGGGGCTGGCGCCGACCCATCCGGCGCGCCAGCGGCTGGCCTATGACGAGTTCTTCGCCCACCAGATGACGCTGGCGCTGGCCCGCGCGACGCTGCGCCGGGGCAAGGGCCGGGCCTCCGTCGGCACCGGAGCATTGCAGGACAAAGTCTTGCAATCGCTGGATTTCGCGCCGACCGGGGCGCAAGACCGCGCGGTGGCCGAGATCGCCGAAGACATGGCCAGCGAGAAGCGGATGAACCGCTTGCTGCAGGGCGACGTGGGCGCGGGCAAGACGCTGGTGGCCTTCCTCGCGCTTCTGATCGCGGTCGAGG
>CAYUXM010000409.1:0-1746 GCA_964448765.1 uncultured Rhodobacterales bacterium
ACGGCAACTGCCGCGCCTGCATGGTCGAGATCGAGGGCGAGCGGGTGCTCGCCGCCTCCTGCTGCCGCGCGGCCAGCACGGGGATGACCGTCACCACCGACAGCGCGCGGGCGCGGAAGTCGCGCGAGATGGTGATGGAACTGCTGCTCGCCGATCAGCCCGACCGCGACGCGGCGCATGACGCCGGCGCGCATCTGTGGGACATGGCCGATCTGAACGGCGTCAGCGAAAGCCGCTTCCCGGCGCTGGAACCCGATCGTATCCCGCTGCTCGACGACAGCCACGTGGCAATGCGCGTCAACCTCGATGCCTGCATCCAGTGCGGGCTGTGCGTGCGCGCCTGCCGCGAGGTGCAGGTCAACGACGTGATCGGCATGGCCGGGCGCGGCCACGATGCCTTCCCGACCTTCGATTTCGCCGACCCGATGGGCGACAGCACCTGCGTGGCCTGCGGCGAATGCGTGCAGGCCTGCCCGACCGGGGCGCTGATGCCCGCCAGTGTCGTCGACGACGCGCAGCAGGGCGACAGCACCGATGTCGACGGCGAAACCCGCTCGATCTGCCCGTTCTGCGGCGTCGGCTGCCAGGTGTCGCTGAAGGTCAAGGACGGCAAGGTGAAATATGTCGAGGGGATCGACGGGCCGGCGAACGAGGGGCGGCTGTGCGTCAAGGGGCGGTTCGGCTTCGACTACATCCATCACCCGCACCGGCTGACGATGCCGCTGATCCGCCGCGAGGGCGCCGAGAAGGGGCTGAACGTCGATCCGGCCAACCCGTTCACGCATTTCCGCGAAGCGAGCTGGGACGAGGCGCTGGACGCCGCCGCCGGCGGGCTGGCACGGCTGCGCGACGCGCATGGCGGCCGGTCGGTCGCGGGCTTCGGTTCGGCCAAATGCTCCAACGAAGAGGCCTATCTGTTCCAGAAGCTGATCCGACAGGGCTTCGGCCATAACAACGTCGATCACTGCACGCGGCTGTGCCACGCCTCGTCCGTCGCGGCGCTGCTGGAAAACGTCGGCTCCGGCGCGGTGACGGCGACCTTCAACGAGATCGAGAATGCCGAGGTGGCGATCGTGATCGGCGCCAACCCGGTGGAAAACCACCCCGTCGCCGCCACCTTCTTCAAGCAGTTCGCCAAGCGCGGCGGCAAGCTGATCGTGCTGGACCCGCGCGGCACGGCGCTGAAACGGCACGCCAGCCACATGCTGCAATTCCGCCCCGGCGCGGACGTGCCGCTTTTGAACGCGATCATGGCGGTGATCGTCGAGGAAGGGCTTTACGACGAGGCCTATATCGACCGCTTCGCCGAGAACTGGGAGGCCGAGAAGCAGCATCTGGCCGGCTTCGCACCGGAAACGATGGAGGAGTTGACGGGCATTCCCGCCGCCACCGTGCGCGACGTGGCGCGCACCTTCGCCACCGCCGGGCCGGGGATGATCTTCTGGGGCATGGGGGTCAGCCAGCATGTGCACGGCACCGACAATTCGCGCTGCCTGATCAGCCTTGCGCTGATGACCGGCAATGTCGGCAAGCCGGGCGCCGGGCTGCACCCGCTGCGCGGCCAGAACAACGTGCAGGGCGCCTCGGACGCGGGGCTGATCCCGATGTTCCTGCCCGATTACCAAAGCGTGGCCGATGACGGCGTGCGCAGCGCCTTCGCCGAGATCTGGGGCGCGGGCGGGATCGCGCCGGACAAGGGCCTGACGGTGACCGAGATCCTCGGCGCCGTGCATGCCGGCGACATCC
>CAYUXM010000410.1:0-1742 GCA_964448765.1 uncultured Rhodobacterales bacterium
ATTCCCAGCCCTTGGCGATGTTCGGCACGATCGTCTGCAGATCGTCGGCATAGCGCACGAGGTTGACATGGCGGGTGGACAGGAAGTCCGACGTGCCGGCCTCGGTCGCGTTCGACAGCGCGCGCAGCGTGCCGCCATACTGGCCGATGGCGGCATAGGGCACGACGACCAGCGGTTCGGCGGGCAGACGCTCGGCCACCGGCGGCAGGTCGGGATTACCGCGCAGCTCGCCGTTCAGCGCGCCGATCTCGGGGTTTTCGGAAAATTCCATCTCGCAGCCGGCGGCGGCCTCGAACTCGGCCAGTTCGTACTGCATCGGGAAGGCGCCCGCGCCCACCCCCATCATGTCGGCGCCGGTCACAGCCGGGCAGCTTGCGATCGCCGTGCCGGACAGCAGCGCCCAGACGGCACCCCCTGCCAGCAGCGTCCTCGTACGGGTCATGTATCGGTCCCTCCGTGTTGACCTCGGCCATTTTGGCCGGAGGCATCCTTGCGCCGCTTCTTGAACTTCGTGTGACGGTTCCTGCATCGGGCGCCCGCGGCATGTTGGCGAGGCGGAAGTCGCCGAGTCAAGCTTTCAGGGCGCCGGGCCTTGCGACCGGGCCGGCCCCGGCAGGACCGCGCGGGCCCGTCCCGCAGGGGCGAACGCCGCGCCGCACCGCCCGCCGGCCGTCTCCGGCCGGCCGGATTCTCCGCGCCGGGGCCGCCGGCTGCCCGATTCTTGGGCGGCCCGGGCACGGCGACGGGCCGCCGGCCCGGCAATGGCTTGCGCTTTTGCCGCGTTGCAGCAAAACTTTTACCCGCACAGGGGGACGGGATGATGGCGAGTTTCTGCGAAAGCCTTCTCGAACACGCGACCTTCGAGTTCGACCGCGACATGGTCGTCGCCTACGCAATGATCAACGAGGCCGGCGGAAAGGTCAGCGTGCTGAACTTCGGCAGCGCCGAACAGGCCGCCGGTTTCTCGCAGGAGTTCCTGTCCGACCGCGACTTCGTGGTGATCCGCAACGAATCGCAACTGGTCTGCCTCGCCGGGCTCGACACGGTGATGGAGACGGTCGACAGCAGCCAGCGCGTCCGGCCCCGCACCTATTGCCGCGACGCGCTGACCGGGACGGTCCGGCACCTGCACTGATCCCGGCCCGCCGGGGATCGCGCGCCGATCGTTCACACGGTTGAAACAAAACCGTCACCCCAATCTCGAAATCCGCTGCTTTGTTTCCGAATCGTGGCTGCCGGCCCCTGCCGCGCGGCCCGACTCATGACGAGGAGAGGATGATGAAGCATCTTTTGATCGGCGGCGCGGCCGTCGCCGCCGCGATCACGCTGCCGCAGACCGCCGCCGCGCAGACCGAGATCCAGTTCTGGCACGCCTTTACCGGCCGTCTCGGCGAACTGGTCGCCGAACAGGTGGAGACCTTCAACGCCGCGCAGGGCGACTACGCGGTGGTCGCCACCCACAAGGGCAACTATTCCGAGACGCTCAACGCCGGCATCGCCGCGTTCCGCGCCGGCGAGCAGCCGCATATCCTGATGGTCTTCGAGGTCGGCACGGCGACGATGATGGCCGCCGAGGGCGCGATCAAGCCGGTCTACGAACTGATGGACGAGGCCGGGACCGACTGGGATCCCGATGCCTATATCGGCTCGGTCAAGGGCTACTACACCACGCCCGAGGGGCAGATGCTGTCGATGCCCTACAACAGCTCGACCCCGGTGCTGTGGGTCAACCGCGACGCGCT
>CAYUXM010000411.1:0-1731 GCA_964448765.1 uncultured Rhodobacterales bacterium
ACCGAACCGGAGGCCGCGCCGGCGGTGCCGGACGCGGCCATCGTCGAGGTTCCGGCCGGGTCGGAATTCGGCCGCGGCCGCGACGATACCCAGCCCGTCGCCCCGCAGGCCGCCGAACCGGCGCCGGACCTGGCCGGCGCGCCGGCCGTCACCGCGCCGCAGGCCGAGGCGGTGCCGGACCTGCCCGAAGTGGAAACCGCCGCGGCGCCGCCGGTGCCGTCGGGCCCGGAAAGCCCCGGCAGCCCGGCGCCGGAAACCGCGCCGCCGGCGGCGCCCGACGCCGATGAGCCGGTCACCGCCCCCGCGGCCGCGGCGGCCCCTGCCGCACCCGAGGCCCCGGGCACGCCCGAGATCGCCGGAACCGAACCGGCGGCGTTGCCCGAACCCGACCTGCCGGACACGCCCCCAAGCGTCTTCGCCGCGCTGCCGGCCGCCGAGCCCGCGCCGCCGATGCCCGAGGCGGCCCCGGCCGGAAGCGGCATCACGTTCCGCCCCGTGGAACGCGGCAGCCCGTTCGAGCCGCGACCCGGCAGCCTGCCGCAGATCGATCCCGAGGCGGGCAGCGCGGCCGAGGCCACGCGCGCGCTGTCCGATCCCGGCGCCCCGCCCGAGGTCGGCGCGCTCGCGCCCTCGATGCCGGCCGTCGAGGCCGCGCCCGAACCGGGCTTCGGCCATGCCGACGGGGTGCGGGTGAACCGCCTGCCGCAACTTGGCGCCGAGGCCGAGGCCCCGGCCCCGGCCGGCGAGATTTTCGACGGCGCGCTCGGGCGTTACGCCGCCGATTTCGAGCCGCCGGCGAACAGCGACCTTCTGGGGCTCGTGCTGATCGATCCGCCGGCGGAGGCGGGCTGGATGGACCCGGCCGAACTGGCCGGGTTCGGCCTGCCCGTCGCGGTGGCGGTCGATCCGCTGGCCCCCGGCGCGGCGGAGCGGGCGGCGGCGCTGCGCGCGGCGGGGTTCGAGGTGGGGATGCTTGCCGCTTCGGTGCCCGGCGGCGCGATGCCGGCCGATCTTGCCGTCAACTTCACCGCCTGGACCGAGGCGCTGCCCGAGGCCGCGCTGATCGTGGAGGCGCCCGATACCCGGTTCCAGAACATCCGCTCGCTCGCGCAGCTTGTCGTCGGGCTGGCGGGGGATGGCGGCTTCGGCCTCGTCACCCATGACATCGGGCTGAACACCGCCGACCAGCTGGCCGCCGCGGCCGGCCTGCCGCGGGCGGAAAGCTTCGAGATCCTCGATACCGCGACCCAGACCGAGGCCGCGATCCGCCGTACGCTCGACCGCGCCGCCTTCGAGGCGGAGCGCAACGGGCGCGTTCTGGTGGCCGCCGCCGCGCGGCCCGAGACGCTGGCGGCGATCAAGACATGGCTGGTGGAATCGCGCCGCACGCGGCTTGCGCCGGCGCCGGCCTCGGCGGTGCTGTCGGCCCCGGCGCCCTGATCGGGGCCGCGCCGCCGATCAGCCGTTGCGGTCGCCCAGGAACAGGCCGGCCTCGCGCGCGGCCTGCAGCAGCGCCTTGGACTTGTTGACGGTTTCCTGCCACTCGGCCTCGGGGTCGCTGTCGTAGACGACGCCGCCGCCGGCCTGGATGTAGAGCTTGCGGTCCTTCACCACCGCGGTGCGCAGCGCGATGCACATGTCCATCTCGCCGTTGGCGGCGAAATAGCCCACGCCGCCGCCGTAGATGCCGCGCTTTTCCGGCTCCAGCTCGTCGATGATCTCCATCGCGCG
>CAYUXM010000412.1:0-1729 GCA_964448765.1 uncultured Rhodobacterales bacterium
CGAACTCGGCCATCGCCGCCTCCTGCCGGCCGCCGAATTCCTCGTCGATCGCCCGCCGCTGCGCCTGGTATTCGTCGGAATCGAACAGCGCGGGAATGTCGCTGGCCAGATCGTCGACCACCCGCTCCATCTGCTGGCGCAGCCGGGTCGCGGCACCGGCCGGCAGCTTCATCGCGGCGGGGCGGTGCGGCTTGTCGAAATTGTTCACATAGGCCCAGTCGGGCGGCAGGGCGCGCCGCGCCGCCGCCTCGCGCAGCACCCGGTCCACGGCGGTGTGGCGACCGGTGCCGGGCGGGCCCAGAACGAAGAGGTTGAAATCGCCATGCGGGATATCGACGGCAAGCCGCAGGGCCCCGAGCGCGCGATCCTGCCCGACCAGCGGATGATCGGCCGCCGGCGCCGCGCCCTGCCGGCGCACGGTCGCCGGATCGCAGCGTTGCCGCAGATCCCGGGCGGGCAGTCCCGCCGGTGTGTCGGCCGTCATCGCAATCCCTCCCGCCCTGCGCATCCCCCGGGCGCAGCCCCGAGCCTAGCCCCCGGCCGCGCGCCGCGGCCTTGATCGGCGTCAATGCGAACCAATCCCTTTGGATAGGATCATCCGGCATGGGGGGGCGATGGGCGGGACCGGAGCAGCAGGGCAGGAACCGGTCGCGCTGAAGCGCAGCGTCGGGCTGGCCGGGCTGGTGCTTTACGGGCTTGGCGTGACCGTCGGGGCCGGGATCTACGTTCTGGTGGGCGAGGCGGTGCTGCGTGCCGGGCCCTACGCGCCGGCCGCCTTCCTGTTGGCCGCGATCGTCATGGCCTTCACCGCCGCCTCCTATGCCGAACTCTCCACCCGGATCCCGCGGGCCGCCGGCGATGCCGTCTATGTCGAGGCCGCCTTCGCCCGGCCGTGGCTGACGGTGGCGGTGGGGCTGGCGGTGCTGGCCGAGGCGGTGATCGCCGCCGCGGCCATCACGGTCGGCGCGGCGGGCTATCTTGCCGAACTCGTGGCGCTGCCGCGGCCGGCGCTGATTGCCGCGATCGTCGTGTCGATGGCCGCCGTCGCCGCCTGGGGCATCCGCGAGTCGATCCTCGTCGCCGGGGTGATGACGCTGATCGAGGTCGCGGGGCTTGCGGTGATCGTGGCGCTGGGGCTGGCCGCCGATCCCGCGGCCCTCGCGGCGCTACCGGCGATGCTGATGCCGCCGCCGGGCGACGCTGTTGCGGTGTCGGGCGTTCTGGGCGCCAGCCTGATCGCGTTCTTCGCCTTCATCGGCTTCGACGATATCGTGAACCTCGTCGAGGAGGCGCGGCATCCGCGCCGCGACCTGCCGCGGGCGATCGCGATCACGCTGGTTCTGGTGACGGTGATCTACGTGCTCGTCGCCCTCGTCGCGGTTCGCGCGATCCCGGCCGCCGAGATGGCGGCGACAGCGGCGCCGATCAGCCTGCTGTTCGAACGGCTAAGCGGGATCTCGCCCCTCGCGATCACCCTGATCGCGATCATGGCCACGATGAACGGCGTGGTGATCATCCTGGTGATGGCCGCGCGGGTGGCCTACGGGATGGCCCGCGCCGGGCGGCTGCCGGGCTGGTTTGGCGCCGTCTCGGCCCGGACCCGCACACCGCTCCGGGCCACGGTGATGGTGGCGGCGGTGGTGCTGGTGCTGGCCGTCGTGGCGCCGCTGGGCGCGCTGGCAGAGGTGACCTCGGCGCTGGTGCTGGCGGTGTTCTTCATGGTCAACCT
>CAYUXM010000413.1:0-1728 GCA_964448765.1 uncultured Rhodobacterales bacterium
GCCCTTCCCGGCCACCCTTGCCCGGCGGCCCGCCGAATCCGCCCCGGCGGCACCGCGGCCCAAAGGCTACATGACCCGCCCGGCGCCCGGCCACAGGCGAGGAACCGGCACAATGGGGATAAATGCGACATCGGGGCTGCGACATCTCGGCCGGGGGCCCGATCGTCGCTTCGCTCTTCCGGTCGGACGGCAGAGCCCCTAAATGGGGGCAAACCGGGAGGATACATGCTGTTCTGGATCGTCGCCGCCCTGATCGCCATCGTCGTGACCGGCCTCGTGGTGCTGGCGCTCGTTCGCGGCGGCGCGGGCGAGGAACCCGCCGCCGCCTATGACCTGCGCGTCTACCGCGACCAGTTGAAGGAGATCGACCGCGATCTCGCCCGCGGGATCATCGCGCCCGAGGATGCCGAGCGGATGAAGACGGAAATCTCCCGCCGGGTGCTGGAGGCCGACCGCGCGCTGGCCCGCGCCGGCAAGACCGGTCGCGACGATCCGGCGGTGGCGCGGATCGCCGCGGCCGGGGTCGCGGTGGTGGCGGTGGCCGGGGCGCTGTGGCTTTACCAGCGGATCGGTGTGCCGGGCTATGGCGACCTGCCGATGGCGCAGCGCATCGAGATGGCCGAGGCTTTGCTGGCCGCGCGCCCCTCGCAGGCCGAGGCCGAGGAGACCGCGCGCGACCGGCTTGGCCCGCCGCCCGAGGTCGATCCGCGCTTTGCCGAACTGATGGAGCGGTTGCGCGCGGTGGTGGCCGAACGCCCCAACGACATCCAGGGGCTGGAACTGCTGGCCCGCAACGAGGCTGCGACGGGCAATCCCGCCGCCGGCGCGGCGGCGCAGCGCCGTCTGGTGGCGCTGAAGGGCGAGACGGCGACGGCGCAGGACTTTGCCGCGCTGGCCGACCTGATGGTTCTGGCCGCGGGCGGGCTGGTCACCGCCGAGGCCGAGGCGGTGCTGAACGAGGTGCTGGCCCGCGACGGCCGCAACGGCACCGCGCGCTACTACGTCGGGCTGATGATGGCGCAGAACGGCCGGCCCGACCGGGCGTTCCGGATCTGGGACGAGCTTTTGAAATCCAGCGATCCGAACGCGCCCTGGGTGCCGGTGATCATGACGCAGATGGACGAGTTGTCGATCTACGCCGGGCAGGACTGGCAGCCGCCGGACTTCGCCGCGGCCGCGGCCGCGCCGCCCGTTGCCGCCGGGCCGGGCCCGACTGCCGAGGACATGGAGGCGGCCGCCGAGATGTCGGACGAGGACCGCGCCGCGATGATTCGCGGCATGGTCGACGGCCTCGCGGAAAGGCTGGCGACCGAGGGCGGCACCGCCGAGGACTGGGCGCGGCTGATCGGCGCGCTGGGCGTGCTGGGCGAGGCCGACCGCGCGGCGGAGATCTGGGCCGAGGCGCAGGGCGTCTTTGGCGATCATCCCGAGATGCTCGCCACCGTGCGCGCCGCCGCCGAACGCGCCGGGGTCGCGGAGTGATCTGCGAGGATCCCGCGGGTTTCGCCGCGGTCCTGCCCCCGGTCGCGGCCCTCGCCGGGCTCGATTTCGGGGAGAAGACGATCGGCGTCGCGGTCTCCGACCCGCTGCGCAGCGTCGCCACGCCGCTGACCACGATCCGGCGCCGGAAATTCGGCCTCGATGCCGAGGCGCTGCTGAGGATCGTGGCTGAGCGCGAGATCGGCGGGCTGGTGCTGGGCCTGCCGCGCAACATGGACGGCAGCGAGG
>CAYUXM010000414.1:0-1722 GCA_964448765.1 uncultured Rhodobacterales bacterium
CGGCCACCCGGCCGGGCAGGCCGAAGGCCAGCGCCACGACGAAGGCGGTGAGCGCCGCGTAGCGCAGCGCCAGCGGGTCGCGCGTGGCCAGCCGCAGGTCGGGCGCGGCGGGCCGGGCGCGGCGGGCGCGTTCGGTCATCCGCGCGACATGGGCGGACCAGACGCCGCGGGTGGCCGCGTCCGCCTCGCCCAGCGCCAGCGCATCGCCCAGCGCCGCGATCGGCCGGCCCGGCAGCCGCCGGTCGATCCGGTCCAGCGCCTCGACGCGGCGCGGCCAGCGGAACCGGCGCAGGCCCAGCGCGACGGTGACGAGCACCGCCACGGCCACGGCGGCGAGCGCCGCCAGCAGCGCGCCGCGGCCCAGCAGGTCATGCGCGCCGAAGGCCAGCGCCGCCGCCGCCGCCAGCAGGATCGTCCAGGCCGGCCAGAAGGCCCGCGCGGCGCGTTCGGCGACCATGCCCGCCAGCGTCAGCCGCACCGTCCAGCCCAGCCCGCCGGTCATCTCCGCCTTCAGTGCGCCCCTGTCATCCATCGCCGCCGGGCCGTCCCTTCCGTGCCGCCTGCGGCCCGCCCGCGCGGATCGTGCGGATCAAAGCCATGGGGGGATCGTATCGCGTGCGAGGATATCGTCAAATGTCGGACGCGGCCGGATGACGGCGAAGTGATCCCCGCTGACCAGAACCTCGGGCACCAGCGGCCGCGTGTTGTATTCCGAGGCCATGACCGCGCCATAGGCCCCGGCGGAGCGGAACGCGACCAGATCGCCCGCCGCGACCGGCGGCATCGGCCGCGCCCGCGCGAAGGTATCGCCGGTCTCGCAGACCGGGCCGACGATGTCGTAGACATGCTGCGGCGCGCCGGGTTCGGGCTCCGCCACCGGCACGATATCGTGATGCGCGCCGTACATCGCCGGGCGGATCAGGTCGTTCATCGCCGCGTCGAGGATCAGGAAATCCCGCCCCTCGCCGGATTTCACGTAGATCACGCCGGAGACCAGGAGCCCGGCATTGCCGGCGATCAGCCGGCCCGGCTCGATCTCGATCTCGCAGCCCAGGTCGCCCAGCACCTGCTTGACCATCGCGCCGTAGTCGAGCGGCAGCGGCGGCGCCTCGTTCGAGCGGGTATAGGGAATCCCCAGCCCGCCGCCGAGGTCGAGCCGGCCGATCCGGTGACCGTCCTGGCGCAGGGCCCATGTCAGGTCGCGGACCTTGAGATAGGCCTGCCGGAACGGTTCCAGATCGGTCAGCTGGCTGCCGATATGCACGTCGATGCCGACGACCTCGATCCCCGGCAGGGTCGCGGCCTCGGCATAGATCGCGCGGGCGCGGTCGATCGGGATGCCGAACTTGTTTTCCTTCTTGCCGGTCGCGATCTTCTCGTGCGTCCTCGCATCGACATCGGGGTTCACCCGGATCGCGATCTGCGCGGTCCGGCCCAGCCCGGCGGCAACCTCGGACAGGGCCACAAGCTCCGGCTCGCTTTCCACGTTGAACTGCCGCACCCCGCCCGACAGCGCGATCCGCATCTCGTCGCGGGTCTTGCCGACGCCGGAAAACACGATCCGCTCGCCCGGCACGCCGGCGGCCTTCGCGCGCAGGTACTCGCCGGCGGAAACCACGTCCATCCCGGCGCCGAGATCGCCCAGAACCTTCAGCACGGCAATGTTGGAATTGGCCTTCACCGCGTAGCAGATCAGGTGATCGGTGCCCGCCAGCGCCTCTT
>CAYUXM010000415.1:0-1708 GCA_964448765.1 uncultured Rhodobacterales bacterium
AGTTCATCCTCGGCGCCGCCGCGCTGGGCCTGATCCTGAACGAGGCGTCGAAACACGCCCCGGTCGCGCGCGCGCAGACCGCGCCGCGCCACGGGGTCGCGAAGCCGCAGCGCTATGCCCCGCCGGTGCATGGGCAAAGCCGCCACTGGCGGCAGGATCGCTGGCAGGGCGACCGCCATCGCAGGGTGGTGCCGGCCTCGTGCCTGTTCGACATCCACGGCCGCTACGGGCCGCGGCCGGTCGTCGGCGCGCGCTGCGTCCAGCGCTGGAACGCCCGCGCCGACCTGCCGCGCGCCTGCGCCTTCGAGGTCAACCGCGGTGCGCGCGACCGCACCGTCTACGGCCTGCGCTGCCTGCGCGACCGCGGCTACCGGATCGTTCGGGGCTGACACCATCGGGCAGGGGCCGCGGTGCCCCCGAACCGCCGCGGCCCGACTGGGGGCGAGGGAAACCTCGCCCCTTTTTCGTTGCGCCGCCGCCCGTTTCCCGGCCAGACAGGGACATGGCGCGGGGACCGGATTTCACGATGGAGACGGCGCTGGCCGCGCGCGGTTTCGCCCGCGTGGCCGGGGTGGACGAGGTCGGCCGCGGCCCGCTGTGCGGCCCGGTGACGGCCGCGGCGGTGATCCTGGATCCCGCGTGCCTGCCCGCCGGGCTGAACGATTCCAAGAAACTGTCCGCCGCCCGGCGCACCGCGCTGGCAGAGGAGATCCGGGCCACCGCGCCGGGCTGGGCGGTGGCCCATGCCAGCGTGGCCGAGATCGACAGGCTCAACATCCTGCGCGCCAGCCAGTTGGCGATGCTGCGTGCGCTGGCCGCGCTCGATCCGCCGCCGGGTTTCGCGCTGGTCGACGGCAACCGCCTGCCCGCCGGCCTGCCCTGCCCGGCGGAGGCGGTGGTCAAGGGCGACGGGCGCGCCGCCTCGATCGCCGCGGCCTCGATCCTCGCCAAGGTGGTGCGCGACGGCATCATGGTGGATTTGGCGCAACAGCACCCGGGCTACGGCTGGGACAGGAACGCCGGATACCCGACGAAGGACCACCTGCAGGCGCTTCGAAATCTGGGGGTGACCCCACACCATAGGCGTTCGTTCCGGCCCGTGCACAATATCTTGTATCAAGAAGAAACCATAAGACTTTGATTCAAAAAAGAAATTGACGGCGAATCACTCCTGACTCATCTTCTTGCCATACCACCGGCACGCCAGAGGCCGGGCGAGAGGCAGAGATGACGACGAAACCCGACAAGGCCGCGCCCGCGCTGCCGCTGAACACGATCATCGCCGGCGACTGCATCGCGGCGCTGCGTGACCTGCCGGAGGCGAGCGTCGACCTCGTCTTCGCCGATCCGCCCTACAACCTGCAACTGAGGGGCGATCTGCACCGGCCCGACAATTCCCGCGTGGACGCGGTGGACGACGCCTGGGACAGGTTTTCCAGCTTCGCCGACTACGACGGGTTCACCCGCGCCTGGCTGGCCGAGGCGCGCCGGGTGCTGAAGCCCGACGGCGCGATCTGGGTGATCGGCTCCTACCACAACATCTTCCGCGTCGGCGCGGCCTTGCAGGACCAGGGGTTCTGGATCCTCAACGACGTGGTCTGGCGCAAGTCGAACCCGATGCCGAACTTCCGCGGCAAGCGGCTGACCAACGCGCACGAGACGCTGATCTGGGCCTCGAAATCGGAAGGCGCGAAATACACCTTCAACT
>CAYUXM010000416.1:0-1702 GCA_964448765.1 uncultured Rhodobacterales bacterium
ATGGAGGTGATCGAGCCGAGCCGCTCGAGGTCGAGCGTCACATCGAGCGCGTCGGTGTCGAAGCGGACTGGCACGTCGAAGGCGAAGCCCGCGGTGATCGCGACGCCCGCGGCCGGCGCAGTGTCGAAGGTCACGACGCCGGTGGTCGTATCGACCGTCCAGCCCGACATCTGCTCGACCCCGCCGAGCGCGACGCGGATCGTGCCCGCCACCGGCTTCGCGATGGCGCGGGTCCAGCTCTGCGCGCCGGAGCTGTAGCGCTTCAGGAGCGCGAATTCCGTGAAGCTGCCATTGCCCGTGCCGATCTCCTGGTCGGTGGGAGAGATCGCCACGGAAGGCAGGGCCGACTTGTAATCGCCCCAGTCCTTGAAGCGAAATCCATGCAGGCGCCCGTTGCGCGCCTCGAAGAAGGCGACGACCGCCGCCAGATCGTCGGCGCGGCGGATGCCATAGGCGACGTCGTAGCGCCGACGGGAGTTCGCCCAGCTTGCGTTGCGCTCCTCGTCGCCGGAGGCAAGCTCGACGATCTGGGTGCGCCGCTCCGGCCCGCCCCGCGCGCCGCGGCTGATGTTGTCTGGGAAGCGGACCTCGTGGAACGCCATCACATGCCCCTCCGCCCGAGCGACACGGCGCGGGCGATGTCGGCCGCGACCTGGGTGCGGGACTGCCGAAAGCTCTCAGCGTCGCGGGCCATGATGGTGACGTTGACACCGCCGCCCGCGCCGTAGCTCTGTGCCTCCCGCCGCGACAGCACCCGTTCGCCGCGTTGCAGGATCGCGGGGACTTCGTCGTGGCGTAGCCCCGCCATGCCACCACCGTGCATCCGGGGGGCAGCGGCGAAGGCCATGGCCGGGACCATCCGAGAGGGCCCGGCCGATCCGACCATCCCGCCCGCATGCAGGACGTTGGCGAAGATGCCGCCCGCACCGGCGAAGACGCCCGAGAGCGCGTTTGCGATCGGCCCGAGGATGAACCGCCGCGCCGCGAGCTGGGCGAGATCGGCGAGCAGCGAGGTCACGAGGTCGCGGAAGTTCAGTTTGCCCGTCTTCACGAATTCGCCGACGGCGTTCTCGGCCGACTGAAAGGCGCTGACCAGGCTCTGGCCGATGTCACCGCCGATCTCGCGGGCCTTGCTGGCGTAATCCGACAGCGCCGCCGTGACCGCCCGCCAGCCCGTGACGGTCGTCTCGGCGTTAGGTTCAGCGGCGGCAGCCGCCGCGCCTGCGACAGCGCCGGCATCGGTCGCCGCCTGTCCGGCGCCGTCGAGCGCGGTCTCGAACCGCTCCGCAGCAGCCGTGGCCTCGGCCAGCGCATCGGCCCCGTCCTCGTCCGTGCCGCGCACCGCATCACGTAGGGCCTGCCAGCTTTCCAGTGGGGCGCGGGCCCCTTCGGCCAGATCGCGCGCCGCGCCCCGATAGAGGTTCGCGGATTCGAGCGCGCGGTTCGCCGCGTCGGTCAGGCCGAGATCGGGCGCGGTGAGCGGATTGTCCTCGAACGCCCGGTCAAACGCCGTCTGCGCCGCGGTGGTCGCTGCCGTCGCCGCACCCTCGAAACGGTTCTCGATCTCGCCGAGGTCGAGGTCGGGCACCAGCGAGATGCGCCGCTCTGACCCGAGCGCTTCCAGCCCCTGGTTGATCCCGCCGATGAAGCCGTTGATGCGGGAGACCACGCCGTTCAGCATCGCCTCGACGCCGTCGACCAG
>CAYUXM010000417.1:0-1672 GCA_964448765.1 uncultured Rhodobacterales bacterium
CCAGAAGCACCAGCCCCCGGTCGCGCACCGCCGTCATCGCCATCGCGCCCTCCCTCGTCCGGACGACGACAGTAACGCGCCGGCCCGGAATGGAAAGACCCGGCCGCCCTTGGGGGCGTGCCGGGCCTCACCTGCCTGTTCCCGTGCGCCGCGCGTCAGGCGCGGCCGTAGGCTTCCGCCATCGCCACCTGCAACGCCGCCTCCGGCGTGTGATCGCCCCAGGCGACCAGCTGGAACGCCGGGTAGAAGCGTTCCGCCGCGGTCACCGCCTGGCCGATCAGCCGGTCGATCTGTTCCGGCCCCGCGCCCTGGCCACCGGCCAGAACCAGCCCGTAGCGCCAGACCATCAGCCGCTGTTCCGCCCAGTAGGTGAACGCGCCGGACCAGACCATGTCATTGCAGCGGTTGAGGATTTCGTAGATCTCCGCCATCCGCGCCTGCGGCGGCTCCATCTCGAAGGTGCAGATCAGGCGCAGCGTCTCGTCCTGGTGCGACCAGGCCAGCGTGATCGAATAGGTGCGCCACTGGCCCTCGACGGCCATGGCGATCTGATCCTCGGTGATCCGGTCGAAATCCCAGTCGTGATGCTCGGCGAGCGTTTCCACGATATCGATCGGGTGAAGGTCTTCTGAGTGCAGGAAGTCCTCGGAAAGCGACATTGCCCGGCCCGTTTGGTTGGCCTCGTGCAGGAGCAGACCCACAAGAGGCTGGGTGTCTTTACAAGGGTCGGCGTTTGCCCGACACCGCCCTTACAAGATATGGTGGCGGATGCGCGGAATCCTGTAAAGGGCAATTCCGCGAAACATTCATGTCAGGGCCGCCGGCCTGCCGGGATGCGCATGGGATGGGCGGATCGGTCCACAGGGGGGAAACCGAAAAGGGCGCCCCGCAGGGCGCCCATCGCAAAACCGCCGTGGCGGCCGCCTATTCCTTCTTCGCGCGGCTGCGCTTCGGGGCGGCGGGCGTGTCGGCGGGGGCGGCCTGCTCGGCCATCGCCGCCTCCAGCGCGGCGAGGCGGGCGGCGAGCGCGGCGTTTTCCTCGCGCGCCTTCTGCGCCATCGCGCGGACCGCGTCGAATTCCTCGCGGGTGACGAAGTCGCGCTCGGCCAGCCAGCGGTCGATCAGGCCCTTCATCGCCGTCTCGGCCTCGGCCCGCGCGCCCTGGGCCACGCCCATCGCGTTGGTCATCAGCTTCGACAGATCGTCGAATATCCTGTTCTGGCCCTGCATCGCCGCCTCCGTCGCCGTTCGCCCCTATATGGCGGCGCGGGCCGGGCGAGACAAGGTTGACTTCGCCGCGGCGGCGCGGTTCCAAGGGCCCGGACCCCGCGGGCAGGAGGCCCCATGCCGCTGATGATCGAGTTTCCCGGCTTCCGGCCGGAGGTGTTCACCCTGCCGCTGTTCGGGTTCGAATTCGCGCTGCGCTGGTACGCGCTGGCCTATATCGCGGGGATCTTGATCGGCTGGCGGATCGTCGTGGCGGCGATCCGGCGGCCCGGCCTGTGGCCCGGCGGCCGGGCGCCGATGACCGCCGAGCAGGTCGAGGATCTGCTGACCGCGGCGATCCTCGGCATCGTGATCGGCGGGCGACTGGGCTTCGTGCTGTTCTATCAACCCGGCTACTACCTCGCGAACCCGCTGGAGATCCTGAAGGTCTGGCAGGGCGGCATGG
>CAYUXM010000418.1:0-1671 GCA_964448765.1 uncultured Rhodobacterales bacterium
CCGGGGTGACGGCGGGGAACATCCAGTTGGTTTCCGGGATCACCGACTGGAAGCCTTCGGACAGCATGAAGGCAAGGAAGGCGTCGGCCAGCTCCGGCGCGTCGGTCCCGGCCAGCTTGCCGGCGACCTCGACCTGAAGGTAGTGGCCCTCCGCGAAGGCCGCATAGGCCTTGCTGTCGTCACCCTCGGCGATCCGGTGATAGGCCGGCGAGGAGGTGTAGGACAGAACCATCTCCGCCTCGCCCTCGAGAAACATGCCGTAGGCTTCCGACCAGCCGGGCGTGACCGTCACGATATTGTCGGCCAGCGCCTCCCACATCGCGGCGGCGTTCGCCCCCTCGGCGGCCTTCAGCCACATCAGCAGGCCGAGGCCGGGGGTGGAAGAGCGCGGATCCTGGATCAGGATCGAGACGTCCGAGGCCGCGAGCGCGGCGAAGCTGCCCGGCGGCTCGGCCAGTTTCGTGCTGTCGTAGACGAAGGCGAAATGCCCCCAGTCGAAGGGCAGGAACAGCGGATCGTCCCAGCCGATCGGCAGGTCCAGCGCCGGTGCCGCCCCGTGCGGGGCAAACAGCCCGGTGGCGGCGGCGCGGGCGGTCAGGTTGGTGTCGAGGCCGAGGACCACGTCGGCCTCGGTCGTCGCGCCCTCAAGCTCCAGCCGGGCCAGCAGCGCCGCGCCGTCGCCGGCGGCGACGAAGCGCAGGTCGCAGCCGCACTCCGCCTCGAACGCGGCTTCCACGGCGGGGCCGGGGCCCCAGTCGGAAACGAAACTGTCGTAGGTATAGACGGTCAGAACGGGCGTCTGCGCCATCGCCTGGGTGGCAAGGGTCAGGCCCGCAGCGATCAGAACGGAACGCATCGCATCCTCCAATGGCCAGGGGCGGAGATTCGGGTGGATGGATGTCCGACCTTCCCTCCGCCGGTGTTAACCGGATCAGGTTCAACGGGTTCGCAGCCTGCGTCTCAGCCCTTGCGGGCACCCCGAGGTAGCGAAGACCATAGCCCGCCGCGCGCCGCGCGCAAGCCGAAACCGCTTGAGCCGTGGCGGGGCGGGGGCTATGCCCCGGGGCGAACAGGGAGCCCGCGCCATGAGCCTCAACACCTTCGGCCATCTCTTCCGCGTCACGACCTGGGGCGAAAGCCACGGGCCGGCGCTGGGCGCCACGGTCGATGGCTGCCCGCCGGGCATCGCGGTCGACGAGGCCGGGCTGCAGCACTGGCTCGACCGGCGCAAGCCGGGGCAGAACCGGTTCACCACCCAGCGCCGCGAGGCGGACGCGGTGCGCATCCTGTCGGGCACGTTCGAGGGCCGCACGACGGGTACGCCGATCCAGCTGATGATCGAGAACACCGACCAGCGATCGAAGGATTACGGCGAGATCGCCGAGGCGTTCCGGCCGGGCCATGCCGATATCACCTACTGGCAGAAATACGGCATCCGCGACTATCGCGGCGGCGGCCGGTCATCGGCGCGCGAGACGGCGGCGCGGGTGGCCGCAGGCGGCGTGGCGCGGGCGGCGCTGGCCCGGCTGGCGCCGGAGGTGGCGATCACCGGCTACATGGTGCAGATGGGCCCGCACGGGATCGACCGCGCCCGTTTCGACGCGGCCGAGATCGACCGCAACCCGTTCTGGGTGCCCGATGCGCGGGCGGCGGCGGACTGGGCCGGCTATC
>CAYUXM010000419.1:0-1671 GCA_964448765.1 uncultured Rhodobacterales bacterium
CGGCCATGTTGTAGGTCTCGTAGACCTGGCCCTGGTTCGCCGCGCCGTCGCCGAAATAGGTGAAGGTGACGTTGTCGTTGCCGCGATACTTGTCGGAAAACGCCAGCCCCGCGCCCAGCGGCACCTGCGCGCCGACGATGCCGTGGCCGCCGTAGAAGTGCTTTTCCTTTGAGAACATGTGCATCGAGCCGCCCTTCCCCTTGGAATAGCCGCCCTCGCGCCCCGTTAGTTCCGCCATCACGCCCTTCGGGTCCATCCCGCAAGCCAGCATGTGGCCGTGGTCGCGGTAGGAGGTGATGCGCTTGTCGCCCTCTTTCGCGCAGGCTTCCAGCCCGACGACAACGGCTTCCTGCCCGATGTAGAGATGGCAGAACCCGCCGATCAGGCCCATGCCGTAAAGCTGGCCGGCCTTTTCCTCGAATCGCCGGATCATCAGCATGTCGCGGTAGTAGCCGAGGAGTTCCTCCTTCGATACGTTGGACCTGGCCGGTGCCTTGCGTGTCGCCATCGGCGATGCCTCCCTCAAGGAATAGTTCAGCGTTAAACTATCCCATAACAGATATGGGCCGCGAGGGCGAGGGGGAATCTGGATGGCGTGGCCGGCGACCGCGCCGGGGATCAGCGCACGATGATCTCGTCGGGCCGCACGAGGCCGAGGATGTCGCGGGCCTGCTGGTCGAGCAGGTCGAGATCGAGATACTCGTCCGACAGCCGGCGGGTGAGGTTTTCCATCCGCGCGACCTCGGCGGCCAGCCGGTCGCGTTCGGCGGCAAGATCGGCGGCCTCGGCCTCGATCTGCATCCGGCGCAGCACGCCGTAATCGCCCTGGATCGCGGCGAAGCTGAAATAGCCGCCAAGCGCGATCGCCAGCGTGATCGCCAGCGCCAGTCCGATCTGGGGGGACGTGTCCGAAACGCTCATCTCTGCCTCGCCGGCCCTCTGCCGGGGCCATGCGCGAATCATGTCACAGACGATTCGGAAAGGGAATCCCCCGCCGGGAAAAACCGGCGGGGGCGGGCCGCGATCAGGCCTTGCCGCGGTAGATCTCGACCAGCTTGCCCAGCATCGCCAGCGCGTCCTCGCGCGAGCGTTGGAAGCTGTTGCGCCCGATGATCGAACCGTTGCCGCCGCCGTCGCGGATCGCGCGGGCATCGTCGTAGACCGAATCCTCGCCCTTCTTCGCGCCGCCCGAGAACACCACGATCCGGCGCCCGCCGAAGGCCGCCTGCATGCAATGCGCCACCCGCGCGGCCTGGGTCGACACGTCGATCTTCTGCGCCTCGTAGACCTTCCTGGCCTCGGCCAGTTCGAGGTGATCGGTCGACAGCTTGATCTTGATGACATGCGCGCCGAGAAGCGCGGCGATCTGCGCGGCATAGGCGGCGATGTCGATGGCGGTCTCGCCCTCTTTCGTCAGCGCCTCGCCGCGCGGGTAGGACCAGACCACGCTGGGAATGCCGACCGAGGCGGCCTCTTCCCGCAGTTCGCGGATTTCCTCGAACATGTCGAGCGCCATGTCGGAGCCCGGATAGATCGTGAAGCCGATGGCGGCGCAGCCCAGCCGTAGCGCGTCCGACACGCTGGCGGTGACCGCCTGGTTCTTGCCGGCGGTCTCCGACATCAGCGAATTGGCGCTGTTCATCTTCAGGATCGTCGGGATCTGGCCGGCGA
>CAYUXM010000420.1:0-1661 GCA_964448765.1 uncultured Rhodobacterales bacterium
CCACTACCGCACCTTCCCGCTGCTGGAACAATCGGCCGAGGCGCTGAAGGCGGGGTTGCCGGGCGTGACGGTGACGGAACCCGAGGTGCTGGTGCCGATCGAGATCTGAGCCGCCCGGCGCGCCCCTCAGCGCCGGCCGGCGAAGAACGCGGTCAGCAGCCGTTCGGCCTCGGCCGCGCCGATCCCGTCGTAGACCTCGGGCGCGTGGTGGCACTGCGGATGCGCGAAGACCCGCGCACCCTGCGCCACCCCGCCCGATTTCGGATCGGCCGCGCCGTAGTAAAGCCGCGCGATCCGCGCGAATGAGATCGCCGCGGCGCACATCGCGCAGGGTTCCAGCGTGACGTAAAGCGCGTGGCCGGGCAGCCGTTCCGACCCGGCCGCCGCGCAGGCGGCGCGGATCGCGAGGATCTCGGCATGGGCGGTGGGGTCGCACAACTCGCGGGTGCGGTTGCCCGCGCGCGCGACGACGCGGCCATCGGGCGCGACCACGACGGCGCCCACCGGAACCTCGCCGCGCGCGCCGGCGGCCCGCGCCTCGTCCAGCGCCGTCTGCATGTGGCTTGCGAACCCCGTCATGGCCCCGTCATCGCCCGGCCGGCCGGCGCGCGCAAGCCTGCCATGCCGCCGCGCAATCCGCTTCCCACGCCCGCGGCCCCGATGTAGAAGCCGGGTTTCGGGGATCGGGCGGAGGCGGATCATGGCCGGGAACGAAGAGACGGGCGAACGTATCGCCAAGGCGATTTCGCGGGCCGGCCTGATGTCGCGCCGCGATGCCGAAAAGGCGATCCTCGCCGGCCGGGTCGCGGTGAACGGCAAGACCATCGCCTCGCCCGCGCTCGACATCGCGGCCAGCGACAAGGTCACGGTCGACGGCAGGCCGATCGACGCGCCGCAGGAGGTGCGGCTGTGGCTTTACTACAAGCCGCTGGGCCTGATCGTGTCGGAAAAGGACGAAAAGGGCCGCCAGACCGTGTTCGACACGCTGCCCGAAGGCATGCCGCGGGTGATGAGCGTTGGCCGGCTCGATCTGAATTCCGAGGGGCTGTTGCTGTTGACCAACGACGGCGGGCTGAAGCGGCGGCTGGAAATGCCGGCGACCGGCTGGCTGCGCAAGTACCGCGTCCGGGTCATGGGCCGCCCGACGGAGGCGATGCTGGCGCCGCTGCGTGCCGGGGTCACCATCGACGGCGAGGATTTCCAGCCGATGGAGATCAGTATCGACCGCCAGCAGGGCGCCAACGCCTGGCTCACCATCGGGATCCGCGAGGGCAAGAACCGCGAGGTCCGCCGCGCGATGGCCGAGGTCGGGCTGAACGTGAACCGGCTGATCCGCATCAGCTACGGCCCGTTCCGGCTGACCGGGATGAAGCCCGGCGAGATCAGCGAGTTGCGCCGCAAGGTGCTGCGTGAACAACTCGGCGGGCTGCTGACCGGCGAGGAAGCCGAGGCGCGGCCGCGCAAGCGCAAACCCGGCACCGCCGGTCCCGACCGGCCCCGCAAGCCGCGCGCCGCCACAGGCGCGGGCGACCGGCCCGAGCGCAAGCCCCGCACCGGAGCGGGCGGCGGCGACCGTCCCGCCCGCAGTTTCGCCGGCAAACCCGGTGCCGACCGGCCCGAGCGCAAGCCCCGCGCCGGAGCGGCCGGCGGCGACCGTCCCG
>CAYUXM010000421.1:0-1654 GCA_964448765.1 uncultured Rhodobacterales bacterium
TCGATGCGCGACACCGCGAACTGGCTGTCGCTGGCCGACACGCCCTATGTCGCGCAGCGGACGCGCGTGCTGTCGAGCATGTGATCGGCGGCTGAGACGAACCGGGGCAGCGCGCGGCTGGCGCGCTGCCCCGTGCCACGCGCGGGCGGGGGCCTGCGCGCGAACCGGGGGGCAGCATGTTGGACGGGGTGATCTGGATCCTGCAGGGCATGTGGGGCGGGCTGACCGGCCTGGTCTACGTCCTGACGCATCCGGCGACGGTCTTCGATTTCAGCGACAAGCAGAACCTGATGCGCCTGGTCTACTACGGCGCCTCGGTCGAGCTGTTCTTCGCGGTGTTCAACGTGGTCGTCGCGATCTTCGTCATCGGCCTGTTCCGGCGCGAGATCCTGTGGCGCGTGGTGATCGGCCTGGAGGCGTTTTCCAACACCATCGGCCGGGTCGCGGCCTGGGCCGGCCTGATCATGGTGCTGCAGCAGGTCATGGTGGTGTTCCTGCAGTCGATCTTCCGGGTGGCCGACATCAGCCTCGGTCCGCTCGGGCTGGCCACCGATCACGGCATCGCCTGGTGGGCGGACGGGCTGAAGTTCCACAACGCGATGGTCGTCGCGCTCTGCGCGGCCTGGACCTTCGTGCAGGGCGGCCATGTCCGGGTGGACCTGTTCTATGCCCGGATGCGGCACCGCACCAAGCGCTTCATCGACATGATGGGCGCGCTCCTGTTCATGATCCCGGCGATGACGATCACCTGGTTCTATGCCTGGTTCTTCATGTGGCGGCACCTGATCACGCCGCCGGTGAACGCCACCGACACGCTGGACCGCACGCTGATGAAGGCGGTGGCAGTGCGCTGGAACGTCGAGACGACGGGGTTCAGCCCCTCGGGCTTCAACGCCTATTTCCTGTTCAAGGTGCTGATCCTGATGTTCTGCCTGACGGTGCTGGTGCAGGCGATCACCTTCTTCTACCGGTCGTATCTCGAATTCGTCGAGGGCGAGGCCTCGGCCGGCAAGCATCTGGACAAGGACCGGATCGGCGACGAGACCGCCGAGGCGGCCGCAGAGATTCACTGAGGGGCGCGGAGCATGCTGTTCGGGTTGGACGGGATCGAGATCGGTCTCATCATCGTGTTCCTCTGCCTCTTCGGCGGGATCATGACGGGGTTCCCGGTCGCTTTCGCGATCGGCGGTTCCGGCGTGATTTCCTTCGCGATCATCGCCGCGCTGGACAGTGCGGGGCTCTTGATCCACCAGGCGATCGACGTCAATTCGGCCGAGTATTCCGCGCTGCTGGCCGAGGGCGTGGCGCGCGACGCGATATCGGTCTTCCGATACCCCGAATTGCCCAGGATCGAGGAGGCGCTGTTCCCCGGCGGCTGGGAAGAGGCGATGAACCGCAACATCGGTTTCATCGTCAACCGGATGAACGAGCGGGTGATCGCCGGCCAGTCGATCGAGACGCTGCTGGCGGTGCTGATGTTCGTGATGATGGGCATCACGCTGGAACGCTCGAAGATCGCCAATGACCTTCTGACAACGATGGCGCGCGTCTTCGGCCCGCTGCCGGGCGGCCTTGCGGTCTCGATCGTGATCGTCGGCGCCTTCCTCGCCGCCTCGACCGGGATCGTCGGCGCGACGGTGGTGACGATGGGCCT
>CAYUXM010000422.1:0-1643 GCA_964448765.1 uncultured Rhodobacterales bacterium
TCATGGAACAGGTCCACGGCAAGGCCGAGGTGATCATCGGCAAGCAGCGGCACGGGCCGATCGGGTCGGTGGAATTGTCGTTCGAGGGCCGGTTCACCCGGTTCGGCAACCTCGTGAAACCGTGGCAGGGCGGCGGCGAGGGGATGTGACGACGCGCAGTCCGGGATCGGCCGGTTCCCCGGGACCGTCGCGCCGATCCCGCCAGGCTTGGCGGCCATGGCGGTCGCGGGCGGCAAGCGAACCGGCCGCAGGCCTGCTGACACGCGCCCTGGGCAGTCCATGACGACGGCCTTGCACCGCGTGGTCGGCCGCACGCCCGCTTCGCCCGTGCGCCAGCACGGGCGGCGCCCGCCCCCGGGGGGCGGGTCGGGCGCCGCCCTGCCTTTCGGCCGCGGCGCACCGATCCGCATGCGCCTCGCCCCCTTGACCCCTCCCGCCAACCTGTCACAACCCGGCCATGGCCACCGCGACGCTTTCCATCGACCTTGACGCCATCGCCGCGAACTGGCGCGCGCTCGACGCGCTGTCGGCGCCGGGCGTGGAAACCGCCGCCGTGGTCAAGGCCGATGGCTACGGGCTGGGCGCGGCGCGGGTCGCCGGGCGGCTGGCGCGGGCCGGCGCGCGGCGGTTCTTCGTGGCCACCGCCGAGGAAGGCGCGGCGCTGCGCCAGGCGCTGGGCGAGGCGCCGCAGGTGCTGGTGTTCTCGGGCCACATGGCCGGCGACGCGGACACGATCGGCGATCTTGGCCTGATCCCGATGCTCAACAGCCTCGACCAGCTCACCCGGCATCTGGAGGCGCTGCCCGGCCATCCCTTCGGCATCCAGCTCGACACCGGGATGAACCGGCTGGGGATGGAGGCGGCGGAGTGGGAAACGGTGGCGCCGATCGTGCTGTCGGCGAAACCGGTGCTGGCGATCAGCCACCTCGCCTGCGCCGACGACCCGGGCCATGCCGCGAATGCCGCGCAACTGGCGGAATTCCGGCGCATGACGGATGGGGCCGACGTGCCGCGCTCGCTGGCCGCAACCGGCGGCATCCTGATGGGCGAGGACTATCACTTCGACCTGACCCGCCCCGGCGTGGGGCTTTACGGCGGCCTGCCCTTCGCGGCGGCCGAACCGGTGGTGCGGCTGGCGCTTCCGGTGATCCAGATCCGCGAGGTCGCGGCGGGCGAAACCGTGGGCTACGGCTGCGCCTGGACGGCGCCGGCGCCGCGCCGGATCGCGACCGTCGCCGCCGGCTATGCCGACGGGCTGCACCGCGCGATCTCGAACGCCACGCGGCTGTGGTCCGGCGCCACCCCCTGCCCGCTGGTCGGCCGCGTCTCGATGGATCTGATCACCGCCGATGTCACCGCGCTCGACGAAACGCCGCAAACGCTCGACATCCTGTGCCCCGAACAGACCGTCGACGCGCTGGCCGACGCCGCCGGCACCATCGGCTACGAGATCCTCACCGCGCTTGGCCCCCGGTACCGCCGCCACTATGCCGAGGGCCGGGCGTGAGCCTCCTTTCCCCCCTCGCCGCCACCGGGCACGTGGTGCTGTCGGCGCTGGCCACCCTGGGCCGGGTGACGATCTTCGCGGTGCAGGCGGCCAGCCACATCCTGCGCCCGCCGTTCTACACCCGCGAGTTCCTGAA
>CAYUXM010000423.1:0-1637 GCA_964448765.1 uncultured Rhodobacterales bacterium
AATTCGGGATATCGGCAATCACCGGCCCGGCCACGGCCAGCGCGGCGGTCAGCGCCGCCTCGTCGGCGAAGCGCAGGGTCGCGATCACGTAGTTCGGCGCCGGTGCGTCGGGCGCGCCGCCCGACACCCCGCGCGAGGCGGTGGCGCTTTCAAGATGCGCGCCCATGTGCTCGGCGACCAGCGGCAGGTGGGTGTCGAGGTAATAGTCGTAGTCGAAGCGGGTGTCTTCGGCGATCGGGTAGATCACCTGCAGGGTCATGGCCATGGCGTCCTCCATCTGGCGAGAGGCGCAACCCTAGGGCGATTCCCGTTGTCCCGCAGGACTATTCGGCGTCGGAATCCTCCCGATCGGCGATCAGGTCGGGCCGGCGCGCGCGGGTCAGCGCCAGCGCCTGCACGCGCCGCCAGTCGGCGATCCGGCCGTGATCGCCCGACAGCAGCACGTCGGGCACCCGGCGGCCCTGCCACTCGACCGGCCGGGTGTATTGCGGATGTTCCAGAAGGCCGGTGGAAAAGCTTTCCTCTTCCGTCGAGGCCGCATTGCCCAGAACGCCGGGCAACAGCCGCACGGTGGCGTCGATCATCGCCTGCGCGGCGATCTCGCCCCCGGTCAGCACGAAATCGCCCAGCGAGACCTCCGCGACGGCGTGGTGATCCAGCGCCCGCTGATCGACCCCCTCGAACCGGCCGCACAGCAGCGTCAGCCCCGCCGCCCCGGCCCAGTCGCGTGCCATGGCCTGGGTGAACGGCCGGCCACGGGGCGAGAGGTAGACCACCGGCCAGCGCGCCCGGTCGGGCGGCGTGCCGGCCGCGGCCTCCTCCAGCGCCGGGCCGACGACATCGGCACGCAGCACCATGCCGGCGCCGCCGCCCGCCGGCGTATCGTCGACATTGCGGTGCTTGCCGATGCCGAAGCGGCGCAGGTCGATCGTCTGCAGCGCCCAGCGGCCCTCGGCCAGGGCCCGACCGGTCAGCGACAGGCCCAGCGTGCCGGGAAATGCCTCGGGAAACAGGGTGACGATCCGCGCGGTCCAGGCGCCGGCCGGGCGCTCCTCGCCCATCAGCGCACGCGGGCGCGCCGAGGCGGCGATCGACAGCCGGCCGTGCGAGCGCGGTTTGGGTTCGTCGGACATCGGCCTCGCCCTTCGCCGCCGGGCGCGGGGCCGGCGGGCTGTTGCTGTTCGGCCGGGCCGCCGGCCCGGTCAGTCGACCTCGCCGGGCGGGTCGGCCACGATCCGGCCCGCGGCGAGATCGACGGTGGGCACCGCGTCGCGGGTGAAGGGCAGCAGCAGCGGCGCGGTCTGCCCCGGCGCCCGCACCTCGAGGATATCGCCGGCGCCGTGATTGTGGACGGCGGCGACCCGGCCCAGCACCGCGCCGCCGGTGTCGCGCACCTCCAGCCCGATCAGGTCGGCATGGTAGAACTCGTCGTCGGGCAGCGAGGGAAGTTTCGCCCGCTCCGCGAACAGCGCGGTGCCGCGCAGCGCGTCGGCCGCGTCCTTCGTCGTCACGCCGCCCAGCCGCGCGGCGAAGCCGCCGGCGACGGGCCGGGTGATCTTCACCGTGAAGCTGCGGCTGCCGTCCTCGGTGAACAGCGGCGCGTAATCGGCGATGGCCGCGGGCTCGGCGCAGAAGCT
>CAYUXM010000424.1:0-1637 GCA_964448765.1 uncultured Rhodobacterales bacterium
GGGAACTGTTTCTGAAGCGCCGCCTGCGCGTTCGGAACAAGCTTCGCAAGATGGCCGGCGGGCGCGCGCGCCTGTCGGTGCACCGGTCGAACAAGAACCTGTCGGTTCAGCTGATCGACGACCTGCGCGGCGTGACGCTGGCGGCGGCCTCGACGCTGGAGAAGGATCTTGGCGTCGTCGGCAGGAACAATGTCGAGGCGGCGGCCAAGGTCGGCGCGGCGATCGCCGAGCGCGCCAGGAAGGCCGGGGTGGAGGAATGCTACTTCGACCGTGGCGGTTTCCTGTTCCACGGCAAGGTCAAGGCGCTGGCCGATGCCGCCCGCGAGGGCGGGCTGAAGTTCTGACGACTGCGGGTGGCGGCAGCGCCACCCCGATGATCCGGGCCGGCGTTCGCGCGGCGGCACCAGGATCGGCCGAAACGGCGCGATGGGTGCGCCACCGAAAGCAAGGAATGCCTGATGGCAGAACGTGAACACCGCCGGGACCGCCGCGACCGCGACGAAACCCCCGAATTCGCTGATCGCCTCGTGGCGATCAACCGCGTGTCGAAGACCGTCAAGGGCGGCAAGCGTTTCGGCTTCGCCGCGCTCGTGGTGGTCGGTGACCAGCGCGGCCGTGTCGGTTTCGGCAAGGGCAAGGCCAAGGAAGTGCCCGAGGCGATCCGCAAGGCCACCGAACAGGCCAAGCGGCAGATGATCCGCGTCCCGCTGCGTGACGGCCGCACCCTGCACCACGACATGGAAGGCCGCCACGGCGCCGGCCGCGTCGTGATGCGGACCGCCGTTCCCGGCACCGGCATCATCGCCGGCGGCCCGATGCGCGCGGTGTTCGAGATGCTGGGCATTCAGGATGTCGTGGCCAAGTCGCTGGGCACCCAGAACCCCTACAACATGATCCGGGCCACGATCGATGGCCTGAAGAAGGAATCGAGCCCCCGCCAGGTCGCGCAGCGCCGCGGCAAGAAGGTGGCCGACATCCTCAAGAAGCCCGAGGCCGAGGCGCCGGCCGAGGCCGCCGCCGAACCGGCCGAATCCTGAGGAGAGCCGCGATGAGCAAGAAGACGATCGTCGTCAAGCAGGTCCGCTCTGCCGCGCGGCGCCCGGCTGTGCAGGCCGCCACGCTGAAGGGCCTGGGCCTGGGCAAGATGAACCGCACCCGCGAACTGGAAGACACGCCGGCGGTGCGCGGCATGGTCAACAAGATCCCGCATCTCGTGCAGATCATCGAGGAACGCGGCTGAGCCCTTTGGGCTTGTCAGAATCACGGCGCCCCGGCCCGATGGCCGGGGCGCTTTCGCTTTGAGCGGGGGACGAGGATGGACCTGAAGGACCAGCGTGCCGAGACCGAGGCGGCCTTCGCCGAGATGGCCGCCGATCCGGCGATGCCGGCGCGCGCTTGCCTGGCCTTCGCCTTCGTGCCCGCCGACGAGACCGCGGACTGGGACGCGCTGACCGAGGCAGCCGAGGCCGAGGGCTACGAGGTCGAATGGGTCGAGGCGGGCGAGGAGGGCGACGCGATGCTGGAAATCGCGACCGCCGAGATCGCGCTGACGCTCGATGCGCTCTGGACCGAGGAGGAGCGGCTGACGCTGATGGCCGCGGTGCACGGGTTCGAGGCCGACGGCTGGGCGGTGTTCG
>CAYUXM010000425.1:0-1632 GCA_964448765.1 uncultured Rhodobacterales bacterium
TCCCGGCGATGCGCGCGCAGGGGCACGGGCGGATCGTCAACAATTCCTCCGTCCTTGGCTTCGTCGGCATCCGCTGGCGCGGCGCCTACGTGGCGACCAAGTTCGCGATGGAGGGGCTGACCGACGTGCTGCGGCTGGAGATGGCCGATACGCCGATCCGGGTGATCCTGATCGAACCGGGCCCGGTGACCAGCCGCATCCGCGCCAACGCGATCCCGCATTTCGAGCGCTGGATCGACTGGCAGGCCTCCGCCCGCGCCGACCAGTACCGCGACGGCCTGCTCAAGCGGCTCTACGAGGATCGCGGGCCGGACCCGTTCGAACTGCCGGCCTCGGCGGTGACGGCGAAGCTGCGCCGCGCGCTGGAGGATCGCACCCCCGCGCCGCGCTATTTCGTCACGACCCCGACCTACGTGATGAACCTTGCCCGCCGGCTTCTGCCCACCCGCGGCCTCGACTGGCTGACCGGCAAGGGCTAGCCGGGATGGCGGTGGGGATGAGGCGGAAAATCGCGTTCGCCTTTCCGTGCCGCTCCGCTAGATAGGGGCGAACCAAGGGGAACGCCATGATCAACGATCCGCTCTTCATCGTCGCCGCGCTGGCCTGTTTCGGGGTTCTGATCATCCTGATGATCGGAATCGGCGGGTTCGCCAAGGGCGGCGATTTCAACCGCAAGCACGCCAACCGGATCATGCGTTACCGGATCATCGCGCAGGCCGTGGCCGTCGCGCTGATCCTGCTGTTCGTCGCGTTTCGCGGCTACTTCGGAGGCAACTGATGGTCGTTCTGAACCGCATCTACACCAAGACCGGCGACGCGGGCGAAACCGCGCTGGGCAACGGCCAGCGGGTCGCCAAGCACAGCGTGCGGGTCGAGGCCTACGGCACGGTGGACGAGACGAACTCGGTCCTCGGCATGGCGCGCCAGCACGCGACGGACGAGATCGATACCGCGCTGGCGCGGATCCAGAACGACCTGTTCGACCTAGGCGCCGACCTGTGCCGCCCGGAGATGGAGAAGGACCACGAGGCGGGCTACCCGGTTCTCAGGATCGTGCCGGAGCAGGTCGCGCGGCTGGAGGCCGAGATCGACGCGATGAACGCCCGGCTGGAACCCCTGCGCAGCTTCATCCTGCCCGGCGGCACGCCGCTGGCCGCGCATCTGCATCTCGCGCGCACCGTGTCGCGCCGGGCGGAACGGCTGACGGTGGAACTGGCGACGATGGAAGCGATCAACGACGAGGCGGTGAAATATCTCAACCGACTGTCGGACTGGTTCTTCGTCGCCGCGCGCATCGCCAACGACGAGGGCCGCGCCGACGTTCTTTGGGTGCCGGGCGCGAACCGGTAGGCCCGGCGGCAGGAAACGTGACGTCCGCAGACCGCCCCGCGTCGATTTTGCTCTGTCGCCGCGCGAAGGGAGGCGGTAACACGTCCGCCAAGACTTGGATGGCCGCCCCCCGCGGGACGGCGGAAGAGAGGGAGTGACGCGCCATGAAGGTACTGGTGCCCGTCAAGCGGGTGATCGACTACAACGTGAAGGTCCGGGTGAAGGCCGACGGTTCGGGGGTGGACCTTGCCAACGTCAAGATGTCGATGAACCCGTTCGACGAGATCGCGGTGGAAGAGGCGA
>CAYUXM010000426.1:0-1626 GCA_964448765.1 uncultured Rhodobacterales bacterium
TGACCGGCGCGTCCGCCGCGCCCAGCGCCATGTCGGGCACCATCGCGATCTGTTCGGCCGTCGCCTCCTGCGCCTCGGCGGCAAGCGAGAAGGCGGGCGGCGTGGTCGGGCGCGTTGCCCAGAAGGCGCCCGCGGCCAGAACGGCGGCGGCCAGCGCGGCAAGAACGAGGGAACGGGACATCGGATCAGCCTTTCTGTCGGTCGGGGCGAGACAACACGTTTTGCGCCAGCGCTTCAAGGGCGCTGCGCAGCCCGGCATCGGCCACGCCCTCGGCGGCGCGGGTCGCGGCGGCGCGGACCTCGGGCGGCGGTTCGGCGGGGCGCGGGGCATGGGCGAAGGGCGCGGCGGGTTCGGCGAAACCCTGCGCCGCGGTCTGGGTGACGGTGACGCGGCTGACGGCATTGTAGCCGTAGCAGGCGTTCACCTTCTCGCGGATCCGCGGCAGCTGCATCTGCACCAGCGGCGCGTTCGGGCCGGTTGCCAGTAGTGTCAGCGTCGCGCCCAGCCCGCCGCGGCCATAGCTCATCTTCACCGGGCGGGCCAGCGCGGCGATCTCGGGGCCGACGACCTCGGCCCAGTGGGTCAACAGCCGCGACACCGCGAAGCCGCGGCTTTCGCCGGCCTGCCGCACCCGCTCGCCGACGAGGCGCGCGGCCGGTTCGAAACCCTTCTGTCGCCGGGTCATGCCCGCCATCCCTGTTCAATCCGCACCACCCGCCTATTCTATGCGGGACGGCGCGACTTGCCAGCGGGATGCGGACGGGGGCCATAAAGAATGCGTGACGGCGGCGCGGCCGGCGGCGGGATCGCGCCGGCGCTTCTGCACTGGTACGACCGCCACGCCCGCGACCTGCCGTGGCGGATCGGCCCGGCGGCGCGGCGGCGCGGCGAACGGCCCGATCCCTACCGGGTCTGGCTGTCCGAGGTGATGCTGCAGCAGACGACGGTGGCCGCGGTGCAGGGCTATTATCGCCGGTTCACAGACCGCTGGCCCGATGTCGCGGCGCTGGCCGCGGCCGAGGATGCCGAGGTGATGGCTGAATGGGCCGGGCTGGGGTACTACGCCCGCGCCCGCAACCTTCTGAAATGCGCCCGCGCGGTGGTCGCCGATCACGGCGGCCGGTTTCCCGAAACGGCCGACGGGCTGCGCACCCTGCCGGGGATCGGCCCCTATACCGCCGCGGCGGTGGCCGCGATCGCCTTCGACGAGGCGGCCACGGTCGTGGATGGCAATGTCGAACGGGTCGTCGCGCGGCTTCATGCCGTCGAAACCCCGCTGCCGGCGGCCAAGCCCGACCTGACGCGTCTTGCAGCGGCGCTGACGCCGACGCGGCGGCCGGGCTGTTTCGCGCAGGCGATGATGGACCTTGGCGCGACGGTCTGTACGCCGAAGTCCCCGGCCTGCGGCATCTGCCCGCTGATCCACGCCTGCCGGGCGCGGACCGAGGGCATCGCCGCCGACCTGCCGCGCAAGGCGCCGAAGGCGGCGAAACCGGTGCGGCAGGGCATCGCCTATGTCGCGCGGCGGGCCGATGGCGCCTGGCTTGTGGAAACCCGGCCCGAGACCGGCCTGCTGGGCGGGATGCTGGGCTTTCCGACGACCGACTGGGCCGAGGCCGCGCCGG
>CAYUXM010000427.1:0-1620 GCA_964448765.1 uncultured Rhodobacterales bacterium
GGCGGGCTGGCGCCGGCGCCGGGCGCGCCGGGGCGCGGGCGCTACCTGACCTGGCTGTTTTTCCTGTCGAACACCGTGCATGCCGATCTTCTGCGGCTGTTCTATCCGCAGCGCTACATCGCCGCGGCCGACATCGCCGGGCATCACGCCCGGATGGCCGACCGGATCGCGGGCCATTTCGGCCAGCTCGACCGGGTCGCGGCGGAGGGTGGCGCGGTGTTCCGGCTGGTCGGGACGGAGGCCGCGCCGGGGCTGATCGACATCTACACGGCCTTCCTGATGCGCTGGTCGGTGCTTTACCCCTACGACGGCCCGCGCTGGTTCGAGGCGGCGCGGTTTCCGCATCTGCACGGCATGGCCCGGCGGCTGGAACGCCGGCCCTCGGCGCTGGCCGTGGCCACGGCGGAAGGGCTGGGCCCCACGCCGTTCAGCGCCCCGCGCCTGCCCAAGCCGCCCGAGGGCAGCGCGACCTGAGCGCCTTTCGCCGCCCGATGGTCGTTTTCGGCGCGGCCCCGCGGGCCGAATTCCCGCACAGACGTCGACACCGGGGCCGCGGGTTTTCCGCGCGGATCCGGGGCGGCGCGCGGATCGACCGGAGGTGACGATGTTTCTGTCCGTCTTCGACATGTTCAAGGTCGGCATCGGCCCGTCCTCGTCGCACACGATGGGGCCGATGGTGGCCGCCGGGCGATTCCTCGACCTGCTGCGCGCCTCGCCGTTCCAGGCGCACGGGCTGCGCGCCTCGCTGCACGGCTCGCTGGCCTTCACCGGCAAGGGCCATGCGACCGACCGCGCCACGATCCTCGGCCTCGCCGGGTTCCGGCCCGACGACTACGACGCCGAACGCGCCGAGGCCGCGCTGGCCGCGATCACGGAGGCCGGCCGCGTCACCCCGCCGGGGCTGGGGGAGATGGGTTTCGACCCCGCGCGCGACCTCGCCTTCGATTTCGGCCCGGCGCTGCCCGGCCATGCCAACGGGATGATCCTGTCGGCCACCGACGCCCAGGGCGACGTGATCCTGCAGGAGACCTATTACTCGATCGGCGGCGGCTTCGTTCTGACCGCGGCGGAACAGGCCGCGGTGGACGACGCGGCGCTGGCCGAACGCTCGCCGGTGCCGTTCCCGTTCCGCTCGGCCGCCGAGATGCTGGGCATGGCGGCGGCCTCGGGCCTGTCGGTGGCCGAGATGAAGCGGCAGAACGAGCGGGTGTTCCGCACCGATGCCGAGATCGACGCGGGGCTGGCGCGGATCTGGGCGGTGATGCGCGCCTGCATGGATCGCGGGCTGGCCACCGACGGGATCCTGCCCGGCGGGCTGAAGGTGCGGCGCCGCGCGAAGGCGATCCACGAGGCGCTCCTGGCCGAACGCGGCATGAACCTGACCGCGCCGCATGTCATCAACGACTGGATGAGCGTCTACGCGATGGCGGTGAACGAGGAGAACGCCGCTGGCGGGCAGGTCGTCACCGCGCCGACGAACGGCGCGGCGGGCGTGGTGCCGGCGGTGATCCGCTACTGGCTGGACCATGTGCCGGGAGCAGGCGAGCGGCGGCTGGGGGATTTCCTGCTGACCGCGGCGGCGATCGGCGGGCTGATCAAGCACAACGCCTCGATCTCGGG
>CAYUXM010000428.1:0-1619 GCA_964448765.1 uncultured Rhodobacterales bacterium
CCGACGGGGGGCCGACGGGGCCCGCGCCGGCTCACCTGCTGTTCACCGACGCCGTGCTAGGGTAAGGGATCGCCTGCCGGTTCCTGCCGGCGGGTTTCCTGCACGATCGTCGGATTTTCATCATGCGCCTTTCGGTTCCGCTCGTCCTCACCCTCGTCTTCGGCCTCGCGCTGGCGGGCTGCGACAGCGCCGAGGACCGGGCCGAGAAACATTTCCAGTCCGGCATGGACCTGCTCGAGGCCGGCGATGTCGACCGCGCGCTGGTCGAGTTCCGCAACGTCTTCGACCTGAACGGCCGGCATCGCGAGGCGCGGCTCACCTATGCCCGGATCCAGCGCGAGCGCGGCGCGGTGGCCGAGGCCTACAGCCAGTACCTGCGCTCCGCCGAGCAATATCCCGAAGAGATCGAATCGCGCCTGGCGCTGGCCGAGATGGCGATCGAGGCCGGCAACTGGGAGGAGGCCGAGCGCCACGGCCGGGTCGCGGCCGGGCTGGCGCCCGACGCGCCGGCGGTGCGCGCCGTCGTCGCCGCGCTCGACTACCAGGCCGCGATCCTGGCCGAGGATCCGCAGGCCGCCGCCGCCGCGGCCGAGGCCGCCGCCGCGGTGCTGGCCGGGGATCCCGACCGGACGATCGCCCGGCGGCTGCGGATCGATCACCTCGCCCGCGCCGGCGACACCGCCGGGGCGCTGGCCGAGACCGATATCGCGCTGGCGGCCGCGCCCGCGGATCGCGAGCTGAACCGGCTGAAGCTGCGGCTGCTGGCCGAGACCGGCGACGACGACGGGCTTGGCGCGCATCTGCAGGCGATGTACGCGCAGCTCCCCGAGGACGAGGAAACCCGCCGGCTGCTGATCGCCTGGTACATGCAGCGCGGCGATCTCGACGGCGCCGAGCGGCTGTTGCGCGACATCGCCGCCGCCGCGCCGGAAGATCCGGCGCCGAAGATGACGGTGGTGCAGTTCCTGCGCGAGGCCCGCGGCGCGGCGGCGGCCGAGGCCGAGCTTGACCGGCTGGTGGCCGAGGGCGGGCCCGAGGCGGTGCTGTTCCGCGCCACCCGCGCCGCGCTGGCCTTCGATGCCGGCCGCCGCGACGCCGCGATCGCGGAACTGGAGGCGGCACTGGCCGGGGCCGAGCCCTCGGAGGCGGTGCGCAACGCCGCCGTCGCGCTGGCCCGGATGCAGCAGGCGACCGGCAACCGCGTCGGCGCGCGGGCCCGGATCGAGGCGGTGCTGGCCGAGGCGCCCGACCATGTCGGCGCGCTGAAGATGCGCGCCGCCTGGCTGATCGAGGAGGACCGGCCGGGCGACGCGATCCTGGCGCTGCGGACCGCGCTGGCCGCGGCGCCGCGCGATCCCGAGATCCTGACGCTGATGGGCCGGGCGCACGAACGCGACGGCGCCCGGGCGCTGGCCGGCGAACGCTATGCGCTGGCCGTCGAGGTGTCGGGCCGCGGCGCGGCGGAATCGCTGCTTTACGCCGAGTTCCTCGTCGCGACCGACCGGGCGGAAGTGGCCGAGGCGGTGCTGGTCGACGCGCTGGCGGTGGCGCCCGCCGATCCGGAGCTGCTGACCGCGCTGGCCGAGGTGCGGATGCGCCGCGGCGACTGGGACCGGGCG
>CAYUXM010000429.1:0-1616 GCA_964448765.1 uncultured Rhodobacterales bacterium
CGACATAGATGTCGCGGCCCCAGACCCGGTCGAGCAACTGCTCCCGGCTCCAGACCCGGCCGGGCTTTTCCATGAAGGTCGACAGCAGCCGGAACTCGGTCGGCCCGAGCTTCAGGATCTGGCCCGAGCGGAACACCTTGTGGCTTTCGGCATCGAGGATGATGTCCTCGAATTCCAGCCGCTCGCCGACGCTGGCGGGACGGGTGCGGCGCAGCTGCGTGCGCACCCGCGCCATCAGTTCGACGACCGAATAGGGTTTCACGACGTAGTCGTCCGCCCCGGTTTCCAGCCCGCGCACCCGGTCGACCTCTTCGGACCGGGCCGAGAGCATGATGATCGGCACCGACCGGGTTTCCGCCCGGGTCTTGAGCTGCCGGCAGACCTCGATCCCCGAGACGTTGGGCAGCATCCAGTCGAGCACGATGATGTCGGGGCGGTCCTCCGACACCAGCAAGAGCGCCTCCTCGCCGTTGCCGGCCATGGCGACGCGGAACCCCTCCGCCTCGAGGTTGTAGGCCAGAACCTCGCGCTGCGCGGGTTCATCCTCGACGACAAGAACGCTGGGCTGTTCGGCGGCCATCGTCTCAGTCCCCGTTGTCCCCGAGCGGGGCGGCGGTGAGGTGATCGTGCTTCGGGCGGCTTTCCTCCGGCAATTCGCCGGTGACGAGGTAGATCACCTGTTCGGCGATCGTGGTGGCGTGATCGCCCATCCGCTCGATGTTCTTGGCGATGAAATGCAGATGCATGCAGGCGGTGATGTTGCGCGGGTCTTCCATCATGTAGGTCAGGAATTCGCGGAACAGCGCGTTGTACATCTGGTCGACATCCAGGTCGCGGTGGCGGACGTCGTGGGCCAGTTCGAGGTCGCGCTGGATGTAGGCGTCCAGCGCGTCCTTGAGCATCACCTCGACGGTCTTCGCCATCCGCCGCAGCGCGCCGCCGGCGCCGTTGATCTGCGGCATCTGGGCCAGCACATGGCTGCGCTTGGCCATGTTCTTGGCATAGTCGCCGGTGCGTTCGAGGCTGGCGGCGATCTTCATCACCGTCAGCACCGTGCGCAGGTCCGAGGCGGTGGGCGCGCGCAGCGCGATCAGCCGCGCGGTTTCCTCGTTGACGCGCTCTTCCAGCGCATCGATCGCCCTGTCGCGTTCGCGGACGGCTTCGGCCAGTTCCTCGTCGCGGGCTTCCAGCGCCTCGGCCGCCTCCAGGATCGCGGTCTCGACCAGCCCGCCCATCTTCACGACGAGCGCCTGCACCGCCTCCAGGTCGCGGTCGTAGACCGACTGGATGTGCTGTTCCGTGTTGAGCGTCATCGATCTCTCCTCAGCCGATCCGGCCGGTAATGTAGGATTCGGTCCGCGGATCCTCGGGATTGGTGAAGATCTTGCCGGTCTCGCCGTATTCCACGAGATAGCCGAGGTGGAAGAAGGCGGTGCGCTGGCTGACCCGGGCGGCCTGCTGCATCGAATGGGTGACGATCACCACCGAGAAGTTCGAGCGCAGCTCGTCGATCAGTTCCTCGACCTGCGCGGTCGCGATCGGGTCGAGCGCCGAACAGGGTTCGTCCATCAGCAGCACCTCGGGTTCGGTCGCCACGGCGCGGGCGATGCACAGGC
>CAYUXM010000430.1:0-1610 GCA_964448765.1 uncultured Rhodobacterales bacterium
TCCCCCGTCATCCGCCCCGGACCCTTTCGATCTTCGCGCCCACGGCCGAGAGCTTCTCCTCCACCCGTTCATAGCCGCGGTCGAGATGGTAGACCCGGCTGACGACGGTTTCGCCCTCGGCCGCCAGCGCGGCGAGGATCAGGCTGACCGAGGCGCGCAGGTCGGTCGCCATCACCGGCGCGCCCTTCAGCCGCTCGACCCCGGTCACGGTGGCGGTGCCGCCATGCACCTCGATCCGCGCGCCCATCCGCATCAGTTCCGGCGCGTGCATGAACCGGTTCTCGAAGATCCGCTCCTCCAGCCGGCTGGTGCCCTCGGCGGTGCACATCAGCGCCATCATCTGCGCCTGAAGATCGGTCGGAAAGCCGGGGAACGGTTCCGTCACCACATCGACCGCGGCGACCCGGCCGTTGCGGCGTTCCACCGTCAGCCCGCGGTCGGTCTCGGTTACCGAGATGCCGGCGGCGTCGAGTTTCTCGCAGAACGCCCCGACAAGCTCGATCCGCCCGCCAAGGCATTCCACCGACCCGCCGCAGATCGCCGGGGCCAGCATGTAGGTGCCCAGTTCGATCCGGTCGACGACGACGGGATGGGTGGCGCCGCCCAGCCGGTCGACCCCCTCCACGGTGATCTCGGCCGTGCCCTCGCCCTCGATCCGCGCGCCCATCCGGCGCAGGCAGCGGGCAAGATCGACGATCTCGGGTTCGCGCGCGGCGTTCTTCAGCACGCTGGTGCCGCGCGCCAGCACCGCCGCCATCAGCGCGTTCTCCGTCGCACCGACGGAGACGAGCGGGAATTCGAAGACCGCGCCGCGCAGCCCGCCCGCCGGCGCCTTGGCATGGACGTAGCCGTCGCGCAGCTCCATCTCGGCGCCCATCGCCTCGAGCGCGGCGAGGTGCAGATCGACCGGTCGCGCCCCGATCGCGCAGCCGCCGGGCAGCGACACGACGGCCCGCCCGGTGCGCGCCAGCAGCGGGCCCAGCACGAGGATCGAGGCACGCATCTTGCGCACGATGTCGTAATCCGCCCGCGCGCCGTTCAGCGCATGCCCGGCCATCGCCAGCACCTGCCCGCCCTGCAGCGCGGCCACTTCGGCGCCCAGCGACTGCAGCAGCGCGGTCATCGTCCGGATGTCCGACAGGCGCGGCGCGTTGGTCAGCGTCAGCGGCTCGTCGGACAGCAGCGCGGCGGGCATCAGCGTCAGGCAGGCGTTCTTGGCACCCGCGATCGGGATCTCGCCGTCAAGCGGGCCATTGCCCGTCACCATGATCTGGTCCATCGCGCCCTCAGCCCTGCCCGTCGTTTTCGTCGTCGTTGTCGTTGTTCGCCGCGTCCCGCCCCGGGTCGTCCGCCGCACGGGCCCGCGCCTGGGCCTTGCGCCGCGCAAGGTTCGCCTTCAGCGCCGCCTTCAGCCGGTCCTCGCGGCGGCCGGGATCGTCGCGGCCGGGGCCGGGTTTCGGGGTCGAACGGTCCATGCCCCCGTTGCTTACCCTGCCCCCGCGCGGCCGTCCAGATGCCGGCCCGACGGTGGCCAGATTGCGCTTGCGTCACTGCCCGATTGCGACTAACACGCCGCGCGCGGGCTGCCGTAGCTCAGTGGTAGAGCACTC
>CAYUXM010000431.1:0-1602 GCA_964448765.1 uncultured Rhodobacterales bacterium
CGGTCAGCACGCCCAGCGGGTTCATGTGGGCCACGAAGTCCGCCACGTAGTCCGAGGCCGGGCTGGCGATGATCTCGCGCGCGGTGCCGCATTGCACGATCCGCCCGCCCTCCATCAGCGCGATCCGGTTGCCGATCTTGAACGCTTCGTCGAGGTCGTGGCTGACGAAGATGATCGTCCGGCGCAGCTTGTCCTGCAGGTCCAGAAGCTCGTCCTGCAAGCGGGTGCGAATGAGCGGGTCGAGCGCCGAGAACGGCTCGTCCATCAACAGGATCGGCGCGTCGGTGGCCAAGGCGCGGGCCAGCCCAACGCGCTGCTGCATCCCGCCCGACAATTCGCCGACCTTGCGCTCCGCCCAGTCCGACAGCCCGACGAGGGCCAACTGGTCGTCCACCCGCGCGCGGCGTTCCGCCGTCGCCATCCCGGCCAGTTCCAGCCCCAGCCCGACATTCTCGCGCACCGTCCGCCACGGCAGCAGGCCGAATTGCTGGAACACCATCGCCACGCGGGTCAGCCGCAGCCGGCGCAACTGCGTCTTGTCGGCATGGGTGACGGAAACCATGCCCTCGCCGTCGTCGATCCGCACCTCGCCCCGGATCACCGGGTTGAGCGCGTTGACCCCGCGCAGAAGCGTAGACTTGCCCGAGCCCGACAGCCCCATCAGCACCAGGATCTCGCCCTTCTCGACGCTGAGCGAGCAGTCGTGCACGCCCAGCACCTGCCCCGTCGCCTCCTGCACCTCGGCGCGGCTCTGGCCCGCGTCCATCAGCGGCAGGGCGGTCTGCGGCCGCTCGCCGAAGACGATCGAGACGCGGTCGAATTCCACCGCCGCGGTCATTTCCGTTCCATCCGCAGCATCCGGTCCAGGAGGATCGCCACCACGACGATGATGAAGCCCGATTCGAAGCCCAGCGCGGTGTTGACGGAGTTGAGCGCGCGCACCACCGGCACGCCCAGCCCGTTCGCGCCGACGAGCGCGGCGATCACCACCATGGACAGCGACAGCATGATCGTCTGGTTCAGCCCGGCCATGATCTGCGGCAGCGCCCAGGGCAGTTCCACCTTCCACAGCACCTGCCGCGGCGTGGCGCCGAAGGCCGTCGCCGCCTCCAGCAGCGCGGCGGGGGTGGACGAGATGCCCAGATGCGTCAGCCGGATCGGCGCGGGCAAGACGAAGATCACCGTCGCGATCAGCCCCGGCACCATGCCGATGCCGAAGAACACGATCGCCGGGATCAGGTAGACGAAGGTCGGCAGCGTCTGCATCAGGTCCAGCACCGGCCGCATCGCCGCGTAAAGCCGCGGCCGGTGCGCCGCCGCGATGCCGATCGGCACGCCGACGGCCATGCACAGCACGCAGGCGGACAGCACCAGCGTGAGGCTTTCGGTCGTTTCCTCCCAGTAGTCCTGGTTGAGGATGAACAGGAACCCCGCGAAAACCAGCAGCGCGGTCTTCCAGTTGCGCTGCAACGCGTAGGTGAACGCGACGAAGACGGCGATGACGATCAGCGGATGCGGCGTTTGCAGCACCCACAGGACCGCGTCGATCAGCGCCTCCATCGCGTCCGACAGCCCGTCGAAGAACGGTTCGGCATTCTCGTT
>CAYUXM010000432.1:0-1596 GCA_964448765.1 uncultured Rhodobacterales bacterium
GCCTTCGTGACCGCAAGCGAAATGGTCAGCGGTTCGTTCACCACCCCGTCGGAATCGACGATGGCGCTGGCGCGGTAGCTGCCATCGGGGATGAGGCCGATCAGCGCCCGCATCTGCCGGGCGGCGAGGCCGCGCATCTCGGCGATCGCTTCGCGCACGGTGGCGTCGCCGTAGCGATCCAGCAGCGCCGCCAGCCGCTCGGCGCCGACCAGCAGCGCGCCGGCCTGCGCCTTCACGTCGCCGATCCGCTGTTCGCTGACGCGGATGTTGGAACAGATGATCTGCCAGATCTCGGTGTCGATCTCGCCGGCCTTGAACAGTTTCACCGGCGGCAGCCGCAGCCCCTCCTGCTCGGCCGAGATCGCCGAGGCGGAAAACCCGCCGGGCACCGCGCCGCCGGTATCGGGCCAGTGCCCGGTATTCGACAGCCAGCAGAAGATCTCGCCGCCGCGCCAGACCGGCATCGCGAAGCGCACGTCCATCAGATGCGTGCCGCCAAGGTAGGGATCGTTGACGATGTAGATGTCACCGGGTTCCGGCGGTTGGGTCAGGCCCGCGCGGATCCGCTCGATCAGCGTGGCGGTGGAAAACTGCATCACGCCCACGAAGACCGGCAGGCCCTTCGAGCCCTGCGCGATCAGGCTGCCGTCGGCGGCGTCGTAGATCCCGTCAGACCGGTCGTCGGCCTCGGCGATCACCGGCGAGAAGGCGGCGCGGCTGAACGTCAGGTCCATCTCGTCGCAGACCTGCTGCAACCCGGCCTGGATCACCGCGAGCGTGACCGGGTCAAGCATCGCCGACCTCCACGATCAGGTTGCCGTCGCGGTCCGAGGTGACGGTGCAGCCGGGATCGACCACGATGGTGGTATCCATCTGTTCGACGATCGCGGGGCCGGCCAGCGCCAGGTCCAGCGGCAGGTGATCGCGCCAGTAGACCGGCGTGTCGCGCCAGCCGCCGAACCAGACCGGCCGGCTGGCCTGCGGCTCCGCCCGGTCGCGCCGGCCCGCCGGGTCGATCAGGATCGACAGGTCGACCTCGGGCCGCGCGCCGATCACCGAGCAGTTGAGGTTGACGAGATTGGCGCGCAGCGTCGGCAGGTCGACCCGGAAGCGCGCGTGGTAGGCGCGTTCGAACAGCGCCTGCATCTCGTCCCGCGTCGGCCGGGCAGAGGGCAGCGGGACGCGGAGCAGGTGGGTCTGGCCGACGAACTGCATGTCGGCGGAAAACTCCGCCCGCAGGCCGGTCAGCGCGATGCGCTCGCCCTCCACCAGCCGCCGGCCCTCGGCCTCCTGCTCGGCGAGGATGTCATGCACCGTTGCGATATCGACGGTGTCGAGCGGCCGGTTCAGGGTGCGGACGAAATCGTGGCGCAGGTCGGCCACCACGCAGCCCAGCGCGTTGGTGATGCCCGGCCGCGCCGGGATCAGCACCCGCGGCACCGCCAGTTCCCGCGCCAGCGCCACGGCATGCAAGGGCCCCGCGCCGCCGAAAGCGAAGAGCGCGAAATCGCGCGGATCCGCGCCCATCGAGATCGACACCATGCGGATCGCCCCGGCCATGTGGGTATTGGCCAGCCGCAGCACCGCCTCGGCGGC
>CAYUXM010000433.1:0-1589 GCA_964448765.1 uncultured Rhodobacterales bacterium
CGGCGGTGGCGGCGACGGCGGTGGCGATCCGTCATCCGGCACCGGCTACGCCGTCGACGGCTATCTCGTCGACACCCGGGTGTTTCGCGATCTCGATCTCGACGGCGTCTGGGACGCGGGCGTGGAACCCGCCACCCGAACCGGTGGCCGCGGGGCGTTCGACTTCGCCGTCCTGCCCGGCGCCGGGCCGATCGTGGCCGAGGGCGGCTACGATCTGACCACCGGCCTGCCGGTCGCGGGGCAGCTGTCGGCGCCCGACGGGGCGACGGTGATCACGCCGCTCACGACGCTGGTGCACGAGATGGTCATGGCGCGCGCGGACACCAATACAGCCCTGACGGCGGCAGAGGCGGAGGCCGAACTGCGCGCCGCGCTGGGCCTGACCGGCGGCACGATGCTGGACCGTGACCCGATGGCCGAGGCCGAGGCCGGCGATACCGCCGCCTTCGCCGCCGCGGCGCGGGTCGCCAATATCCTGCACGTGGCCGAGGCGCTTGGCGCCGACCAGGGCGCGGTGGCCGCCGCGCTGGCCGAAGCGCTGGCGGGGGCCGCGCCGGGGGCCGATCCGCTGGCCGACGCCACGGCGATCACCGCGGCGCTGGAGGCCGGGCTGTCGTCGGCCCCCGCGGTCCCGACCGCCGCGCTGGGCATATTGCTGGCCGAGGTCGCGCCCGTCGCCGGCGATGAGATCGAGACGATCGAGTACAGCCTGGAAACCGTGGCGATCACCCTGGCCGAGATGATCCGCGCCGGCGGGCCGCTGCCCGACAGAATGGCCGAGATCATGGCGGACGGCTGGCCGTTCACCCCCTACCTCTACGGCTTCGACGGGGTGATCGGCGCGTCCGAGGTCGCCGCCGGGGCGGAGATTTCCGGCCATGGCTATCCCGGCTCGACCGTCACCCTGACGATCGCAGGACTCACCGAAACCGCCACCGTCGCGGCAGACGATACCTGGACGGTGCGGTTCGATCCCGGCGCATTCACGGCAGAGGGCCGGTTCGACATCACCATCGTGGCGCGGCGGGTCGCCGACGGCGTCGAGCTCATCAGCCGCACGGTGCGCGAAGAGGCGGTGATCGACCTCACCCCCTCCGTCATCGACGGCGACACCAGCGGCGACGTGACGGAGGATGTGCCGCCGGACACGGCCGCGGGCACACTGACCTATTCGGACCCGGACGCGACGACGACGTGGTCGGGGGATGCCAATGGCATCTACGGCCGCTTCGCGATCGACGCGACGGGGGGCTGGACCTACACGCTGGACAACACGCGGGAAGCCACGCAGGCGCTGGCCGAGGGGACCAGCGGGACCGAGACCTTCACGGTGACGGTGACCGACGAGTTCGGCGCGACGGCGACGCGGGACGTGACGATCACGGTGACCGGGACGAACGACGCGCCGGTGATCGAGGCGACCTCGGAGATCGAGGGCGCGGTGACCGAGGCGGGACTTGCGGCAGATGACGTGACGGAGGTGACGGGTCCGGCGACGGCGACGGGCCAGATGGTGGCGTCGGATGTGGACGCGGGGGCGACGGCGACGTGGTCTGGGGATGCCAATGGCACCTACGGCAGCTTCGCGA
>CAYUXM010000434.1:0-1561 GCA_964448765.1 uncultured Rhodobacterales bacterium
GCCGCGGCGTTCTGGCCGCGCCCGGTGATCGCCCGGCTGTCGGATTTCAAGTCGAACGAATATGCCGCGCTGATCGGCGGGGCGGAATTCGAGCCGAAGGAGGAAAACCCGATGATCGGGTTCCGCGGCGCGGCCCGCTACACCCATCCGAGCTTCGCCGAGGCCTTCGTGCTGGAATGCCGCGCGATGACCCGGGTGCGCGAGGAGATGGGGCTGACGAACCTGAAACTGATGGTGCCGTTCTGCCGCCGGGTGGACGAGGCCGACCGGGTGATCGATTTCATGGCCAAACACGGGCTGAGGCGCGGCGAGAACGACCTCGAGCTTTACGTGATGTGCGAGATTCCCAACAACGTGATCTCGATCGACGACTTCGCCAAGCGTTTCGACGGGTTTTCCATCGGCTCGAACGACCTTACGCAGCTCACGCTGGGGGTGGACCGCGACAGCCAGCTCGTCGCCTTCGATTTCGACGAACGCGATCCCGGCGTCATGGCGTTTCTCAAGCAGGCCGTGGAGGGCGCCAAGCGCAACGGCAAGCATGTGGGGATCTGCGGGCAGGCGCCGTCGGACTATCCCGAGATGGCGGAATTCCTTGTCGGTTGCGGCATCGATTCGATCTCGCTGACGCCGGATTCGGTTCTGCGCACCCTGCAGATGCTGGGCGAGATGGGGCCGGCCAAGGCCGGCTGACCACGGCGTCATCGCCCGGTCATCGGCGGCGGCTACGGTCGGGGCCGGGCAAGCAGCGGCGGGGGCGGCATGGCGACCAGGACGCGAAAGACCGTGAAGACCGGGCCAACGGTGGATGCGGGCGCGGCGGTGGCGGCACTGTCCGCGGCGGCCGAACCCGGCCCGCCGCCGCCGCCCGATATCGTCAACGGCGCGCCGCATCGTGGCGGCGCGGCGGTATCGCCCGCCGAACCGGCCGGGCTTGCGGCCTTCGACCGGGCGCTCAGGGCCTCCGTCGGGCGGATGACGCAGGGGATCTCGCCGCAGGCCACCATGGCGGCCTGGGCCGACTGGGCCGGCCACCTGGCGCGCGCGCCGGGCCGGCAGGCGGACCTTGCGATGGAGGCCGGGCGCGGCGCGGCGCAGTACTGGGGCTGGCTGGCGCGCAGCGCGATGGGCCTGCCCGCAGAGCCGCCGCACAGGCCCGAACCGGGCGACCGGCGGTTCAGCGCCGAGGCCTGGCAGGCGCTGCCCTTCGCCGCGGCCGCGCAGGCGCATCTGGCGGCCGAGGCGTTCTGGCGCTCCGCCACCCGGCCGATCCGCGGGATGCGGCCGCGCAATGCCGAGCGTGTGCGGTTCATGGCCGGGCAGATGCTCGATACCGTCTCTCCGGCCAACAACCCGGCGCTGAACCCCGAGATCCTGCACCGCACCGCCAGCGAACGCGGCGCGAACCTCGTGCGCGGCGCGCGCCACTTCGCCGAGGATCTGCTGGACGAGATCGACCCCCAGCCCCGGCCGATCCCGCCGGGCTTCGAACTGGGCACGGACCTTGCCGCGACGCCGGGCAAGGTGGTGGCCCGGACCCACCTGATGGAACTGATCCAGT
>CAYUXM010000435.1:0-1560 GCA_964448765.1 uncultured Rhodobacterales bacterium
GCCGATCCGCGCGGCTGGCAGGCGGCGCGCAGCGGCGGCTGACGCCGGGCCACCGCCACAGGATCAAGGGAGACGGCGATGGAACATGCCACCGAAGGACGCGACCGGGCCGACGAGATCGCCGCGCTGTTCGACCGGACATTCACGGCATCCGAAGGCGCCGGTGAGGGCCGGCTGATCGGCGCCCTCGCCCGCGCGCTGGTCGCCGACACGCCCGAAGCGGATCGGTACGTGTTCACCGCGCGCGACGGCGGCGCGCTGGCCGGCTGCATCGTCTTCTCGCGCCTGACCTATCCCGAGGATGCGCGCACCGTCTTCGTCCTCGCCCCGGTCGCGGTCGCCACCGGGCGCCAGGGCCGGGGCATCGGCCAGGCGCTCTTGCGCTTCGGCCTGGACGAAATGCGCCGGCACGGGGCCGAGGTGGCGATGACCTATGGCGATCCGGCCTATTACGGCAAGGTCGGGTTCCGGCCGATCGCCGAGGCGGAGGCGGCGGCGCCGTTCCCGCTCACCTTCCCCGAGGGCTGGCTGGCGCAATCGCTGACCGACCGGCCGCTGGACCCGCTGCGGGGACCGTCGTCCTGCGTGCCGGCGCTCGCCGATCCCGCCTATTGGTGAGACCGGGGCGGATGAAAGCGCCGCAGGCGCGTTTTGGTGTGGGCGAGCCGGTGGGAAGCGCTGTGGACAGGCGGGGATAACCCGGCCGTCGCCGACATCGCACCCCACAGCATCGGCGCGACGCTGGCGAAACACCCGCAACATCTGGTAGGCTTGCCCGGCGGCGGGTGCGCCCGGGGAACTGTCCACAGGGTTCCGCCGGGGTTATCCACGGCGATGCCCGCTTTGCGCGGGCCGACAGAACCGGGCATATCCGGCGGATGGAATCGGGGGAGGCAGGATGACCGAGGTCAGGGCGCTCAGGAACGATGCGGCGGAACCGGCGGAAGCGGATGTCCTGCCGCACAACATCGAGGCCGAGCAGCAGCTTCTCGGCGCGATCCTGACCAACAACGACATCTACGACCGGATCGCCGCCGTGGTGAAGGCCGAGCATTTCTTCGACCCGGTCCACCAGCGCATCTTCGAAGTCGCCGCGGCGCGGATCCAGAAGAACGCGCTGGCCTCGCCGGTCACGCTCAAGGGCTTTCTGGAAGAGGAACGCGGGCTGCAGGATCTGGGCGGCCCGGCCTATCTCGTCCGGCTCGCCGGGGCCGCGATCTCGGCCCATGCGGCGCGGGACTATGCGCAGATGGTCTACGACCTCGCCGTGCGGCGCGAACTGATCCGGCTGGGCCGCGAGATCGCCGCCCGCGCCGGCACCGTCAGCGTCGAGGACGACCCCGACGCGCAGATCGTCAAGGCCGAGCAGGATCTTTACGCGCTGGCCGAGAAAGGCCAGGCGGAACGCGGATTCGTGTCTTTTCTCAAGGCGGTGACCGACGCGGTTCATGTCGCCAATGCCGCCTACCAGCGCGACGGCGGGCTGGCCGGCATCTCCACCGGGCTGGCCGACATGGACAAGAAGCTGGGCGGCCTGCACCGGTCGGACCTGCTGATCCT
>CAYUXM010000436.1:0-1549 GCA_964448765.1 uncultured Rhodobacterales bacterium
GGCGAGCATATCGAGGTGCCGCTGGCCTCGGCGCTGTTCGAAGGGCTCGTCTACAACAGCGAGCAGGTTCAGGATTACCCCGAGCGCTACAAATCCCCGCGCGAGGTGGAGCTTGACCGCCGCGCGGCCGAAGGCCTGCCGATGGACCTGGCGTTCGAAGAACTCTGGCCGCTGCTCGACCCATTCTACCGCACCTATACCTGCGCCGATGGGCGCGGCTTCTACGTGGTCGCCTGTTCGATCAAGGGCCACCAGCGCCGTGCGCTGGAGGTGCTGGGCCTGCACGACCTAGCCGAGAGCCTGCCGGATTTCGATGCCTATCTCGACCGCGGCGACTGGCCTGCGGATTGGGCGCTCAGGAACTTTCCCGTCGGGCCAAGGGACCGCGCGCGGGTGGCAGGCGCGATGCAGGCCGCGTTCCTGACCCGCACCGCGGCCGAGTGGGAGGCGCTGTTTGGCGCCGCCAAGGCGCCCGGAACCGCGCAGCGCACGACGGCCGAATGGCTGGCCGACCCGCATGCGCTGGCGTCCGGCCTCGTGCTCGAGGTGAACGACCCACGGCATGGCCGGATGTGGCAGATGGGCAATGTCGCTTGGCTGGCCGACGACGCCGGAGCGATGGACAAGCGGCCGGGGCCGGAACCGGACGATCTGCGCCCCGATCTGGCGGCTATCCTGGCCGAACCGCGCCGGGCCGCCCCGGCGGCAACCGGCCCGGCGGCTGGCTGGCTGGCCGGCTTGCGCGTGCTCGACCTGACCAACGTCATCGCAGGGCCGACCATCGGCGCCACGCTGGCACGGTTCGGCGCCAAGGTCACCCATGTGCAGCCGGTCCAGCCCTCAGTCGATCCCTGGAACGCGGTGGTTTTCGGTCTTCAGGCGCAGCGCGGCAAGGACAGCGTGCTGCTCGACCTCGGCACCGAGGCGGGCCGCGCCGCGCTGGATCGGCTATTGGCCGAGGCCGATGTCGTAACGATGAACGGCACCGACGCGCAGCGCGATGCGCTGGGGCTGGCGCCGGACAGGCTGGCGGCGCTGAACCCGGCGCTGATCCTCGTCCAGCTCGACGCCTTCGGCGGGCCGCGCCGGGGGCCGAAGTCCGACCATCTGGGCTATGACGACCTCGCGCAGGCGGCGACGGGCGTGATGTTGCGGTTCGGCGGCGGGATGGAGACGCCCGAGGAACACGCGCATTTCGGCACGATCGACGTGCTGACCGGGTTCTGCGCCTGCGTGGCCCTTGGCGCGGCGTTGGAACGGCGGCAGGTGACGGGCAAGGGCGGCGTGGCGCGGGCGGCGCTGGCGGCTGCGGGCGAGATGATCCAGGTGCAGTTCATGCACGACTTCGCCGGACGCGGCCCCTTCGACGAGCCTTCGGGCCGCTCGGTGCAGGGCTGGGACGCGTTCTACCGCTGCTACAGGGCGGCGGATGGCTGGATGTTCTTCGCCGCCCCCACAGAGCGCGCGGCAGCGCTGGCGCGGGTGCCGGAACTGGCCGATCTGGCCGCGACGGAGGCGGATGCGGAACTAACCGCGGCGCTCTCCCGGC
>CAYUXM010000437.1:0-1547 GCA_964448765.1 uncultured Rhodobacterales bacterium
GCCTCGTCGGCGGCAAGGCCGAAGCGGTGCAAGAGCAGCCGCGCCGCGTCGATGTCCTCGCGCTGCGCCTCGGCGATATCGGCCTCAAGCCGGGCGATCAGCCCGCGCGGGTCGGGCACCGCCGCCACGCCGCTGACCGCGTCCGACAACTCCGGGCAGGGCACCGCCACGACATGGGCGAAATCCGCCGGGCGGCGGCCGCGCAGGGCCGCGGCCGCCGCCTCGTCGCCGAAGACCAGCAGATGCGCGTGGTTTTTCAGCCCCTCCGGCGCCGCGGCCCAGATCGCCGCCTCGGTGGCCGAGAACCGCCGCGTGCACCAGATCGCCACGTCCAGCCGCCGCGCCGCCCAGGCCAGTGCCGGGGCCTGTTGCGCGGGATCCTCGCCGACCGCGAGATACAGCAGCGAGACGCGGCGCAGGATCTCGAACGGCGCGTCGATCTGCACGAAGGCCGGGTCGCGCTCCAGCAGGTCGTCCTCGGGCAGCCCCTGCACGACCAGCCGCGTCGCGTCCGACAGCGTGACGCAGGTGCGCGGCCGTTCGGCAAAGCTCACCTCGATCGTCGGCCAGTCGCCGCCGCCGGGCATCAGCCCGTCGCCGACGAGGCTGGTGAAAAGACGCGCGCGCTGGTCGGGCTCGTAGCCCAGCAGGCCGACACGGACCGGCCGGCGCAGCCGTTCGGCCAGCCGTTCGCAACTGCGCGCGATCCGCGGCGGGATCGATTCCGAAGCAAGCGCACGCTCGATCATCTCGAGCGCCGCGCGGGTATCCGGGGCGTTCAGTTCCATGTCAGCCATCCCGTGCGACGGCGGCCCGCGCCGGGGCCAGATCGCCCGCCCAGGCCCCGAACAGGCCCCCCAGATGCCGGCGCACCGGCGACCGCGCCCGGCGCGCGTCGGCGCCGGCCTTGACGACGACCAGCGAGACGTTGTCCTGGTCGGGATCGGCAAGGCGCTCCACCCCCGCGAGCAGCGCGTCGGCGATCCGCCCGGTGGGCTTGCGCCGCGCCCGCTTCAGGATGCCGCCGATCGCCCGGTCGGGCAGGAACTGCAGCCCGTCGCTCGCCGCCAGAACGAGATCGCCGGGGCGCAGCGCGAAGGCCTCGTCCGGGCAGTCGACCTCGGGGATCTCCTTCCCGATCAGCGCCGAGGTCAGGCAGTTGCGCTGCGGATGGGTGCGCGCGGTTTCGGCGTCGATCATGCCCTGGCGGGCCATCAGGTCGATCTGCGGCGCCATCGAGTGATCGTCGTTGAGCCGCACCAAGCGCCCGCCGCGATAGAGGTAAAGCGGCGAATCGCCGACCGAGATCCAGTACAGCCGGTCGCCCGCCACGGCGATCACGATCACCGTGCCGCCCATCCCGCGGGTGTCTGGCTCCTCGGCGATCCGGTCGCGCAGGCAATGGTTGGCCACCGTCACCGCCTCGCGCAGCAGCGCCGGGATCGTCGCTGGATCGAGGTCGGGCCGCGACAGCCGCAGCGTCAGTTCGGCAAAGACCTCGGTCACGATGATCCGGCTGGCGAGATCGCCGGCGGCATGGCCGCCCA
>CAYUXM010000438.1:0-1544 GCA_964448765.1 uncultured Rhodobacterales bacterium
CCGCGCAGGAACTGCAGGCCGGGCCGGCGGGTGCGCAGCGTCGACAGGCCCTTCACGGCGAGATAGGCGGCGACGCCGACGAACAGCCCCAGCTGCCGGATGCCGACGACCTGCATCGCGGGGTAATCGGCCGTCATGAACTTGGCGATCGTGTCGGCGGCGGCGAAGAAGAACATCGACAGCGCCATCAAGAGGATGCCCGCCGGGTTCGATGCCGGTGCCGGACTCATTGCCCGCACCCCGTCCCCCGTCGCGCCATGCGCCGCCCCTCGATGTCCGTTTGCCCCGGCAGGATCGCCGGGTGCGACGGTGGCACAAGCCCGCGCCTTAGGCAAAAGGGATTGTCAGGCCGGAACGAAACGGGGCGGCGCCCGTCCGGCACCGCCCCGTTCGATCCGATCCCCGGCGCGTCAGTCGGCCGTCAGCAGCGGCGGCTTCGACCCGGTGATCCGGCGCCGCGCGGGTTCCTCGAACTGCAGGTCGATCGCGTCGTCCTTGACGGTCACGCGCACCACGCCGCCCTTGACGAGCTTGCCGAACAAAAGCTCCTCGGCCAGCGGCTTCTTGATGTGCTCCTGGATCACGCGGCCCAGCGGGCGGGCGCCCATCTTGTCGTCATAGCCCTTGTCGCCCAGCCATTCCGCGGCCTCGGGGGTCAGTTCGATATGCACGCCGCGATCCATCAGCTGCGCCTCCAGCTGCAGGACGAACTTCTCGACCACCTGCAGGATGATCTCCTTGCCGAGCGGCGCGAAGGAGATCACGGCATCCAGGCGGTTGCGGAACTCCGGCGTGAAGGTCCGTTCGATCGCGGCGGTATCCTCGCCCTCGCGCCGGTCGCGGCCGAAGCCGATGGCGGCCTTCGCCATGTCGGCGGCGCCGGCGTTCGACGTCATGATCAGGATCACGTTGCGGAAATCCACCTGCCGGCCGTTGTGATCGGTCAGCTTGCCGTGGTCCATCACCTGCAGGAGGATGTTGAACACGTCCGGATGCGCCTTCTCGATCTCGTCGAGAAGCAGCACGCAATGCGGATGCTGGTCGACCCCGTCGGTCAGAAGCCCGCCCTGGTCGAAGCCCACGTAGCCGGGCGGCGCGCCGATCAGCCGGGAAACCGCGTGCTTTTCCATGTATTCCGACATGTCGAAGCGCAGAAGCTCCACCCCCAGCGAATCCGCCAGTTGCTTGGCCACCTCGGTCTTGCCGACGCCGGTGGGGCCGGCGAACAGATAGTTGCCGATCGGCTTTTCCGGCTCGCGCAGGCCGGCGCGGGCCAGCTTGATCGCCGAGGACAGCGCCTCGATCGCCTTGTCCTGGCCGAAGACCACGCGCTTGAGCGTGCCCTCGAGGTCGCGCAGCGTTTCGGCATCGTCCTTCGACACGCTCTTCGGCGGGATCCGCGCGATCTTGGCGACCACCGCCTCGATCTCCTTCGGGCCGATGGTCTTGCGGCGCTTCGACTCCGCCACGAGGTGCTGTGCCGCGCCGGCCTCGTCGATCACGTCGATCGCCTTGTCGGGCAGCTTGCGGTCATGGATGTAGCG
>CAYUXM010000439.1:0-1534 GCA_964448765.1 uncultured Rhodobacterales bacterium
GGCTGGCGCCGCGCCCCGGCCAGCGCCTGCTGGATGTCGCGGGCGGCACCGGCGATATCGCGTTCCGCTTCCTGCGCCGCGCGCCGGGCGCCAGCGCCACGGTCTGCGACCTGACCGAAAGCATGCTGGCCGAGGGCCGGGCCCGTGCCGGGGCCGAAAGCCTGTCCGACCGGCTGGACTGGGTGGCGGGCGACGCGATGGCGCTGCCGTTTCCCGATGCGGCGTTCGACGTCTACACGATCAGCTTCGGCATCCGGAACGTCACCCGGATCGAGGATGCGTTGGCCGAGGCCTGGCGGGTGCTGAAACCCGGCGGTCGCCTGATGGTGCTTGAATTCAGCCAGATCCCGAATTCGGCCCTGCAATGGGCCTATGACCGCTATTCCTTCAACGTGATCCCGGCGATGGGCCAGGTCGTGGCGCGGGATCGCGACAGCTACCAGTATCTCGTCGAATCGATCCGGCGGTTTCCCGACCAGGAGACATTCGCCGCAATGATCCGCGAGGCCGGGTTCGAGCAGGTGAAATACCGCAACCTGACGATGGGCGTCGCCGCGCTGCACTCGGGCTGGAAACTCTGACGTGCGGGGCCCGCACAACATCTGGCGGCTGATCCGCACCGGCGCGACCTTCGAGCGCACCGGCGCGATGACCGTGGCGCTGGAGGCGATGCAGGTGCCGCCGCGGATCAGGCTCGTGGCGCGGGTGATGGGCCGGCCCTTCCGCTGGCTGGGCTATCCGGGCGATCCGGCGCTGCCGCCGGTGACGCGGGCGCTGACCGCGCTGGGCCCGGCCTACATCAAGTTCGGGCAGGTGCTGTCGACCCGCCCCGACGTGGTGGGCGAAGACCTGGCCCGGCAGCTTACCGTGCTGCAGGACAAGCTGCCGCCGTTCCCGATCTCGGTGGCCAAGAAGACCGTCGAGGCGGAGCTTGAAATGCCGACCGACGCGCTGTTCTCGGAGTTTTCCGAACCGGTCGCGGCGGCCTCGATCGCGCAGGTCCACAAGGCGCGGATCGCCGATACCGGCGAGCCGGTGGCGGTGAAGGTGCTGCGCCCGGGGATCGAGCGCGCCTTCCGCCGCGATATCGACGCCTTCCATTTCGCCGCGGCGATGATCGAGGTGCTGTCGCCCGCCTCGCGCCGGCTGCGGCCCTCGGACGTGATCGCGCATTTCGAAAGCGTCGTGATGGGCGAGCTGGACCTGCGGCTGGAAAGCGCCGCGGCCTCGGAATTCGCCGCCAACACCGAGGGGGACGCGGGATTCCAGGTGCCGCAGCCGCAATGGTTCCTGTCGAACCGCCGGGTGATGACGCTGGGCTGGGCCGAGGGTATCCCGATGGGCGATGTCGCGGCGATCCGCGCCGCGGGCCACGATACGCAGGCGCTGGCCGCGCGGGTGCTGGAACTGTTTCTCAGCCACGCGCTGCGCGACGGCTATTTCCATGCCGACATGCACCAGGGCAACCTGAAGGTGGCGGCGAACGGCGACATCATCGCCTACGACTTCGGCATCATGGGCCAGATCGACGAAT
>CAYUXM010000440.1:0-1532 GCA_964448765.1 uncultured Rhodobacterales bacterium
TGAAGTCGGGATCGGGCAGCAGGGAAAACGGCCGCTCGCTGAGCCCGAAATGCTCCGTGTAGATGTCGAGAGAACTGATCATCGTTCCTTGGCGGAATGAAGCCGCCGCATCCTTCGTCAAACCCGCCCCACCATATAGGACGATCGCCTTACCAATCCGTTCGACCGGGCCGCGCGCCGGCTCCGGCGGCCCAACAGCGCTGCCATAGCGGGTTTTCCGGGGGGGTTCACGTCGAAAATGCGCGCCGGTCGCGCATGATCACTTGTATTCGATGAGTCCCGCCGGTCGGCCGCGCCGCCGGCGCCAGTGATATTCCAGCGCGCCCTGCGCCTCGGCGAACTTGCCCGCCGTCAGCAGCGCCGCCCGGTCCCAGGCGGCACGGCTGCCGCCGTCGCGCAGGGCCAGCCGCAGAACCTGGGCGGGATAGGCCAGCGCGGCGATCAGCGCGGCCGGGCCGAGCGCCGCCGCCGCGGCCAGAATCGCCGCCGGCAGCGCCGCGCCCCAGGCCAGCGCGCGGCGGGTTTCCGCGACGCAATGCCGCTCCGGCGGGGCGCCGTGCAGCGCCGCGCCCTCGGCATAGGCATGGCCGGAGCGGCGCATCCGCTGCCAGAACTGGCCGAACCGGGTCATCGCCGCGTCATGCAGCGTCATCTCGGCATCGAGCCGCCGGATCCGCCAGCCCCGGGCGCGCAGCCGCACGCACATCTCGGGCTCCTCGCCGGCGATCAGCGCCGGGTCGTAGCCGCCGACCGCGTCGAGCGCCGCCATCCGGATCAGCGCGTCGCCGCCGCAGGCCTTCGCCTCGCCCACCGGCGTGTCCCATTCCCAGTCGCACAGCCGGTTGTAGACCGAGGCCTCGGGATGGCGCTCGCGGCGCCGGCCGCAGGCCACGGCCACCTCGGGATGGCTGTCGAGAAACGCCCGCGCGGTCTCGATCCAGCCCGGCACCACGCTGCAATCGCCGTCGACGAACTGCACGTGGACCGGCCGCGCGCCGGTCTCGCGCAGCCGGTCGAGCCCGGCGTTGCGGGCCCGGGCGGCGGTGAAGGGCCGCGCGAGATCGAGATCGACCACCTCGGCGCCGCGCGCCCGCGCCGCCGCGGCCGAGCCGTCGGTCGAGCCGCTGTCGACATAGACCAGCCGCGCGACCCGGCCGGCGAGCGAGTCGAGACAGCCGAGCAGCCGCGCGCCCTCGTTGCGGCCGATGACGACGGCGGCGATGGCGTCGGCGGGGGCGCCGGCGCCGGTGTTGGCCTCGGGTCCGGGGGTGTCGGGAACGGGCACAGGGGATCGCCTTTCGTTGAACCTCGCCCCGTGATGGGGGATCGGGCCGCGCGGCACAAGATCCCGGCCGGCGCCGGGCCACGATTCGCCCGGTCTTTCGGTCGGGAAACCCCTCCGAAAGACCGGGCCGGCGCGGCGGCGGGCCAGGGTCGGGGCCGGTGTCGCCGTTTCGGCAACAATCCGCCCCGGATTCGGGGTTTGGCGCCGCCGCGGGCGACGGGCTCAGCCCGGGGTGGTGCGCCGGGGA
>CAYUXM010000441.1:0-1529 GCA_964448765.1 uncultured Rhodobacterales bacterium
ACAGCCAGCACACCATCGCGGTGGTGCGCACCGTCAGGTAGACGCTTTCGCGCAGTCTCTGGAAGGTCATCGCACGGTAGGCGATCGCCAGCAGCATCCCGCCCAGCGCCCCGATCGAGGCCGCCTCGGTCGGCGTGGCCAGACCGAACAGGATTGAGCCCAGCACCGACAGGATCAGCACCGCCAGCGGGAAGAACGAGGTCATCAGCATGAGCACGAGCTTGCCCATGCCGACATCGGGCACCTCGTCCTTCGTGGGCTTCGGCGCGACCGAGGGCTGCACCAGCGTCCGGCCGACGACATAGATCATGTAAAGGCCGACCAGCAGGAAACCGGGCAGCAGCGCCCCGGCATAAAGCCGCACGATCGACACGTTCGAGGCCGCGGCATAGACGATCAGCATGATCGAGGGCGGGATCAGGATGCCCAGCGTGCCGCCCGCGCAGATGATGCCGGAGGCGAAGGACGGGTTGTAGCGCGCCTTGAGCATCGCCGGCAGCGCCAGAAGCCCCATCAGCGTGACCACCGCGCCGACGATGCCGGTCGCCGTGGCGAACAGCGCGCAGGTGATCAGCGCCGCGACCCCCATCGAGCCGGGGATGTTCTTCGAGGCGATGTTGAGCGTGGTGAACAGCTTGTCGACGATGTTGGCGCGTTCGACGACGTAGCCCATGAACAGGAACAGCGGCACCGCGGTCAGAACCTCGTTCGACATCACCGTGAAGGTCTGGTTCACGAACAGGTCGAATATCCGGTTGTTCAGGAAGCCGTCGAACCATGTCGACCATTGTTCCCATCCGCCGGCGGTTTCGTCGAGGCGGTTGTAGTCGCGCCACATCCGGCGTTCGTCGAAATAGGCGTAATAGCCGAAGCCGATGCCCATCGCCATCAGCGTGAAGGCGATCGGGAAGCCGAGGAACACGAAGACGATGAACAGCCCCAGCATCATCAGGGCGATCTGCGGGTCGGTCATATGTGATGATCCCTCTCGGCCTTGTCGGCTTCCCGCATCAGCAGGTCTTCGGTCTCGACGACGTCTTCCTCGGCCTGCAGCCAGACATTGGTGCGCATGGCGTGGATGCAGCGCAGCACCTGCGCGATGCCCTGGATGAACAGCAGGATGCCGGCGGCGACGATCACCGCCTTGAACTGGTAGATCGGCACGCCGGCCGGGCTGTTCACCGAAACCTCGCCGTAGCCCCACGACCGGTCAGCATATTTCCAGCCCGCCATGATCAGCGCGGTCACGCCGGGGAAGAAGAACAGGATGTAAAGCACCAGGTCGACCTTGGCCTGGGTCCGCGGCTGCCACAGCCGGTAGAGGAAATCGCCGCGCACATGGCCGCCGCGCGACAGCGTGTAGGCGCCGCCCATCATGAACAGCGTGCCATACATGATGAACGAGACATCGAGCGCCCAGGGCGTCGGCGCGTTGAACACGTAGCGCACCACGACCTCGTAGCTCATCCCGAAGGTCATCATCAGGATCAGCCAGGCGAAGGCCTTGCCGAACCAGGCCGACAGCCGGT
>CAYUXM010000442.1:0-1523 GCA_964448765.1 uncultured Rhodobacterales bacterium
CACATGGCGAAGCGTTGGTATTCGGTCAGCGTTCTCTCGAACTTCGAGAAGAAGGTGGCCGAACAGATCCGGCAGGCCGTGGCGGAGAAGGGCCTCGAGGACGAGATCGAGGAGGTGCTGGTGCCGACCGAGGAAGTCATCGAGGTCCGGCGCGGCAAGAAGGTGACGAGCGAGCGGCGTTTCATGCCCGGCTACGTGCTGGTGCGGATGGACATGACCGACCGCGGCTATCACCTGATCAACTCGATCAACCGGGTCACCGGCTTTCTCGGCCCGCAGGGCAAGCCGATGCCGATGCGCGACGCCGAGGTGAACGCGATCCTGAACCGGGTCGAGGAGGGCGAGGCGCAGCCGCGCAACCTGATCCGGTTCGACATCGGCGAGCAGGTGCAGGTGACCGACGGCCCGTTCGAGGGTTTCTCGGGCATGGTCGAGGATGTCGACGAGGCCAACAACCGCCTCAAGGTGACGGTCTCGATCTTCGGCCGTGCGACGCCGGTGGAACTGGAATTCACGCAGGTGTCGAAGGGCGCCTGACGTGCGAGCCGTGGGAGGCGAGCGGGGCCCGGGCGGGCCGCGCGGACCGGACCACTAAACCAGGGCCCCTTCGCGGGGCGGGTGACGAAGGAGAGGCCGGATGGCCAAGAAAGTGGTTGGGCAGCTGAAGCTGCAGATCAAGGCGGGGCAGGCCAACCCCTCGCCGCCCGTCGGCCCGGCGCTGGGCCAGCGCGGGATCAACATCATGGGCTTTTGCAAGGAGTTCAACGCCAAGACGCAGGAGATGACGCCCGGCACCCCGGTGCCGACGATCATCACCTACTATGCCGACAAGTCGTTCACCTTCGAGACGAAGTCGGCGCCGGCGTCCTACCTGCTCAAGGTCGCGGCCGGGCTCAAGCCGGTCGGCAAGCGCAACCGCCCCCGCGGCGCCGAGAAGCCGGGCCGCGAGACCGCGGCCTACGTGACCGCGGCGCAGGTCCGCGAGATCGCCGAGCAGAAGATGAAGGATCTGTCGGCCAACGACGTCGAGGCCGCGATGAAGATCATCCTCGGCTCGGCGAAGTCGATCGGCATCGAGGTGAAGGGGTAAGCCATGGCAAAGCTCGGCAAACGCACCACGGCCGCCCGCGCGCTGTTCGACGGCAAGGCCAATGTCTCGGTCGAGGAGGCGCTGGGCCTGATCAAGCAGGCCGCCTCGGCGAAGTTCGATGAAACCGTCGAGATCGCGATGAACCTCGGCGTCGATCCCCGCCATGCGGACCAGATGGTCCGCGGCGTCGTCACGCTGCCGAACGGCACCGGCAAGACGGTGCGCGTGGCGGTCTTCGCCCGCGGCGCCAAGGCTGACGAGGCCAAGGAGGCCGGGGCCGACATCGTCGGTGCCGAAGACCTGATGGAAACGATCCAGGGCGGCACGATCGAGTTCGATCGCTGCATCGCCACGCCCGACATGATGCCGATCGTCGGCCGGCTGGGCAAGATCCTCGGCCCGCGCAACCTGATGCCGAACCCCAAGGTCGGCA
>CAYUXM010000443.1:0-1514 GCA_964448765.1 uncultured Rhodobacterales bacterium
GGCGGCGCCTCGGCCGCCGCGATCCGGTCCGGCGCGTCGGTTTCGTCGGCGGCCACGGCCGCCTCCCCGGTCTCGGCCGGCTCTGCCGCGGGCAGCGCCGCCTCGGCCAGCTGCGCCGCCTCCGGCCGATCCGGCAACGGCACCACCAGCGAGATCGTCCCCAGAACAGCGGCGGCCGAAATACCGCCGACGACCATACCCGACAACAGCCCCCGGACCACCCTGTCCTCCGTTCGTTCGCGCCCGGCCCGTCACGGGCCTGCGCCTTCGTCCCCGCCGGCGCCCTTGACCCCGGCGCCCGGCTCTGACCATGTATAGCCCGACAGTCCGGGGGCGACATCCCCAAACCGACAACTGGGCCCATGCTCCTCCTGATCGACAACTACGACAGTTTCACCTACAACCTCGTGCACTACCTCGGCGCGCTCGGGGCGCCGATCGTGGTGCGCCGCAACGACGCGCTCACCGCGGCCGAGGCGATGGCGATGGCGCCCAGGGCGATCGTGTTGTCGCCGGGCCCCTGCGATCCCGACCAGGCCGGCATCTGCCTCGATCTCACCCGCGCCGCCGCCGCGGCCGGAACCCCGCTTCTGGGCGTCTGCCTCGGCCACCAGACCATCGGCCAGGCCTTCGGCGGCCGCGTCGTGCGCTGTGGCGAGATCGTGCACGGCAAGCTGGGCAATGTCCATCATTCCGGTCAGGGCGTCTTCGCCGGCCTGCCCGACCCGTTCCGCGCCACCCGCTACCACAGCCTCGTGGTGGAGCGCGAAACCCTGCCCGACAGCCTCGAGGTCACCGCCTGGCTAGGGAACGGCACGATCATGGGCCTGCGGCATCGCGCGCATCCGATCGAGGGCGTGCAGTTCCATCCCGAATCCATCGCCTCCGAACACGGCCACAGGTTGCTGGGGACGTTCCTCGCCGGGGCCGGGTTCGAGGTGACGCGGGCCGCCTGACCATGACCGCCATGCAGCCCCCGATTCCTCGCCGCAGGATCGCGCCCCCGAGGAAAGGACGCGGATGACAGACATTCGCCCCCTGATCGGCCTTGCCGCCGACCGGCCGCTGACGACGGCCGAGGCCGAAGCGGCCTTCGCCGCGCTGTTCGAGGGCGCGGCCACGCCCAGCCAGATGGGCGGGTTGCTGATGGCCCTGCGCACCCGCGGCGAGACGGTGGCCGAGATCGCCGCCGCCGCCCGCGTGATGCGCGCCAAGTGCAACGCGGTGCGCGCGCCCGAGGGCGCGATGGACATCGTCGGCACCGGCGGCGATGGCAAGGGCACGCTGAACATCTCCACCGCCACGGCCTTCGTGGTGGCCGGCGCCGGCGTCCCGGTGGCCAAGCATGGCAATCGCAACCTGTCGTCGAAATCCGGCGCGGCCGACGCGCTGACGCAGATGGGCATCAACGTGATGGTCGGCGTCGAGGTGGTCGAGCGCGCGCTGGCCGAGGCCGGCATCGCCTTCATGATGGCGCCGATGCATCATCCCGCGATCCGCCACGTCATGCCCAC